>SHZE01000039.1 GCA_009692435.1 Deltaproteobacteria bacterium | reverse complement strand
ATGCGCGCCGCCTGCGCCGCCAATTGCGCCGCTTGCTGAGCAATCAGGGCGCGCAGTTCGGCAATGACTTCCTCTTTTCTGTCCACTCGGCGACTCTAGCAAAATTGCCTGAACAGCTCTACCCGTCCCAAACCCGTGAACGGGTACTCCTTATCTTCTTTCCAGAGAACCTAACAACCGGAAGCGCGCGAGTCAAAATGGCCGATGGCTCGCTTCGCTCTATGTCGGATGGCGGATGGCTCGCTTCGCTACGCTCGCTCTATGGTAAAAAGGTCATGCCATAACCATAAGCCATAGAGCGAAGCGGGCCATAAGCCCATGTGCCATACGCAGGCTTCTTCTTTACAATCAGCCTCTGTCCGGTGTACCATCCGCGCGGTTAGCTGACCTGAGCAGAAGGAGGGTTGCTATGTATTCGCTGAAAGATCAATCCTGCATCGTGGGGATAGGAGAAACGACCTACACCCGTGGTTCAGGAAAGACCGATTTCGCATTGATGCTCGAAGCGTCAATGAAAGCCATCACCGATGCGGGCCTCAAACCGCATGACATTGATGGCATTATTCCCCCACCACTTCAGTCCACGGCGGAGCATTTCGCCGCCAATCTCGGGGTTGAGGATTTACGATATTCAGTCACGGTTCACATGGGTGGGGCAAGTCCGGTGACTTCCATACAAAGCGCGGCGATGGCCGTCGCCTGCGGAGTAGCGAAAAACGTGCTCGTGCCGCTGGGATGGAATGGGTACTCGTCCATGCGCGTGAGTACCTCAAGCGGCAGCGGCAACGGCGGAGCACCGGGGGCGTTGGCCAACACCATTGGCGAGTATTATCTCCCCTTCGGAGCGACCGTCCCAGTGCAATGGTATGCCTGGCTCGCCACGCGACACAAGCAATTATACAACGTCCCCGACGAAGCCATGGGCGCCATTGCCATCGCTTCGCGTAAGCATGCCCAATTGAATGATAAGGCGTTCATGCGTGGTCGCCCGTTGACGATGGAAGACTACATGAACGCGCGCTGGATCTCGAAACCATTTCGCCTGTTCGATTGCTGTCTGGAAACGGATGGCGCAGCCGCGGTGGTCGTCTCTTCTCCGGAACGCGCGAAGGACCTAAAACATAAACCGGTCTATATTTCAGGGATCGCCGAGGGCCACCCCTACCCCGCGGATGATATTCCCGCACGACCGGACCCGTTCGTCATTGGCTTGAGCTTCGCCGCGCCGAAAGCGTTTCAGATGGCGGAGGTCAGTCACAAGGACATCGACTTCATCGAAATTTACGATTGCTTCACCTACGTCGTCCTGTTGCAACTCGAAGCGCTCGGCTTTTGTAAACGTGGGGAAGTCGCGGACTTCGTCAAAGGTGGTCGGTTAGAACTTGGCAATGAGTTGCCGATCAACACGCACGGCGGGCTCCATTCAGAGGCTCACGTCTGGGGCATGAACCACGTCGTCGAAGCGACGCGGCAATTGCGACACGCGTGTAATGGTCGTCAAGTAAAGGATGCGGAAGTTGGGCTCGTCACCGGCTGGGGTGATTTTGGCGACGGCAGTCTAATGATTTTGCGGAGGTAAGGAAGACATGGCGGAAAGAACATACAAACGATCACTCCCCCGTCTACGGGATCCGATGGCGGTCGCGTTTTACGGCCATTGCAAAAACCATGAGCTCCGCTTTCAGCGATGCACGGACTGTCAAGCCTGGCGACATGTCCCGCGCGACCTGTGCGCGAAATGCGGCTCCTTTAACTGGGAATGGGCCAAGTCCGCGGGCAAAGGCAAGGTCTTTTCGTGGACCACGGCGATGCAACCGATGCTCCCACCATTTGCCGATGCTATTCCGTATAGCCCGGTCGTCATCGAAATGGACGAAGGAGTGCGGATGGTGAGCTGGCTCACCAACGTCGCGAATGACGACCTGCGTCTCGGCCTCCCAGTTGAAGTCGAGTTCGAGGATGTGACACCGGAAGTGACGCTTCCTAAGTTTAAGAAAGTAGTCAGTAGTCAGTAGTCAGTAGTCAGTAGTCAGTAGTCAGTAGTCAGTAGTCAGTAGTTTGAATGAGTCATTGAATGCCTTATTCAATGACTCATTGACCCAATCACTCAATTTTTAGAGGTCTCCGATGAATCCATTTCCTGGCTTTACGCTCTCACCGGAACTTGAGCTCTTGCGCGACCAAGTGCGTCGGATTGTGCACGATGAAATCATTCCGGCGGAAAAGCGCGTTGATCCCGACGCCGAAGATTTGGCTGAAGAGGATTACCATCGCATTGTCGCCAAAACCAAAGCCGCCGGACTCTGGAGCCTCGCAGCCCCGGAACAATACGGCGGTGGCGGGGTCAATACGTTCGGGATGTCGGTCATTCTCGAAGAGATGTCACAGCATCGCATGGGGTTGTATAACCCAGGCTGTGGCGTGTTCGGACGCTATCCCCCGCCTGTGATTTACGGCGGCTCGGAAGAGCAAATCCAGAAATACGCGGTCCCGACATTGCGGGCGGGCTCGTATACGTTCTTCGCCATCACCGAACCAAGTGGCGGTTCAGACCCTGCTGGCTCCATCCAATGCCGCGCGGTGAGGGATGGAGATACATGGGTCCTCAACGGCACCAAAATTTTCATTTCGCATGCACATGAAGCGAACTGGGGAGTGGTCTTCGTCCGGACCGATCCCACCAAAGGGCGCAAGGGCATTAGCTGCCTTATCATCGACCAAGGCACGCCAGGCTTCACCGCGCGTCCATTTCGCACCATTCGGACGGTCTCATTGCCGAACGAAGTCTCCTTTGAGGATTGTCGAGTACCCGCCGCTAATATGATCGGCAAGGAAGGCGATGGACTCGACTTGTGTATGGATTTACTCACCAAGCAACGCTTCCCGTACTCCGCGTGTAACCTGGGCGTCGCTCGTGCGGCGCATCGGTTAGCGGTCGCCCACGCCAAGCAACGTTCGACATTCGGAGTACCATTGAGTCAGCGGCAAGCCATCCAATGGATGCTGGCCGATGCGGAAGTCGAGCTTCGGGCGACACGCTATCTGATCTGGGATGGCGCTTGGAAAGCCGACCGTGGCGAGGATGCACGAGTCGAAGCCTCGGTAGCCAAGCTCTATTCCAGCGAGATGCTAGGTCGCGTGATTGACAACGCGGTGCAGATTCACGGCGGCTACGGCGTCACGAAAGAGTTTCCACTTGAACGTTGGTATCGCGAAGCCCGGGTCCGGCGCATCGGCGAAGGACCATCGGAAGTGCATCGGATGGTGATTGCCAGGGCACTGTTTCGTTAGAAAGCTCTCAGCGGTCAGCTTTCAGCTATCAGCCTCGTACAAGAGGACGCAGGATGAAGAATTTTAAAGAGCTAAAGGTCTGGGAAAAATCTCACCAGTTGACTCTCGCAGTCTACAAAGCACCGACGACATTTCCTATATCCAAAAGCTGAACACTGACCGCTGAAAGCTGACCGCTTTCTGAAAGGAGATCATATGTCCCCCGAAATCATCAAAACCGAAATTGCCGATCACATCGCCACGGTCACGATTGACCGCCCACCCGTCAACGCCATGAACCGGCAGATGTTCGATGAAATCCAGGCCGCCTTTGATGCGTTGAACAATCGCTCGGACGTACGGGTCGCGATCTTCACCGGCGCGGGCAAATGCTTCTGCGCCGGTGCGGACATGAAAGCACGTTCGGCGAATTTAGAAGGGCACGCTGCCCCTCGCCCTGGCGCGATGTGGGCGCACTCACGGGCCGCACGTGAAGCGTTTCACGCTATTCTGGAGTGTTCGGTGCCGGTCATCGGTGCCATCAATGGCCCAGCACTCGGTGGCGGCCTCGCCCTCGTCGCCTCATGTGATATGCTCATTGCCTCGGAAAACGCTGTGATTGGACTCCCGGAAATCGATGTCGGGCTCCTGGGCGGCGGTCGTCACTGTCAACGGTTGTTCGGCGTCTACAAGGCACGAAAGATGATGTACACCGGCGAGCGGATCGGGGCGTCCGAACTCTACCGTCGAGGTATTGTCGAACAAGTTGTCCCAGCGGACCAGTTGCTCACCGAGGCCCGTGCGCTCGCTCGGAATATCGCCGAAAAAAGCCCGCTGGCGATCAAGCTCGCGAAACACGCCATGAACACGATTGAGTTCATGGACCTGCGCGACGGCTATCGTTTCGAGCAAAACATGACGCACGATCTCACCGGCAGTGAGGACGCCAAAGAAGCCGCTCGCGCCTTTGTCGAAAAACGGAAGCCTCAGTTTCAAGGCGGCTAACGCCTTCCTCGGCTCGGCTCTCTCCCCTTGTCCCCTTCCTACTTGTGTATTGTGGTGTTTCGCTTGAATGTTTCGGTTCAAGCGAAACTCTCCGGTGGCCCGCCCTTCACACGTGGGCAAGCAAGATACAATCTCGGCTTTTCTCGACCTTTTCTTTCAATAAGCCTTCATCGGCCAAGAGGACCAGATATTCAGGCATACGCCTCACGACAGTTTCTCAGACACCCGCATTTGCACCCAACAACAGGAGCAGGCACGAAAATATCGCGTTTACACTTAAAGTTTTCCGATAAGCAACCGATGAGAAATGCGAGATATACGATCCGAAAATAAGAACGGAGGCCGTCTCTGACTGCCATCGCAAGATTGAACGTGGAATATCCCACGAAGATGGCCGCTGAGAGGCATTCACGCATGTATAAGGAGTGGAATGTGAACACTGACTCTCTCTCCTCAACTCTTGGCTTTACGGTCACGCCTGCAATGTGGGTCAATTCGTCATCGGCAATCAAAGGCCGAGATACGCACGGAACCTCTCCGCTCCCGCGTGTTCAGGATTGGCGAGAGTTTAATCCCAAAACCTACCTACACGAATACTATTCCGATCTTGCGATGGAGAACTCCGCGCTTGTGCGGTTTTTCGTTGATACCTACAAGACGATTCCCAACGCGAGTTCATTGTTGGATTTTGGTGGTGGCCCCACGATCTACCCCCTCATCGGGGCCGCTCACAAAGTTAAAGAGATTCATTTCTGCGACTACTTGGAAACCAATCTCGCTGAAGTGAGGCTGTGGCTCGAAGAAAAAAAACTCGCTTTTAATTGGCAACCGTTTGTCAGTGCTACCCTCACTTTAGAACTAGGCCGGCCGTGCACACCGGGCGACATCGCCGCACGCGAAAAGCAACTGCGGAAACGAATTACCTGGCTCGGCCGCTGCGATGCACGGCTCACCCCCCCACTCCCTGGGCCTGCGCGCAACTATGATGTGGTAGTCAGTAATTTCTGCGCGGAATCAGCAACCGACGACCGTCAGCAATGGCGCACCTTCATGTTCAACATTGCTTCACTCGTCCGGCCAGGAGGAAAATTCATCATCTCTGCTCTTAAGGGAGCACATTCGTACTCAGTTGGTCGGAAGATATTTCCCGCGGTCAATCTGAATGAAACGGATTTAGCCTGGGGGCTCATAACGGCGGGCTGCAAACCCGAAAGTATTAATATTCGCAGCGTTTCAGCCGATCGCCCCTCGCGCTTCTACCAAGGGTTGATGCTCGCGAGCGCGGAAAAGAGCTAGCGCACAATCAGGCCACGTAACATTATGCTGACAAAAGTCCATCCAGCAATCATTATCCTCATCTTGACTCTGATCTCTGGTTTTTGTGATTCCTTGGGATTCACTCATGCCGCTCGCATGTGGCAAGGTCCTTCCTTAGTTTTCTCCGAGGCCATCCGCTCCGCCGTCGGCTTCGCCACGGGCATTGCCATCTACTGGATAACGGTTCGCCATCTGCGTGAGGCCGGTATAGTGACAGCGGAAATCCAAACACTCCTCTGGTTTGGAAGCACCATACTTGGCGTTGCGGTGTTGAGTGGCCGGTCTTTTTCGTGGCGTCCAGTTGACCAGGCGGTTGCCGTTATGGTTCTGGTCGGTATCGGGTGGCTTATTTTCCACACGGATGGATAGTCTCACCGGCAAACAGAGAGAAAATCTTCTCACTCATAACGCTGGGGACATTTTCTTGTAAAAATTTCTCTCCGGTTGCCGATAGTGCTTCTGGGAGCGGAAATGGCTGCTCTCGTCGATTCGGCGGCGTCGGTCAAGTTTTGGCAAGTTGGGGTGAATCGCTCAGAACCTGTAGGCACCATTCCTCCTGAAGCGATCTGACAATGGGGACATATTTTCTGATGCATAGAAGCACAACGCCCGCTGTCCTGACCTTTCGTCATGGGGTCCGCGTGCCTGCCCAGTCTCGGATGGGCCGGGCATCGCCACGCGTGATTCTTTTGTTTTGTCTGCTGTCGGGATTCGCCCATGCTCAATCAGAACTCCCAACGAAACTCCCCCCCCCACCGCCGACAAGTACAGAAGACATTATTTTTCGGGATATTCCTTCGGTCTATAGCGCGTCGAAGTACGAACAGAAAGTCACGGAGGCTCCTTCCTCGGTCACCATCATCACTTCTGATGAAATTAAGAAATATGGCTACCGGACCCTGGCGGATATTCTGCAAAGCGTCAACGGTTTCTTCGTCACGAACGACCGCAACTACAGTTATTTGGGAGTGCGCGGGTTCAACCCTCCGGGAGATTACAACTCGCGCATTCTCTTATTAATCGATAACCACCGGCTCAATGATAACAATTACGATCAGGCTGGATTGGGAACCGAGGGTGTCGTCGATGTTGACCTGATAGATCGAGTGGAAATTATTCGCGGCCCCAGCTCCTCACTGTACGGCACCAATGCCTTCTTCGGCGTCATCAACATCATGACCAAGCGCGGACGGGACATTCGCGGATTAGAAGTCTCCGGCGAATACGGTAGTTTTCAATCGTATAAAGGCCGCGTGACCTACGGTAACCGATTTCAGAACGGTCTCGAAGTGCTCCTGTCAACCTCTTTTTATGATAGTCATGGTCACCGGAACCTGTTTTTTCGCGAGTTTACCAAGCCTGAGACGAACAACGGGTTCGTCCGCAATGGCGACGACGATCGTTTTCCTTACTTCTTCGCGAAAGCCTCGTTCGCGGATTTTTCCTTGCAAGGCGGATTCCTCTCTCGCAATAAAGCTTTCCCAACAGCAGCCTTTGGCACGGTGTTCAATACGACCCGTTCCCGTACCGTCGATGAGCATGGCTACGTAGACCTCAAATATGACCATGAATTTGCGAACCAGCTCGGACTCAGCGCTCGCCTGTACTACGACCGTTTTTACTATCGTGGCGATTACCTCTACGACTACGAAACCGAGGAAAGACGCCAACGGGTCCTGAACCAAGATGTCGGACTCGGAGAATGGTGGGGCGGGGAGCTCAAACTCACCAAACGCCTTTGGCAACGTCACAAGTTCACCATAGGCACGGAATACCGCGACAACTTTCGTCAGGACCTGAGCAACGCCGATACCTCCCCCCCGTTTCGGTCTTACCTCAACGAAAAGAAAGATTCGCGCATCTGGGCGTTCTTCTTCCAGGACGAGTTTTCACTCCTGGATAACTTGATCCTCAATGCTGGGGTTCGCTATGACCACTACAGTACCTTCGGCGGGACCGTCAATCCGCGTCTCGCGTTGATCTACAACCTCAAGAACACCTCAATCAAACTTCTCTATGGTGAAGCGTTCCGCGCTCCGAGCGTCTACGAAGGGTTTTATAGCGGGACGGGCTTTGAGAAGAATGACAACCTCAAACCTGAAGACATCACGACGTACGAGATCGTCGTTGACCATTATTTCAACAAATATCTGCGCGCCAGTATTACTGGCTATTATTACACGATTGATGGCTTGATCAGCCAGGTCCAACCTAATGAAAACAGCAAAAATTTGCGGTTCGAGAACGTCGAATCAATCGACGCAAAAGGCATCGAACTATTCCTCGAAGGGAAGTGGCCATCGGGTATGGAAGCACGCCTCGGCTATGCCCTACAAGAAACTGAAGACCAGCGTACAAATCGACCCCTCACAAACTCCCCCCATCATCTCGTGAAGGGCGGCCTCATCATCCCTCTGCTCTCAGATCAAGTTTTCGCGGCCATTGAAGGACGCTTTCTGAGTCAACGGCGCACGCTGTCTGAAAAGCCCGAACAGATTTCCACCAGTAGCTTTTTCCTGATGAATTTCACGTTGTTTAGCCAGAACATTATTCACAACGCGGAGATGTCGTTGAGTTTCGCCAACTTATTCGATCAGCGGTACGGCGATCCGGGGTCGGGGGAACATGATCAGGCCATTATTGAACAAGACGGGCGGACATTCTGGGTCAAACTCAAATATGGATTCTAGGTAACCAGCAATCGATATGTTTCCACTCTCGCATTTCAGCGCTTTTGCCAAAACCTTGGTCCTCGCGTGCGCACTGGTACTCGCCAGTGCGCACCTGACAGCCAGCGTGGCGCAAAATACGCCGATTATCCTCATCACCAGTCACGACTCTGGCCCCTATCAAGAGGTCGTAGCAAGCTTTCGTCACTACCTCGAACAACAACAGATCGAAGGCCCACTCTTGGTCTCTTCCCTCCAAACGGAACCAGCCCAGAGTCAGGAGTGTCTCTCCACAGCCCAGAAAGCGGGGGCACGGCTCATTCTCACAGTCGGTTCGCAAGCCACACAACTGGCGCTCCAGGAAGTCGTCGATGTACCGGTGATCGCGTGTATGATCGTCAGCGCCAAAGAACTGGGCAAATCCGCGAACGTGACTGGGGTCACCATTAATTTCTCAATAGAAGCTCAGTTACAACGACTCCAGGATTTTCTGCCGAATCGAAAAACCATTGGGGTGCTCTATAACCCGGCGGAGAATCAAGCCCAGGTTGAAGAAGCACACAGAGTGGCACGGACGTTAGGTCTCACGATTCTGGCGCGTCCGGTAGAGACTCCACAAGCCCTCCCCGAAGCGCTCGCTAGCCTAGCAAAGGATGCCGATGTGTTGTGGGGGCTCACCGATCAGACCGTGTTGTCCCCACAAACAGCAGAACCTATTTTGCTATTTTCCTTCCGCAATCGAATTCCCTTCGTTGGCCTTTCCTCTTCATGGACAAAAGCAGGGGCCTTGTATGCCCTGGACCGAGACTATACTGATTTGGGGGCTCAATGTGGAGCAATCGCCGTCAGGGTACTCCAAGGAACCAAAGCCGGATCAATCCCACCGGTTCCACCACGAAAGATCACGTATTCGGTTAATCTTAAGACGGCCCAATACATGAAGGTCGATCTCGCGCCACCTCTCCTTCACGGCGCCCAACAAGTGGTTGAATAGAAAGCTCTCCTCATCATGGCCTCACAACGCCGGGTTAGCCTCACCACAAAATTCAACATCCTCATGACCACGGTCATTTTGCTGACCGTCTCTCTGATCTCGTTCTTTAGTGTCTTACGGGAAATGGCCAACAACTATGGTGCGCTCACGCATCGTGGTATCATGATCGCCGCCATCATGGCGCAGAATAGTGAATATGCCCTCTATACGGAAAACGCTGAGGCTCTCACCCGTGTCCTCGATAGCCTCAGCGTTGATGCCGACGTCGCGTATACGACTGTCCTGAACAAACAAGGACAGCTCCTGACCCAACACACCGCGAATCCCGAGATCCGGATCCCACCCCTCAAGCCCGAGTTTCTCGGACAGTCAACCATTCGCTTTGAGGACGTCGTCAATCCGGGGGATGGAAAAACGTACATTCACATCGTCGCCCCCGTTGTCAGTGCTCCCAAAACAGAGGATGCGAACCTGTTCTTGCAATCTCTCGCCCCGTCCTCACAAGAACCGGAAATTTTGGGTTATCTCCAGGTCGGCTTGAGCCTGGAGGGGCTCTTTGCAGTCATCAAAGAGTATCTCCAGTCCGCGATCCTCGTCACGCTGGGCGTAATCGCTGTCAGTCTTCTCATTACGGCGTTCCTCACTCGCAGAATCGCCGCACCAATCAAACGTCTCGTTCGTGTAACCCAGGACATCGCGGAAGGGAACCTTGACCACCACGTCGACATCTCAACGCATGACGAAATTAACGACCTCGCCACGGCTTTTAACCAAATGGTGAAGCGCCTCCGCCATTCTCGGCGGGAAATCAAACACTATCAACAGAACCTCGAGGCGCAAGTGACGCAACGCACAACCGAACTCCAGCATGCCACCGATCGCGCGCTTTCCCTGGCTCAGCAAGCCGAGGAAGCGAATCGCGCGAAGTCGCAGTTCCTCGCCAACATGAGTCACGAGATTCGGACTCCGATGAACGGGGTCCTGGGTATGACCGAATTGCTTCTGGACAGTGATCTCACCGATCAGCAACGTCGATTCGCCGAGACCGTGCATCACTCTGGGGAAGCGCTCCTTCAGGTCATTAATGACATTCTCGACTTCTCCAAAATCGAAGCCGGAAAACTTGAACTTGAATCCGTCGAGTTCAACGTGCGAGAAACGGTTGAAGACGTTGTCGAGTTGCTCACCAACCGGTCTCAGACAAAGGGGCTTGAATTCGCGTGTCTTCTCCACGCGGATCTCCCCCTTTTGGTACGAGGGGATTCCGGACGCTTACGGCAAATCCTCATCAACCTGATCGGGAATGCCATCAAATTTACCCAGCAAGGTGAGGTGACTATTCGAGTCCAACTTGACCCCACGCATACAAAGAGTGCGCCTGAGAAAGCCCCTCATGCCGATCAGACATGCCAGCTCCATTTTTCCATCCGTGACACCGGGATTGGCATTACGCCAGAGCAGATGACCCGCCTCTTTCGATCATTCTCACAGGCGGATGGCTCCATGACCCGGAAATTTGGGGGAACCGGCCTCGGCCTCGTCATCGCCAAGCAACTCGCGGAAATGATGGGCGGAACGATCGGCGTCGACAGCACCCCGGGGCAAGGTTCTACATTCTGGTTCACCGTTCAACTCGTGGTCACACAACTCGGCACCCAGGAATTGAGCATCCCGACTCGCAGCCTGAGGGGGGTTCGGCTCTTGATCGTCGATGACAATGCCACCAACCGAGAGATCCTTCATCATCAGACAAGCGCCTGGCGGATGCTGGCCGAGAGTGCGGGCAGTGGCGCTCAGGCACTCGTTCTTTTGCGGAAGGCGGCTCATCAAGGAACTCCGTATGATCTCGCCATTCTCGACATGCACATGCCGGAAATGGACGGTCTCAGGTTAACACTGGAAATTAAGGCGGATCCGCACCTGGCCAATATCCCTCTCGTCATGTTGACCTCCGTTAGTGCCCGCGACGAGATGAAAGCCGCGCGTCAAGCTGGCATCACCATTTCCATTAACAAACCCGCTCGACAGGCTGACCTGTACAAGGCTCTGCTCACGGCCATGACCCATCACCACTCCGCACCCATCCCGGCACAAACGCTCTCCCCCATGCCGACTATGACGACGACAAGACAGGCCACGAGAAATCCTTCGACCTTTGCCTCCGCACGCTTGCTGTTGGCTGAAGATAACCCCATGAACCAAGATGTTGCGCTGACCATGCTTGAATTGATGGGATGCCAAGTCGAAACCGTATACAACGGAAAGGAAGCGCTCAAGGCGTTAGCGCGGAGCACCTATGATTTGGTCTTAATGGATTGCCAAATGCCCGAAATGGACGGATTTGAAGCCACCAAAGCCATTCGCTCCCAAGAGGCCGCCACGACTTCCACGACCCGACCCCGGCTCCCGATTATCGCCCTCACTGCCAATGCGATGACTGGAGATCAAGAGCTGTGCCTCGCCGCGGGGATGGATGATTATCTGAGCAAACCGTTTTCGCAAGAACAATTGCGCAAGGTCCTTTCCCGCTGGCTGCCACAAACAGCCCAGCAGGGAAATGCGCAAAAAATTATTCCCGTCTCAGCCCTACGCCCATCACAAGGCGTGGAGCAGCGGCAATCAGGCGCGGGAGCGCCCGGCCCCGAGAAGACCTCCGTCAACGGTATTCTGGATCCCCACGCGCTCGATCAAATACGCACGCTGCAACGCCCAGGGAAACCCAACATTATCCATAGGTTGGTTGGCAGTTATCTGAAAGACTCGGTTTCGCTCATTGAGACCATTCGCGTGGCCATTGCCCAGAACGATCCCCCAACCCTCCACCGCGCGGCGCACACGCTAAAGTCCACCAGTGCCACGGTTGGTGCGCAATCGCTCGCCAAACTGTGTCAAAACCTTGAAGACATAGGTCAGGCGAACACGACCGATAATGCCGCGGCACTCATGTCCGCCATTGAGAGGGAATACCAGCAGGTGGCCACCGCACTGCAATCAGAACTCCAACACTGACACGACACTTAGGCCAACCACTCGTTTCGTAAGGAAGCAACGGCAATAAAGACGCAGCCGGTCCGCGTCGTCACTCCGGCGTGAAGCGAGCCAGCTTCAGCGCGACAATAGTCGCCTGGTTGCATACGCATGCCGGAAATTAAGAGATCCCCCTCAAGTACGTACGACTCTTCGATGTCGACATGACGGTGGGAGGCGAGGATAGCGCCAGGGGCCATGCGCACTAACGTGGTGAAGTAATTCCGAGTTTGGTCGATGGAGAGCACTTTGATGTCAACGCCAGGCGTATTCCCCGGCTGCCACTCAAGCCACGACGAGCCGACAAACCGAGACAGGTCTTTGTCTATGATGGGTTGTGTTTGCGAGAGCCCAGGACTCATCACCTGTGCCAGCACCCGAGCACGCACCTCCGGACGGGGGAGTTGCGGCATCGCTACATGAGCCAAGCCCTGAGTCACCGCGGCAAACGCCGCCACTTCGTGCGTGCAGAGCGGGCACGTCGTCAGGTGCTGCTCGAAAGTCCGGGCTTCATCGTCTGGCAATGTACCCAGCGCATAGAGGGCTCCCCACTCTTGGGCTTCTTCTACCGAATGGTGGGATGTCATATCGCGTGCTCCTTTACCGCGCTCGCTGAGCTGTCGACTCCTGTCGCAAGCGGGGCAAGCAGTTCTCGGAGCCGCAGCATTCCCAGCAGCACTCGGGTTTTGACCGTTCCTAACGGTTGTCCGAGGCGCACGGCAAGCTCGGCATGACTCAAGCCGGAGAAATAGGCCAGTTCGATCACCTGTCGTTACAAGGTTGTTAAATTTTCCAATGCGTCTTTCACCAAGCGATGACGTTCGAGGGCCACACTGTGCTCCTCCGGGTTGAGCGTCATCGCGGGAAGATCCCCAACCGCCTCTATCGGCTCTTCCACGCGGGTCCGATTTCGGGAGCGTCGCGCATCAATGGCACGGCTCCGAGTTATCGTCAGTATCCACGCCAGAGGGGTTCCCCGTTGAGCATCGTAGGTTGCCGCTTGTGCCCACATTTGGGAATAGACCTCGACGACCACATCCTCAGCCGCATCGCGCGCTTGCAAGATGCGCAGCGCTAGTCCGAAAACAACGGCACTCGTGGCGTCATACAGCTCCGCCACAGCGTACTGGTCACTCGTTGCGACTCTTTGGAGCATCTTTCCCAAGTCCTGCTCAGTGGGAGAGCGCGAAGAACGGCTTTCCTGATCGTGCACAGCGGCCCTCTTTAGCATCTCTTGACGACATCATGCAACCACTTTGCCTAGACGTAAGCGCACCATGTTCTCTTTCTACGATGAGTATGTACCAATTGGATCTCGTTCTTGGGAGCCTCGCGCCAAATTCCAGTTTCCCCTCTAGACCAGTTCTTGGAAGCACGGTATGTTTCCCGCTCCTTCAGGGCATGGTTTTCACCATGCCTCCTTTGCGAGGATGGCGGAACTGGCAGACGCGCTAGTTTGAGGGGCTAGTGGGGTAACACTCGTGGGGGTTCAAGTCCCCCTCCTCGCATTTTCATCCAGACATTTCTTCCCTTACTC
The DNA here is from genome assembly GCA_009692435.1 of Deltaproteobacteria bacterium. Taxonomy (GTDB): domain Bacteria; phylum Desulfobacterota; class Binatia; order Bin18; family Bin18; genus JABFSC01. Next base: position 7,644 of record SHZE01000039.1, on the reverse strand, counting down.
ACTCTTTCACGCGGAGACGAGGAGACGCGGAGTCCATAACTCCGCGTCTCCTCGTCTCCGCGTGAGTCAATTGACTCGCCTAGTAGGTTGTGAAACACCACACAGTTATGACACAGACTCAGCCTTCCGTTCTGACCGCATCGTCCACCCAAGCGCGATTACTATGTACACTCGAAAACGGCCTTCAAGTCATTATCCAAGAAGACCATTTTGCGCCTGTCGTCGCCATCCAGATGTGGGTAAAGGCGGGAAGTGCCGACGAAACGCCGGATGTTGCCGGTGCCGCGCATGTCCATGAACACATGATTTTCAAGGGCACCCAACGGCGTCCGGTCGGTGCCATTGCTGCGGAAGTGGAATCTTCAGGTGGACAGATCAATGCGTTCACCTCCTCCGACCATACGGTCTATCATCTCATCCTCGCCTCACGCTTTTTCGCCACCGGCCTCGATATTATCGCCGACGCCCTCCAGAACACGACCTTCGACCCTCACGAGCTGAGTAAAGAACTCAACGTCGTCATGGAGGAATGGAAACGGGGTGAGGATTCACCCACCTCCCGCGCAGCCACCGAACTGTTTCGCCAGGCATACACCACTCATCCGTATGGTCGTCCCGTCATCGGATTCCGCGAGACCATTGAGGCATTGAACCGGGAACGGGTCGTCAATTTCTATCAACGGTGGTACCACCCGAATAATATGACGCTCGTGATCGTCGGCGATGTCGAGTGTGAGACAACACGACAAGAAGTGCTCCGCCTGTTTGCTTCTCGCCCAGCAACCCCTCTCCCCGTGCGTCCACGCACGGCGGAACCCCCACAAAACGCATTACGAATGTCGGTCGTCGACATGAACGTCGAGGAATTTTACCTCTACCTAAGTTTCCCACTCCCACCGGCGAGTCATAAAGATGTCTTTGCCCTTGATCTGTTAGGCTACATCTTGGGTGGCGGGGAGAGTGCGTACCTCGTCCAATCCCTCCAAATCGAGAAAGAACTGGTCAATTGGATTTCGGCACAGGCCTATACTCCACAAGACCCAGGGCTGTTCCTTGTCACTGCCGCCCTTGAGCGCGACAAAATTCGCCCGACACTAGAAGAGCTATTAGCTTTGATCTTTCGCTGTAAGTATGAACAAGTCTCTTCCATCGAACTCGCGCGCGCGCGTACTAATCTCGAAAGCGATTTCATTTACCGCCGCGAGACAGTGCAAGGACAATCCCGACAGCTCGGCTATTTTCTGACCGTTTTTGAAGATGTGGATTATGAGCGCCGCTACCTCGACGGCCTCGCCGCAGTCACACGACAAGACATCCAGAATGTCGCGCAACGCTATCTCCGACCCGAGGCCCTCACGCTCGTCCTCCTTGGTGCCACAAAAGATGCGGCACTCCCAACCGCGACGGAAGTCCAGGACCTCTGTCACCAACTGGATCGGCCCGCGGTCGCTCCGGTCATCGTTCGTTCCCATCCCCCGGTTGCGCAGAGGGACCATGCCCACGTGTCGCTTACCACATTAGAGAATGGCGTACGGATTCTCGTGAAAGAACATCATGCTGTCCCGGTCATGGCTGTGCAGGCGGTGATGCTTGGTGGCCTGCTGTTCGAGAACGACACGACGAATGGCATCAACAACTTCCTGGCCGGGTTATTGAATCGCGGCAGTGACCGTTTCTCGCGTCTCGAACTCACCGAAGCGATAGAATCACTCGCCGGCAGTCTTCGCGGCTTCTCTGGACGAAATAGTGTGGGATTGTCTGGTGCTTTCTTGACCGCCAACCGAGCGGACAACGCGATTGATCTCTTTCTCGACACCCTCTTACATCCGACGTTTCCACTCGAAGAAGTGGAGAAACGGCGACGCGAGATTCTGCTCGCCATCAAGAATCGCGAAGATGAGCTCGCGCAGATCGCGTTCGATTTGTTCTATGCCACCTTGTTCACCTCGCACCCATATCGGTTGTCGATCATGGGCACGGAAGAGAGTCTGCGCGCCGTGGAGCGAGAGGCGCTTGCCGTGTACTACCAAAGCTTGCTGGACCCGAATCAACTTATCGTCAGCGTCGTTGGGGATGTGGACACGGAGACAACCGTGGCTCAGTTGCGCAGAGCGCTGGAATCGCTTCCTGTCAGTGGCCATCCTAAGGTCCTTCCGCCCGCCGAACCACGACCCGACGCCGGACGTCAGGTCCGCAAAGAGGTCGACAAGCAACAGGCCCACGTCGTACTCGGGTTTCGCGGGGTCTCGCTGTCACACCCAGACCGCTACGCCCTGAAAATGCTGGATGTGGTACTCTCACGCCAAGGGGGACGGCTTTTCTATGAGGTCCGAGAGCAGCGGGCGCTCGCCTACTCCGTCACCGCCTTTAGCATGGAAGGGGTCGCACCTGGCGTCTTTGGCATCTACCTCGGTACCGATCCCAACAAAGTAGAGGAGGCGATGATGGCCGCACGCGCGGAATTAGCCCGGCTCCGCACGGACCTCGTGAGCACGGAGGAACTTGATCAGGCCAAAAAATACATCACGGGAAGTTACGAAATTTCGCTCCAGTCCAACAACGCACAGGCCGAGGAACTGGCATTCAATGAACTCTACGGGCTGGGCTATGACAACGGTCGCCGTTATCTCACCGCCATCAACGCCGTGACCCCCAACGACTTGCGTCGCGTCGCGCGAACGTATTTTGATCCTCAAGCGGAAACGGCGATCATCGTTGGACGATAGGACAGGAGCACGTCAAAAGTCAAAAGTCAAAAGTCAAAAGTCAAAAACATGAGACTTCGGATCGTCGCAAACATGGAACTCGAAACCCGAAACTTTTAGACGTTGGATACGAGACCTTGGACTCAGACACCCCCGGCAATCCGCAATCCGCAATCCGTAATCCCGCCCCCCAAGTCTGGCTTCGCCTCGCGGTCCCTGTTCCACACGACGCAGCCGAAGCGGTGGCCAACTTCTTGGTGGAACTCGGTTCAGTTGGTGTGGTTGAGAGTGAGCGCGATTTCTCTCAGCCGCGGCCAGCGTACACCGAAGTGCAAGGATTTTTCTCAATTGATACGTCCAGGTCGGTGTTAATTGAAGCGGTCACACTCCATCTGCCTGAACTACTCCCGCTCTCTCCAAACCTTAGACAACCGGAGTTGCAAATCACCGAAATTTCAAGCGAGGCGTGGGCGGACCAGTGGCGTGGGCACTTCCCTCCGCTTCCAGTTGGACAACGGTTTCTGGTTCTGCCACCGTGGGAAATACCCTCTCAGGCTGCGGACCGTATCCTGTTGGTCATCAACCCCAGCATGGCGTTTGGCACTGGGCATCATGCCACCACGCAAGGCTGTCTCGAAGCCATCGAAGCCCTGAGTAGCAAACATGGACCTCCGTCAGCGGCGCTCGACCTCGGAACTGGTTCTGGCATTCTCGCCATCGCCCTCGCCAAACTTGGAACTCCGACAGTGTGGGCAACTGACATTGATCCGATCGCGCTCGAGGAAGCGCGCCAAAACGGCGAAGCGAACCAGGTCGCGGAAGCCATCCATCTGAGTGCTACGCCGCTCGACCAGTTCCTTTCTCCAGTGCCGTTGCTTGTCGCCAATCTCTTCTCAATTACGCTAGTGTCCCTGGCACCTCACATTGCACGTCTCGTTCAGAGCGGCGGCCACTCCATTCTCTCAGGCATTCTCTTGGAACAAGAGTCAGACATCCTGGCAACCTACTCCCTCCCACACTGGAAACTGGTGCAGCGCTACCCTCGCGAGGAGTGGGTAACACTGGTCTGTCAACGATGCTAATCCTCTGAACTGACAACCTCTTCACTCTTTTCGTATGCGTCGTTTCTTTCTCCCCACTTCGCACCTCCATGACTCGCAGGCGGTCATAGACGGAACCGAGTTTCACCATCTGCGTCATGTGCTCAGATTGCAGGTAGGCGACAGCGTTCTCCTGTGCGATGACCGGGGAGCGGAATATCAAGGGACGATTGCGACGCTGTCTTCCACCAGCGCGGAAGTCACCATTACCCACACCACACCCGCGACTCCTCGGTTCTCCCTCACGCTTGCGCAAGGGCTCCTCAAAGGGCGGAAAATGGATGTCGTCATTGAGAAAGCCACCGAGATCGGTGTGAGTCGCATCGTTCCTCTCATCACGAAGTTCACCGTCGCACAGCTTCGCGAAGGCCAACAACAAGACCGTCTCCAACGCTGGCACCGGATCGCGCGGAGTGCCGCCAAACAGTCTGGCAGTCCAGTTCCACACCTGGCACCACCGCAATCACTTGCCGAGTTCCTGCATTCGATTGCTGACGACACCCCCACCCTCCTTTTCCATGAAAAGGCACGGCGAGAGACACTCAAACATTTTGCGGAGAGACAGCCAATACTTTTATCACTCCATGTTATTGTCGGAACAGAGGGGGGATTTACAGAGGAAGAAGTCGAACAGGCACGACTGGCTGGCTGTCATATTCTCAGTCTTGGTTCGCACGTCCTCCGAGCGGAAACCGCAAGCCTTGTCACCGTCTCGTTATGTCAATTCCTCTGGGGAACCGCCGGTCTTCCCCCCTTGCCTGAGCGCTGACCAATGCCATAGCATGCCGCTGCTCTGAGAGCATAAAACGTAAATACGTAAACGGGATACGAAATTCCGCTCCCATTCAGGAACGTCTTATTTTTTTATGTTTTACATATTTACGTTTTATGCTTCATATCAACTTTTTCACCGAGGGTAACAACCATGCGTTTCGCCTTTATCATGGACCCGATTCAGAATGTCTTGATCGACAAGGACACCACGTTTGTGTTCATGCTTGAGTCTCAAGCGCGGGGCCATGAGGTCTGGTATCTCGAAATGCGCGACCTGTTCGTGCACCGCTCACGCGCGATGGGCTGTGCGCGCCGCATCGAACTGCGGCGCGAGGTGGGCAATCACTTCACGTTTTACGGTGAAAGTGTCGAACCGCTCGGCGGTTTTGACGCGGTCTTCATGCGCAAAGACCCGCCGTTTGATGTCGCCTATTTGCACGCGACGCAGTTCCTCGACCTCGCCCAACACGACGGGGCGTTTGTCATGAATAACCCAGCGGGACTGCGCGCGGCCAACGAGAAACTCTTCGCGCTCAACTTCCCCAGTGTCACTCCACCGACCCTAGTGTCACAAGATGCGCGGCGCATCAAAGCCTTCATGGAGGAACTCGGCGGAGAAATGATCATTAAGCCGGTCGATGGTCATGGTGGGTTCGGTATTTTCTATGGTCATCGCGATGATCGCAATATGAACTCTTTGATAGAAACCATGACCCATGAGGGACGAGAACCCATTATCGCGCAAGGCTACATTCCCGAAGTCCGCCTAGGAGATAAACGCCTGATCGTCCTCAACGGTGCTCCGCTCGGCGGCACGCTCCGAGTGCCGCGCGCGGACGAACATCGCGGCAATATCCACGTCGGCGGCACGTGCGTGAAAGCCGACATTACTCCTCGCGATTACGAAATCTGCCGCGAAGTCGGCCCGCGCCTACGACAAGAGGGCCTCTATTTTGTTGGGCTCGATATTATCGGCGACTATCTCACCGAAGTGAACGTCACCAGTCCGACCGGCATCCAAGAGATCAATGCGCTGAACGGAGTGAAGTTAGAAGGGCACGTGATCGACTTTGTCGAACGGCAGGTGGAAGAGCGGCGGCCATGACGCGAACCATCAACCGTCGGGCCGTGCTTCATCAGAGCCCGACGGTTGTGCCGCATTAAAACCCAACCGGTCGAGGACAGCCACCAACCATTTCCAAAAGATGCTTCCCGATGTTCAGTGTGGTCCGGTCATGCAGGTAGGGACCAACAATTTGGATGCCCACCGGTAACCCATTGACTAATTGTCCAACAGGCACCACGGTCGCCGGGAGATAGCACGCTCCGGCGGGAGCCATCCAGGTCACGAGGTCCCAGTAGGGACGCTGTTCATCCCCTACCCGTGCGAGCCGTGCGGCTTGCGGCTCAGAGTGGTCATGTGGAATCGCTGGACACGGCATGACTGGGAGCAGTATGGCATCCCATTGCTGAAAAAATTCTTCCCACCGTTTCCGCATCTGTTGGCGACGTTCGTTGTAGCTGAGCCATTCCCGATGACGCATGGCCAGGGTGCGCCGCGTGTGATCAGCTGGTGTATCGCCAGTCGAGGTCGCGTAGTGTTCGAGCGTGTCGCGTGATACTCCTCCCGCCAGAGCCGCTTGGAGAAGCGCGAAAAAAGTGTCCGCGACTTTCTCTAGCGTGAACTCCGGACGAGCGTCGGTATCGATACGCACCCCAGCCCCAGCCAATTTCCGGGCGGCGTTTTCCAACAGCGTGCGGACTTCTGGTTCGACCCGACAACGCGGATCGTCAAGCCACGCGGCAATCCGGTAGTTCTTCAGTGATCGACGACGTGGGCCTGGGAGTTTCAGTCGCCAGGCCGGCTGCTCCCAACGATTGGGACCGGCCATGAGATCAAGTCCAAGTTCCAAATCCTCAACCGTACGGGCCATCGGTCCGGCAACAGCAAGGTCAGCCAACGTCAACGTCCCCGGCGGTCCAGGAATCTGCCCATGCGCTGGGACGATCCCATAACTCGGCTTATGTCCAACGACACCCGACATGTGAGACGGAAGACGAATGGAGCCACCGATGTCACTGCCCAATTCCAGTGGCGTAAACCCACACGCCAATGCCGCCGCGGAGCCACCCGAAGAGCCGCCGGGTGTACGTGACACATCATACGGATTATTGGTGATACCAAAAACTTTATTGTGACTTTGCAGATCGCCTGCGTAGATGGGGAGATTGGTCTTCCCAAAAATGATTGCGCCAGCTCCACGCAGTCGCGCGACCGGCCAGGCATCTTCTCGCGGAATGAAGTTCGCGAGTTCTGGCGCGCCGGACGTGGTTCGCATCCCTGCGGTTTGGAAAGAGTCTTTGATCGTCATGGGTACGCCATGCAGTGGGCCACGTCCCTCTCCGCGAGTGAGTGCCACATCAGCCGCATCAGCCTCCGCGCGCGCTCTTTCCGCATCAACTGTCACCACGCTGTTAATCGGTTGATCAAGAGCCGCGACGCGCTTCAGAAAATAGTCCACCGCCTCACGGCTTGAAACCTCCCGTTGGGAAATTTTCTTTGCCAGTTCGATCGCACCCATATAGGCCAGTTCAGCCATACTGCCCCCTTTCAGCTCTCGCTGAACCGCATAGTGCCATGCGTTTATCAGCGAGACAACCTTTGCCGAGCCTTGTCCGCTGAAGGCGCTTGCCCCTCCTAAGTCTTTCGTCTATAAGACCGGAACCGTAGTTTTTCCCACCCTATGGGCAGGTAGCTCAGTCGGTAGAGCAGAGGACTGAAAATCCTCGTGTCGACGGTTCAATTCCGCCCCTGCCCATCTCCTTTCTTCCCTATCGTCCGCCCCGTATTAAAGTTTTTTCCTCCGATGGCGATCTTCCCTAATAAATGAAGAGTACTTCCATGGGGGAATCACTTACAGGACTTACGCTCAGAGGGATTAACAGGCCCCAATGGGAGGCTGTTGCAGTTCTGCGCGCAAGTAGTGACTAAACAAACTCTCGCGTAAGGCATACAGCGTCTGCCCCAGTTCTTTCGCCTTCCCCTTTAACGAGCCCCCGGCATG
>SHZE01000038.1 GCA_009692435.1 Deltaproteobacteria bacterium | reverse complement strand
GGATGAAGGATGAAGGATGAAGGATGAAGGATGAAGGATGAAGGATGAAGGATGAAGGATGAAGGATGAAGGATGAAGGATGAAGGATGAAGGATGAAGGATGAAGGATGAAGGATGAAAAATCCGAACCCCGTCCCCTGAACTCCGTCCCCCCACTATTTATGCGCTTCCACCACATTCTGGCCGTTACTCGTAAAGAGACGCGGGTCATGCGACACGATCACGGCCTGCTTGCCGCGATCTTGATCCAGCCCATTCTCTATTTGCTCCTGTTTGGCTTGGCGATCACCAATGAAGTCACCAACGCGGAGTGGGTAGTGTACGATCAGTCTCACACTGACCTGTCGCGGCGGCTCATCAGCGACCTCGCTTCGCTAACGGCGCTCCAAGAACCACGGTATGTCGGCAGTGAGAACGACGTTGTGGGTTTTTTACGTCGCCAGAATGGGCTTGCTGGCATTATTATTCCGTGGAACTTCGATGAAAAACTCATGCGGGGACAAGAGTCGCCCATCCAAGTGTTGCTCAATGGCGCGCAAACGGGGAGCGCTCTCCGGCTAGCCAACTATATCAGCCAAGCAGCCTCAACGTTTTCATTGACCCACCTGCCCACGCGGGATCGAAGCGAGCAACGTCTGACCACCCCCCGCGTGACACTGGAAAAACGCTACTAGTACAACCCTCGGTTACAAGACCGGATTGGGTTGCTGTCAGCCATGCCAGCCAATCTGCTCACACAGGTTTGCCTCATGCTCGCCTCGGTCGCCCTTGTCCTCGAAAGAGAACGCGGAACCTTCGAGCAACTGCTCGCCACGCCACTGTCCCTCGCTGAGATCATGTTAGGGAAGATTCTCCCCTATGTTGGAGTTGGGTTTATTGCGCTCACGATGATGATGACTGGCAATTATTTCTTCTACGGTATTGCCGTGAAAGGGAGCCTGGTCCTGCTGCTCGGCGTTGCGCTGGTCTTCATGCTCGCCACGATGGCGTTCGGTATCTTTTTCTCATCATGGGCCCAGAACGTCCAACAAGCGATCTTTCTAGGGTTCTTTGTCATGTTTCCGTCGGTCATTGTAACCGGCATCTTAGTCCCGACGGACAACTATCCCGCGTTTGTCAGTTTTCTGTCGCACTGTTTACCGGCTCGGTATTTCGCGCATGCCCTCCGTGCGATCACGCTCAAAGGTGCGGGGCTGGCGGAGGTCAGCACGGATTTGCTTTTTCTCAGCGCCTTCTTTGTGCTCTCTCTTGCCGCAGCCGTGCGCGTGACCAAGGCGAAGCTTGGATAGGAAGTCTCAAGGCAAGTCTCGGCCCAGTCTCAAAGAAGTCGAAGACCAGTCTTTTGACTTGCCTTGACTTGTCCGAGGCTTACCTTGAACTCGTTTTGGACTTGCCGCTAGACTTACCTGGGACTTCTCTTTAGACCGCCCGTGCGAGCGTAAAGACGTCCACTGCGAGAGCCCCGGCGTGGAGCAGGACCTTGGTACATTCCGTGACGGTTGCGCCGGAGGTATACACATCATCGACCAGCAGTACGCGCCGCTCCTGAATCTGATTGGAACGAAGAACCGTAAATGCACCTTTCACGTTCTCCCGCCGTTCTTTCTCTTTCAATTGGGTTTGCGGTACGGTTGGTCGAGAGCGCTCTAAAAGGAACGGATCAACGCGTATCTGATGAATATGGCCAATGGCCCGTGACAACAGCAGCGATTGGTTGAATCCGCGCCAACGCAAACGGTTCAGATGGAGCGGAACCGGGATGATGACATCATATCGCTCCTCGACGAGCGGGAAGTGAGTCGCGGCGAGTTGGGCAAGCCGTTTTCCGACACCCAGGTTGCGGTGATACTTAAACTGCTGAATAGCCTCACTGACAGGCTGGAGGGGACCCTCTCCATATTGATAGTGCGCCCAGGTCCGTGCTCGACGAAAGAGTGGAGGATTTTCGCGGCAGCTTCCGCAGTCATGGTCAGGACCGCTCCGCGGGGAAAAAGGGATGCCACATCGCAAACAGAGGGGGGACGTGATCGGCGTGACGCATCGCGCACAGCCCTGACAAAAATGCTCGTCCGCCTGAACGAAGACCTGACATCCCAGACAGCGCTGCGGGTAGAGCACGGACAGGACGGCATTCAGCAATTTTCGCACAGTCCCGCTATAGCTATTTGCTGAGCCCTCCGCAATTTGCCGGCGCAATTAAGGTTTTGCCTCATGCCCCGATGTTATTATTACCGATGGCTGCTTCGGATTGGAGGATCATTCCATGAAAGAGTTTTTTCAAGGTCTTGTTTTGGGGGCGGTGGTCATGTATGGGTACGTGCACCAAGAGGCCGATTTTCTTGCCCCCTTTAGGGGTGGTTCGGTGGGACAAAGCAAAAAATTGACAATAACCCGATGAAGAAAAAAGCGGACAAACTGATCAACGGCTTTTTCTTCCCACGCGACGCTGATGGTCAGAAGACTGCCCGGGTGTAGTGATCTCCACATCTCTCCTTACCAATTCGTCACGCCAGTGGGGGGTGGCTACACAAGCCACCCCCCACTGTGTTTTTGACTCATGCAGCAAAGAGGAACGTCATGGAACTCCCGATTCGGAAACGATTACGAGAAGAACTCGAAACCATGCGGTACGAACTGACCGTACAAGTGCCCAAGGCACTGCAAGAAGCAGCGGCGCAAGGAGATCTCAGCGAGAATGCCGAGTACGAATCGGCGCGGGCCCGACAAGATTTTCTGCGCGCGCGTGTCCGGCAACTCGAAGAGCGGGTGCGAGAAATCGCTATGTACGATTTCTCGAATATCCCGCACGATATGGTCGCGTACGGCAGTCGGGTCAAACTTGAGGATATCAACAGTGGCCAAGTGGCGGAGTACCAAGTCGTGTTTCCAGAGGAAGTGGATCCCTCCGCTAGTCATGTCTCGCTGAATTCGCCTATCGGTCAAGCCCTCTTACGAAAAGAAGTCGGCGATGAGGTCGAGGTGATTACGCCACAAGGCAAGCGGACTTATCAGATTCTGAAATTGCAGACACTCCATGACCTGACGGAAAAGAGCGGAGTGTCCTGATTTGCGCGGCACCCCCCACCTACGGGCCTCTTGCGTGTTGGCGTCGAATTGTCTAGTTGTACGGAGGGAGTCAAGAAGAGTGGGCGGTTGGCCCACTTTTTTTTTCCGAAATGCGACCCGAGGTTCAGGACATTATTCAACATATTGAAACCCTGGCAACTCCATTAATTGCAGAAGCAGGAATTGAGCTGTGGGGGATCGACTTTCGCCCAGAGCTAGGTCGGTGGGTGCTTCGACTCGCGCTGGATCGCGAGAGTGGGGTGTCCCTGGATGAATTGACACGCATACATCGCGAACTGAACGACATTCTTGATGCCCATGACCTCATTCCTTGGCGCTATACACTAGAAGTCTCTTCGCCGGGCATTAACCGACCCCTCCTCCGGCCCGCCCATTACCATCGTTTCCGTGGTGAACGCGTGCGAGTCCATACACAAGAGGAGCAGCAGGGACGACGCGTGTTTGTCGGAAAACTACAAACGGTCGAGGACCACCATATTGTCGTGACTGATGAGGCCATCGGCGACACACGCATTGCGTGGGAGGATATTCGCAAGACAACCGTCGAGCACAACTTTACGGCTTCCAAAGGTGAGAAGAAAAAAGGCCGCTCGCACTGATTGAGGAGAGCAGTTTTATGCAACAGGACCTCAACCGCGTTATTGATCAAGTGAGTAAAGAAAAAGGCATGGACCGCACCGTGATTATTGAGGCGCTAGAAAGCGCGATGCTGTCCGCTGCCCGCCGCACGTTTGGACAAAAGCGGATCGAAGCCAAATTTAACCCCGATTTAGGGGAAATTGAATTATTCGAGCTGAAGACGGTCGTCGAACAGATCGCCGATCCCGAAACCGAAGTGACACTCACCGTCGCGCGTGAGATGTTTGACCCAGAGGCGGAAATGGGAGATGAGCTACTCAATAAACTGCCGGCTGCCGCTTTCGGTCGAATTGCCGCCCAAGTCGCCAAACAAAGCGTGATTCAGAAAGTGCGAGAAGCCGAACGCGAGCAAATTTACAACGAGTTCAAGAACCGTAAGGGCGAAATCTATTCCGGGATTGTGCAGCGTACCGAAAAGAAGAACATCATCGTCAACCTGGGCCGCACCGATGCCATCTTACCAGAGAAGGAACAAATCCCTTTTGAGCGCTATCGGCAGGGCGACCGCATTCGCGCCTACGTCCTTGATGTGGACATGACGAGTAAGGGCCCCCAGATCGTGCTTTCACGAACCCATCCAGGCTTCCTCATTAAGCTGTTTGAGCAAGAGGCCCCGGAGGTCTATGAAGGCATCATTGAGATTAAGAGTGCGGCGCGGGAACCCGGCAGCCGTGCCAAGATCGCCGTGCATTCGACTGACCAGGATGTCGATCCGGTTGGGGCATGTGTCGGCATGAAAGGCACCCGAGTCCAATCGGTGGTACAAGAACTGCGAGGCGAGCGTGTTGATATTGTGCCCTGGACCGCCGACCCCGCCGAGTATGTCTGTCGGGCGATCTTGCCAGCCAAAGTCTCAAAAGTCATTCAGGACGATGAAGAACATGAGATGGAGGTCATCGTGCCTGACGACCAATTATCATTGGCGATTGGCAAAAAGGGACAGAATATCAAACTCGCCGCGCGCTTGACCGGTTGGAAGCTCAATGTCCGCTCGCAATCGGAAGTCGAACTGGAACACTCTCGTGCTCTCGAATCCTTGCGGGCGGTCGATGGCATCGGAGATATGACCGCCGAACTGCTGTATCAGCAAGGCTTCAAATCAGCGGAAGAGGTGGCGGCAGCCGAGGTCGAGGATTTACTGGAAGTCGATGGGCTTGGCGAGGAGAAGGCGACAGCGATTTTACAAGCCGCTCGCGATCATCTCGTCGCCAAAGCGGAACCCAAAGCGGAACCTGAAACGGAACCCGTCGTCGTCCCAGAAGAGCCGACGGAACTACTCGAGAGTTCACAGGAGAACGCGTGAAGCAGACTGCCCCGATACGCCAATGTGTCGGCTGTGGCCAGCGTGACGAACAACGTCATCTGGTGCGGTTCACGCTTGGAACCGATGGGGCGCTGCACCTGGGAGCTGGAAATGGACGTGGCGCATACTGCCATCGACAACCAGCCTGTGTCCGGGCGTTTGCCACGTCGCGGTCTGGACCCGTGCGATCTTTACGGATCGTTGTGTCGCGAGAAATGCGTGCCCATTATGCAAAAATAATCGAACAGGACCTTGCGCAGCAGTCAGAGCAGTAACGAGGGAATATGCCACGAAAACGTATTCATGAACTGACCAAAGAGTGGGGGATGGATACCCGATATTTGTTAGCGAAACTGGAAGAACTTGGGATCCACAGCAAGAAAGCGCAGAGCACCCTCACGGATGAAGAGATCGCGGTCGTTCGGCCAGGCGCTGCCCCAGCAACGGCGGACACCTCCGCCCTCGTGCTGGGGGAAGAAAAAATCGTCGGGGAACGGATGGTGACTGAAATGGATGAGCAGAGTACCCATGTGGTAACGGCACGCGAAGAAATTCGAGAAAGCCGAGTCCGACCGAATGTCATTCGCCGTCGCACAACGCGTGTCGAAGTGGCCTCCACGGAAGAAGCCCCCTTGCCAACCGAGGCTCCACAAGAATTCACCGCGTTAATGCCTGAAGACCCCTTTACTGCCCCCCCTCCTCCTCCACTGTCCTTTGAGTTGCCTGTTGACGACACGGCTCCCGCTATTCCTGAAGTTGTTCTCTCGGAACTTCCCGTCCCTATGCCCCCTGAAACGTTACCTCTCCCAAGTAGTTCGGCACCATCCGAGCCCCAAATGATAGTCGAAGCACCACGAGTCGAAGCAAAAGCTCCAGTTTCGGTCTCTCCCCCTCCCTCACCACCTTTAGTGCCACGGACAGCAGTGGGAGCCGCCCCCCCAACAACGGTGACGCCTGCGAAGCCGGGGACTGCGACGATTCTCCCTGGAGAGCGCTCTTCTCGTATCTTGGGCCGTATTGACCTGGGGAGTCTTGCTCCTGAACCACGCCCCCGCACGGAATTCCGTCCGGCATCCCGCACCCCCGGTGCGCCCCCTACCGCTCCTGGGAGCCGCGGGCCGACTCCGAGCCGCGGGCCGACTCCGAGCCGCGGGCCGACTCCGAGCCGAGAGCAGCCAGCGTCGGCACCGACGGCCCCCACGGATGCGACCGGAAAGCGCCCGAAAAAACGAAAAGTGGTCCACAGTCCAGAAACGACGGAAGTGCAAGAACGAGATCTGCGGTTAGTCCGCGGAGGAAACAGAAAGAAACGTGTCCTCCCCGGAAAAGACCAACGACAGACCGAAATCACGGTCCCCAAGGCCAGCAAGCGCGTGGTGCGCATCTCCGAAGTCGTCACCGTGGGTGATCTGGCGCGAAATATGGGCGTCAAAGCGGGCGAGGTCATCAAGAAGTTGATGGGGCTGGGTGTCATGGCGACGATCAACCAAGCGCTTGATATTGAGACGGCGACCCTCGTCGCCGCGGAATTCGAGCACACGATCGAGAACGTGGCTTTTGATGTGGAATCGGCTCTGGAAGTTGGTCACGAAGAGCATGCCGACGAAGAGAAGCTCGAACCGCGTCCACCCGTGGTCACGATCATGGGCCATGTCGATCACGGCAAAACCTCGCTCCTGGACATGATTCGCAAGACCAACGTCACGGAACAAGAACATGGCGGGATCACACAACACATCGGTGCCTACAGCGTGCAGGTTTCTGGTCGGAGCGTGACCTTTCTCGACACGCCGGGTCATGAAGCCTTCACCTCGATGCGCGCCCGAGGAGCGCAGGTCACTGATCTGGTGATCCTCGTCGTTGCCGCTGATGATGGGGTGATGCCGCAAACCGTGGAAGCGTTAAATCACGCGCGCGCCGCGAAGGTCCCCATGATCGTGGCGGTCAACAAAATCGATAAACCGGGCGCGGACCTGGAACGGGTCAAACGCGAATTGCTCACCCATAGTGTGGTGTCCGAGGAGCTGGGTGGTGACACGATTTTTGCCCCAGTCTCCGCCAAAACTGGCGACGGAATTCCCTATCTCTTGGAAATGATCCTGCTCCAAGCCGACGTGATGGAACTACGAGCGCATCCCAAAAAGCTCGCGCGTGGAACGATTGTCGAAGCAAAGTTGGATCGTGGGCGTGGCCCAGTGGCAACCGTGCTGGTGCAAGAAGGGAGCCTCAAAGTTGGCGATCCGTTTGTATGCGGGTCCGAATATGGCCGCATTCGCGCGATGGTTGACAGTCGGGGGAATAAGATTGAACGAGCGACGCCTTCCATCCCTGTGGAAATTCTGGGACTCAATGGCGTCCCCGAAGCCGGAGACCGCTTTACTGTGTTGGCGGATGAAGCGTCGGCACGAGAGGTGGCCGAGCATCGCCGCGTGAAACGCCGCGAAACCGAACTGGCCAAGCATAGCAGCCGCAGTACGCTCGAAGAGTTCTACCAGCAAGTGCAGGCTGGGGAAGTGAAAGAACTGAAGGCCATCGTCAAGGCGGATGTCCAAGGTTCAGTCGAAGCCGTGTCGGACTCGCTGAGACGCCTCTCCTCCAATGAAGTGAAAATGACCATTCTGCATTCTTCCGTGGGCGGGATTTCGGAATCTGACGTGTTGCTGGCCTCAGCCTCGCAGGGGATTATCATCGGCTTTAATGTCAAGCCCGAGAGCAAAGCTGTCCAGCTCGCTGAACGTGAAAATGTCGAGATTCGCCTCTACACCATCATTTATGAAGCGATTGAAGATGTCCGAGCCGCCCTCGAAGGGATGTTGGCACCGACCTTCCGCGAGAAACCGCTAGGCCGGGCCGAAGTAAGACAGGCGTTCCCCGTGTCGCGCTTAGGATTGGCCGCCGGGTGTTTGGTGGCTGAAGGGAAATTGACGCGCGGCTCTGACGTGCGCGTCATTCGCGACCGTCAAGTGGTGTATACCGGAAAAATTGCGAGCCTCCGCCGCTTCAAGGACGATGTGCGGGAGGTGACTTCCGGCATGGAGTGTGGTGTCCTGCTCGAAAATTTCCAGGACCCGAAAGCTGGGGATACGATTGAAGCGTTTGAGATGGAGCAAGTCCTCCGCCGCTTGGAGCCACGTGCGCAAGCCGCTCGATAACTGCCGTTGAGTGCGTATGATGGTGGTCGGAGTGTTACTGCTGACGTTGTACATTGACGAGAGTCATTCGCTCAAGGAAAAGCGCTCCGTCCTGCGGAGAATAAAAGCCCGGGTGCGTACCGAGTTCAACGTGTCGATTTCCGAGTGTGGCGAACACGACCTCTGGCAGAAGACACAACTCGGGATCTGCCAAGTGGGCACGGACCAAGCGTACATTGACGGCGCGTTACAAGCGGCGGTCCGTTTCATCGAAAAGATGCACCTCGCGGAGGTTGGCGAATCGGCGGTCGAGTTTATCCACTATTAACCTCTGGATGAATCTTGGAGTTTTGTAGTCTTGGAGTCGTATAGACCAAGAGGACCGAAAGACAGAAAAACCGGAACGCCCCTTTGTTACTGACGACTGATAACTGCTTATGTCTTCTCGCCGCCCAGAACGAGTTCGTGGTCTGCTCCAAGAGACCGTCGCCGATATTTTACGACGCGAAGTCAAAGACCCGCGTGTTGAAGGGGTCACCCTGACCGGGGTCGATATTACCCCAGACCTCAAGCTGGCGAAGATCTATTTCTCCACGTTACAGCCTGCCCACCACGAGGACGCGCTCGCCGGCCTCAAAAGCGCGGTCGGCTACATCAAACGCCAAATCGCGGTCCGTCTGCAACTGCGGCATACACCTGAGCTGCGGTTTCTCTACGATACGACCTTGGAAAAAGCGAACCGCCTTGAAAGTTTGCTCCGACAGGTTGAACAAGAAAAGCACGAGTGACTCCGCTGCACGGCATTCTTCTCATTGATAAACCGGAAGGGGTGACCTCCGCCGCAGTGGTGCGGACGGTCAAAAAGACGCTCGCCGTGGAGCGCGTTGGCCATCTTGGAACGCTCGACCCGTTCGCAAGCGGACTCCTGCCAATTTGCCTGGGCGAGGGCACCAAAATCGCCCAATTCCTCATGGTCGAGCGCAAAGCGTACCGTGGCACGATTCGGCTGGGGGCCGAAACCGACACCTATGACATCACGGGCACGGTCACCCGCACCGCGCCCGTGTCGGCACTGCCGTTGGAGTTATTACAAGAGATGGTGCGGCGCTTCTCCGGCGAATCGTGGCAAACGCCCCCGATGTACTCGGCGCTGAAACATCAAGGCACACCTTTGTACAAATTGGCCCGCCGTGGCGTTGAGATCGACCGAGAGCCGCGCAAAATCGTGATTGAGCATTTCGCACTTGCAGCGATTGAGGACAGTCTGCTCCAGTTTTCATTAGTCTGTTCCAAAGGGACCTATATCCGCACGTTGGCCGTGGACATTGGACAGGCGTTAGGATGTGGGGCATATCTCGCGACCCTGCGACGGACGGGGTTCGGTCCTTTTGGCATTGAGCAAACCGTACCTCTTGATGAATGCGCACCGCTGTTGGAGCGAGGGACCCTGCCGGTGCTCTCATTGACAACGGCATTGCAGCATTATCCCGCAGTGGTCATTACAACGGAAGTCGCGACCTTAGTGCGGCAGGGACGGCAGGATATCTTGTCGCAGGTACTCCCACAGCCAAATGACCTCAACGAACCGACCCAGATGTTGGGGCCAGATGGGACCTTAGTTGCGATGGTGCAACACCGCGACGGACAATGGCAATGCCTGCGCGTGTTTTCAGCTTTACAGTGAAGGATCGCCGTGTTAAGAGGGTCGAGACACAAAATAAGTAAAAATAAGTTAAGGAGAAGCAATGAGCAACATGCAGGAGGTTGGGCGCCGAGCCGAGACGGTGCAACAGTACCGACGCCACGACACGGATACCGGCTCCCCCGAAGTACAAGTCGCGCTCTTAACGAAGCGCATTATCCACTTGACCGGACATTTCAAAACTCACGCCAAAGACCATCTCTCCCGACGCGGGCTACTGAAAATGGTTGGGCAACGGCGACGTCTGCTTGATTATCTCCGCGAGGTCGATCACGCCCGGTATCGCGATCTGATTAAAAGCCTGGGATTGCGTCGCTAATTCTTCCGTCACCGCCCTTCTGACCAGTTTCCCGCAACCGCGCTTTCTGAAGCGCTGGGGAGTCGCATAGGTATATGTATAAAAAAATAGAAATGGAATTTTATGGACGGCCGCTCAGTATCGAAACCGGCCGCATGGCGAAACAGGCGAGTGGATCGGTGATCGTCTCTTACGGCGAAACGGTCGTCTTAGTGACCGCCACGGCGACGGACACAGCACGTGTCGGCATCGACTTCTTTCCCCTCACGGTCGATTATCAAGAACGCACCTTCGCTGCTGGGAAGATTCCCGGCGGATTCTTCAAACGCGAAGGGCGTCCCTCGGAACGCGAAATTCTCACCTCCCGGTTAGTGGATCGCGCCCTCCGTCCGTTATTTCCCGATGGATTCTTCTGCGAGACCCAAGTGGTCGCCTCGGTCCTTTCCGTGGATCGTGAAAACGACGCTGACACCCTCGCGATGATTGGTGCCTCGGCGGCGCTTCAAGTGTCGGACATCCCCTTTGGCGGCCCAATCGCCGGGGTGCGTATCGGTCGCTTGCGCGGCGTGATGACCGTCAATCCCCTGCAAAGCCAACTCGACGAGAGCGACATCAACCTGTTCGTGGCGGCGGGCCGCAATATGATCATCATGGTGGAAGGCGGAGCACAGGCCGTATCAGAAAAGGACATGTTGGAAGCGCTCTTCCTGGCTCAGGAATCCGTGAAACCAATTCTTGATGTGCAGGCCGAAATCGCCCGCGTGGTGGGCAAGCCAAAACGGACCGTCGTGCCAGTACCGCGCGATACGGTCCTGATCGGGCGCGTGCGGGACCTCGTGGCGGGGAAACTCGAATCGGCCTTGCTCGTCCCCGGCAAATTCGAGCGCCGCACCGCGGTCGTGAATGCCAAACAAGTGGTGAAAACCGCGCTGGCGGAAGAGTACCCCGATCGTGGGCGTGAGATCGACGGCGTGCTCGAAGAACTCGAAGGCGAAGCCCTCCGTATGCTGGTCGTGCGAGAAAATCGCCGGGTCGATGGTCGTGGCTTAGCCGACATTCGCCCGATTACCTGCGAAGTGGGGGTCCTCCCACGGACGCATGGATCGGCGCTGTTCACTCGTGGTGAGACTCAGGCGCTCGTCATCGCGACATTGGGAACCGCGGCGGACGAACAACGAGTGGATGCGCTGGTTGGCGAACATTTCAAGAAATTCATGCTCCACTACAATTTCCCCGCCTTTAGTGTGGGCGAGGTCCGGCCCTTACGCGGCCCCGGTCGCCGCGAGATCGGGCATGGGGCCTTGGCCGAGCGCGCATTGCAAGCCGTGATGCCCGAAGGCAGCGATTTTCCCTATACCGTGCGCATCGTGTCTGAAGTGTTGGAGTCCAACGGCTCTTCCTCCATGGCGACCGTTTGTGGTGGGACGTTATCACTGATGGATGCCGGAGTGCCGATCAAAGCGCCGGTGGCCGGTATCGCGATGGGGCTCATTAAAGAAGGCGAAGCGGTTCGGGTGCTCAGTGATATTCTCGGAGACGAGGATCACCTGGGCGATATGGACTTCAAGGTCGCGGGCACCACGCAGGGCATTACCGCGTTGCAGATGGACATTAAAATCGCCGGAGTCACGAAGGAAGTCATGCAACAAGCCCTGTACCAAGCACGTGACGGGCGTCTGTTCATTCTTGAGCAAATGATGAAAGTGTTGGAGGAGGCGCGCCAGGATGTATCGGGATACGCGCCACGGATCACCACGATGAAGGTGAAACCCGAAAAAATTCGTGATCTCATCGGCCCAGGTGGGAAGATGATTCGGTCGATTATTGAAGAGACCGGCGTGAAGATTGACGTTGAGGATGATGGGACCGTTGTGATCGCCTCCGTCGATGGCGAGGCGATGAGCAAGGCCATCGCGCGGATTAACCGCATCACGGCTGAGGCGGAGATCGGCAAAATCTACAAAGGCACCGTGCGCAAGGTGATGGATTTTGGCGCGTTTGTCGAAATTCTGCCAGGGAGAGACGGACTCGTGCATATTTCTGAACTTGGCACTGGTGGACGCGTCCGTCGGGTGGAGGATGTCGTTGAGGAAGGTGACGAAATCATGGTCAAAGTGCTTGAAATCGACCGGCAAGGGAAAATTCGCTTAAGCCATCGTGAAGCGCTGCAAGAAACCCAAGGGGCTGGTGGCGAGACCAACTAAATGATGCACCGCACGATCCTTGAGAACGGGGTACGCCTGGTATCGGAAGAAGTACCGGGTATGCCCTCGGTGACCGTCGGAATCTGGGTTGAGAACGGCTCGCGCGACGAAGCGCCCGAAGAAAACGGCATCGCCCATTTCCTTGAACACCTCTTTTTCAAGGGGACCGAACGGCGGACCGCCGCGGCCATCGCCGAAGAGATCGACGCCGTTGGTGGCGTGCTTGATGCCTTCACCTCCAAGGAATACACCTGCTATTACGCAAAGGTACTCACCGAACACCTGTCGCTCGCCTTTGATCTACTGACCGATGTCTTTTTGCACTCGCGTTTCGATAACCTGGAAATTGAACGCGAACGGTCAGTGATCTGTCAAGAAATCGCCCAGATTGAAGACACCCCAGACGACCTCATTCACGACTTGTTTCATCTCGACTATTGGCGTGGACATCCCCTCAGCTGGCCCATCTCCGGGACTGCCGCGGGGGTGTCGCGATTCCAACGGAGCGATTTTCTGAGCTACTTGGATCGTCGCTATCGACCCGACCGTATTGTGGTCGCGATGGCTGGTGGGGCACGACACGAAGAAATATGTGCCCAATTTGGCCCAGCTCTCTCGGCGCTGAAAGGCAAAGCCCCCATCGTGCCGAGTACACCACCGGTCGCATGCCCAGGCTTCTACCCACATCAGCGAGACCTGGAACAGACGCATCTCTGTCTCGGGGTCCCGTGTGTATCGGTAGAGGACCCAGCCTGGTACGCGGCGTATTTGCTCCACACTGCCCTTGGCGGCGGAATGAGTTCGCGCCTGTTCCAAGAGATTCGCGAGCGTCAGGGGTTGGTGTATGACGTGTCTTCGTTTCTCTCAACCTACCGTGGTGCTGGATATCTCGGTATCTATGCGGCGACAAGTACCGACTCGGCGCCCAAGGTGATCGAATTATCGTGCGCCGCTCTCTCTGATGTCGCACGCGAGGGGATCACCGCTGACGAACTGCGGCGCGCCAAGGGCCATGCCAAAGGTGGACTTCTTCTTGGACTAGAGACAAGTGAATCACGGATGAACCGTCTCGCGCGGTGCGAGATGTATTTCCGTCGCGACATTCCGATCGCGGAAGTGGCCGAAGAGATCGAGCGGGTCACGCTTGACGATGTGCATGCGCTGGCGGCACGGTGCTTTAGCGGGGAACATCGCGCCCTGACTCTGTTGGGAGAAGTGCCGCGCAACGTCGATTACGCAACGCTACTGGGGAACGGGTGACGGGGAACGGAAGAAGAGCGAGAATTCCATGCCCCTTGGCAATCCGACCCCTGTTCCCTGTCCGAGCATTGCTATGGCTGTCGAACTGCTTATCCCCATCACCCGCCTCCGTGACACCGGAGATGCCATCCCGCTGCCGCGCTACATGACTCCTGACGCGGCGGGCATGGACATCCACGCGGACCTTACCGCGGACCTCACTCTTCAGCCGTTAGGCCGGACCTTGATTCCCACCGGCTTTGCTCTGGCCATCCCGCAAGGCTACGAAGCGCAAATCCGCCCCCGGAGCGGTTTATCCCTGCGTTCAGGTCTCACCATCCTGAATGCGCCGGGTACGATTGATGCCGACTATCGTGATGAAGTCAAAATTCTGGTGATTAACTTGGGGGACCAGCCAGTGACCATTCAGCGGGGCGACCGCATTGCCCAATTGGTTGTGGCTCCGGTCACACGAGTACAATGGCGGGAAGTTGCGCAGCTTGAGGCGACAGAACGGGCGGGTGGGTTCGGGCATACCGACACGAAGAAATGACACCACCACTGTTTGAGGACGTCGACATTCTCGCGGTCAATAAACCTGAAGGACTCGCCTCCATCCCTGAGCGTGACCCTACTCAAGAGGTCCTCCTCTCTCAGCTCTCCGCCACCAGAGCAACGAAGCTCTACCTCGTCCATCGTCTCGACAAAGAAGTGAGCGGAGTCATTCTCTTTGCCAAGAACGCGGCGGCGCACAAATTCCTCAACGAGCAATTTTCTCGGCATACCGTGCGCAAAACCTATCGGGCGGTGGTGCTCGGTGTCGTCGCACAAGAGAGTGGCACCATCGACGCGCCGCTCCGACAATTTGGCTCTGGTCGCATGGGAGTCGATAGCAAACGCGGAAAAGAGAGCGTTACCTCTTTTCACGTCCTCACGCGGTTCGCCGCGCACACCCTCATTGAGGTGCGGCCAGTCACCGGACGCCGACACCAGATTCGGGTGCATCTGCACAGCCGTGGCCACGCGATAGTCGGCGACCCGTTGTATGGAGAGAAAGCGATGCAACATCGCTTCCTGCGACTCATGCTACACGTGCAAAAAATCGAGTTCAGGCTTCCCTCGGGCGATGACGTCGTCATCGAAGCTCCAGTGCCTGATTCGTTCACACAGGGGCTGAAGATGGTCCAAGTTCCGTCAACTCGAGGCGCTCTGAAGCCAACACTGTTCGGCACCGACGACTGACAACGAGCCTAATCCGTGACCGCCGATTCCTGCTTACGCATGACCGAACTTTCCGGCGCGGATACGATCGCGCGCATGAGGGGATAGCAGAGGACGATAATCACGATATTCAGCACTCCTCCACTCCAAAACGCGCTGCCCAGACTCCAGTGCCGCGCGATGGCACCAAACAGGACCGGGCCAATCATCATACCAAGCCCGTGCGCGAACATGAGCAGGCTCATCATCGCGCCCATGCCGGAGCCGCGCGCGTTCTCCATCGCCAACGCGAGATGGGCTGGGAACGCCAGTCCATACGCGGCTCCCACCAGCAGGTTGAAAAGGAATAACTGCCAAAATCCGGTGGCCCATGGAAAACCACATACGGCAATGGCGCTGAGGAGGCCACCAATCCCGACGAGGTGGGCTTTATCCATGCGATCCGCCAGTCGCCCACACGGAGCTTGGAGCAACGTGCTGACAATCACGTTAACGGAAATGAGCACGCCGACTTGCGTGGTGGTGAGCGGCAGCAGGTGGGTTGCCATCAACGGCAGAAAGACCCACGTGAGCGCGTTGGTGAGCGCGTAACTGAAGCGGAACCCCGCGATACCCACGACCTGGCGGACAGCCAGCAGCGTCCACAGCGAGGCTGAGGCGGCACGCGTGGCCCCTTTCCGCGTCCGTACGGTAGGAAGAAAGGAAGCAAGGAGAACGAGCGCGAAGATACTGAGGAGGGCCATGACGATGAAGTTCGTCCGCATACTGAAGATGTCTTTGAGGACCCCACCGATTAACGGGCCGCCACCAATGCCGCCCAGCAGGGCCGTGTTGATGTAGCCACTATATTTGCCTTCCTGTCCTTTCGGAGCGAGGTCGCCGACATACGCCATCGCGATCGGATGAACCACCGCGGTGGCGATGCCATGCACAACCATAATGAGGATAAAGGACCAAAGGGCTCCTGCGGGAATATAGGCCAGTGATGAGAGCGTGTAGCAGAGCACCCCGGCGAGGAGAAAGGTTTTACGTTCCCACCGATCGGACAAGGTGCCAATAAAAGGGAGAATGATCGTGCGAGTGGCGGCATGGACACTGAAGAGCAACCCCGCGCCAAATTCGCTCACGCCAAACTGTTGCACGTACAGTGGGAGAAAAGGAATCACCATACTGTTGCCCATCATGGTGACAAAAACGGCGAGGGAGAGAATGAATAAGGTGCGCTGGGGCATAAGAGTTCGGGGTCGGAGTTCAAGGTTCGGAGTTGTGAGGAGCGACTCTGGCCACCTCAGGCGGCTTAGGCGCGTCGCCCGACCTGACCATTCTTTTCTAACCGTTCCGCTTGTCCGATGGCGGAGCCGAGCAAGTCTTGGACATGTCGCAGGTGATCCGTCAGACTCGCCTGGGCTTCCGTGCCACGGGTCGCGAGGCAGCCGTGTTCGATCATGCCGACAAATGCGGTGGTGACATCTTCCAACCGCGCCTCTCCCGTGCCGTACCACTTATGGAGCCATCCGCACATGCCCACGATCGCGTAGACAATCAGTTTGGCATCAAGGGCGCGAAAGCTCCCTTGTTCCATCCCCTCTTGCAGGATGCTCTCCAGATTGGCGGCGAGCCGGTGTCGGGTCTCCATCACTTCCGCGCGCAGCTTGGGAGGCAGATCGCCTTCCTCGCTATAAAAAACAGTAAAGAACGAAACGTTCTCACCAATAGTGTGGAGCAAATGATGCACCGCCCGGCGGAGTTTTTCCTCCGGGGGCAGCGTCATCATCAAGATCGGTTGCAGACTCGTGGTGAACGTAGTGGCGACTTTCACGAAGATTTTGGCCAACAATTCTTGTTTGTTCTCGAAGTAGCGGTACATGGACGCCTTGGCGATACCCGCATGGCGGGCAATCTCTTCGAGCGTCGTTTGCCGATAGCCCGTGCTGGCGAATTGCTTGGCGGCCACATCAAGCAAATGCTCTTCAATGACAGTCCGACGGGAGCTGCCGGGCTCGTCTTTCCCAACGGGCAGGAGCGGGCGCGCTGGGGACTTTTTGCGTGGACGACGGAGGCGCTGCGGGGATGGGTGCTGGGGTGATGCTGCCATGATAACTCGCTTGACTTGAAAGTCTCAAAATTGTACTGTTGGGATATTCACATAGTCTCAAAATTGTACTGAAAAGTCATACCATACAATCGCGCGCCCAGGCAAATGCCGGGTGACACAAGGAGTAGAACCGTATGCACCGTGGACTTTTCTGGGGCATGGTCTTGGGCAGCGCCCTTGCCGTGACCTCGCTGGCGACCGCTGAGACCACTATTCCCGACGTGGTCCGATCAGCATTTGTTCTTCCCGCTATTGACACGCTCCAACAGAGGCAGATCACTTCAGGGCTGACCCTCACTCAGCAGAACTGGCAACTCGCCGAGCAGGTCCTACCAGTGGAAGTCCTACGCTTGCTGCAAGCAGGAGACTTCACCATCACCGTGCAAGCAACAACGGACATGCCTGTCCGTGAATCTTACGTCACGGCAACAGCAGCGAATTTGCAAACGGTGGCACTGAATGGTGGCTACAAAATCGACCATTATCAGGGCGGACGACCATTTCCAGTCATTGACCCGAATAATCCCCGCGCGGGCGAACAAGTGGCATGGAATTTTCGCTATCGCGATATGCCCGTCACTATGGAAATGCGCGGGACCATGCAGGGCGTGAATAACTCGGGCACCATCGACCGTTCGAATGTCGGACGTATGCGTGTGCGCTACGGTATGGACCGAGTCGGCCAGGAAACCAACGATGCGCAATGGCAAGCCCAGGGCATCCGGATCAAGGCGTTATTTGAATCCATTGCCCCGTCGGACCAAGAAGGATTCATGCGGATCACGACCATGTATGATGACGAGAAGGTTCCGTATGACGATCTCAGCTACAGTCCACAAAATCGTCGCACGCGCAAAGGGTACGTGAACCTTATGAGCCGTATGGGAGGTGGGCGGTACGATGTGCTTTCTGAAGAACAACCCCCCTTCTTCTTTATCGGCTACCTGCATGAGTATAACTGGGCTTATAAAGGCGAGCAGACCATGTTGATGCCTGGGTTTTTCCATGGAGACCAACTCACGTTCGGGGGAAAAAACAACTGGTACCCGGCGACCCCGTGGGAGCTCCGTCACGTTATCGTGCTCGAATCAACGCCCAAGGGGGCGCATCCCTACAGCAAGCGTACCTTCTATCTTGATGCGCAAACCTATACGCCGCTCTGTGTCCTGAGTTACGATCCGCAAGGGGCCTTTGTCCGCTTAGCGCTGATGGTCCATGCCCACCCGGATTTCGTCCCTGGTGCGAACGGTGTGCGTATCCCGGTGCCGCTGGGAGCGACCTGGGTCAACTTCGTCCAGGAACAAGCCTCGCAAATGGTCACCGCTCATCACACCCTTTCTCAGGACTTATCGCCGCGCCGGTTTGAGCTGATGGAATTACTGCGCAAGGGAAAATAGCCCACTCGATTTTCTCATTGTCCGCTTCTCCCTCCCCCCTCCTCTCACGCGGGGCCCTGTCCGGGTGTGAGGGGAGGTAAAACCCCACAGGGGACGACACTCTTCAGCTCCCCGCCTCTTATCACCTCGTTCCGGGCAGCCTTTTGTCACCCGGCACAAGAAGAATCGGCAAAACGGAGAATCTAGCGGAGAAAGGGCACCGGCAAAGGCCCACCGATCCCTTTCCTCATCTTGACCGCGTATCCTCATTGTTCCTTCAGCTTTCCGCCGTCTGCCGACACGTTGACTCTTCGTCGCGAGTGCGCTGGTATGCAAGACAGTGCTGACGAAAGAGGAGACGCACGGTATTGTCTCAGAAGACCAACGTTCTTCGCGGCTGACGCGGACAGGAGCCCCCATGCCAGACTTGCAGACTGGATCAATTCAAGCGAACGGGATTCGTTTTCACTATTTGGAAACAGGAGAGGGACCGCTGGCACTGTGCCTACACGGGTTCCCTGACTCCGCGTGGACCTATCGCTATCTGCTGCCGAAACTCGCCGAGGCTGGCTATCGCGCGGTCGCGCCGTTCATGCGTGGCTATGCCCCGACCGAGATTCCAACGGACGGACACTACGACACCAAAACGCTGGCCGCTGATGCGAACGCTTTGCATGCCGCACTTGGTGGTAAGAGGGATGCGGTGCTGATCGCGCATGACTGGGGGGCGGTGACTGCCTACGGGGCGTTGTCCGCGGAACCACAGCGCTGGCGCCGCGCGGTGATTGGTAACGTGCCGCCGTTTGCCGTCTTTGGGCAGCTTGCCTTTACATATCCGCAGCTTAAACGATCCTTCTACTTTTGGCTTTTTCAAATGGCGATCGCCGAAGGCATCGTTGCCGCTAACGACCTCGCTTTTATCGACGGTCTGTGGAGCGACTGGTCACCTGGGTATGACGCGACTTATGATGTGGGTCGGGTGAAGGAATGCTTACGCAATCCAGAAAACCTGAGGGCCGCGATGGGCTATTACCGGACCATGTTCAATCCGGCTCGCTTCGGCACGCCTGAAGGAGTCGCTGAGCAAACCGCCACTTGGGGCAACCCGATCACCGTCCCGACCCTGTATCTGCATGGCACGACGGATGGATGTATCGCGCTTGACGCGGAAACGGCGAAAGCGATCCCCGCTTTTCTTGGACCAGGGGCTGAAGTGGAGAGGATCGACGGGGTTGGTCATTTCTATCTCGTCGAGAAACCAACGGAAATCAACGAACGGATTTTGCGCTTTCTTCAACGTGCGTAAATACTCCCAACTTTTCGTGCTCGCAAAGGAGGCCCGGTATGGTACAGATCGGCAATCATCTCAAAATGACGGTGCCCCAACATCTCCGCCCGCGAACCCGTGAGTTCTACCGATCAGTCCTCGACTGCCAGCAACTCGACAGTCCTCGTGATGATCTTGACCTCTACGCGTTCACCGGTGGATTTGTCTTGGGGCTCTTTTTTGTCCCTAAAACGGAAGCGCTCTCGGAAACCGACTCCCTGAAAGGAATGTGGATGGAACTGAAAGTTGCTGACCCAGAAGCACTCAAAGCCCGACTCCTCGCTTTTGGAGTGAAAGAGGTCGAGTTTCCCGACCCGACCCGGTTCTTTTTTCAAGCGCCTGGTGGGCAAGTGTTTCGTGTCGCTCCGCTCGACGGGGGACTCTAATCGTTTGGTTTCAATACCGCGCGATCCAACTCGCCACGAGCCCTTGTTCTAATCCTTTAGCGCCTCGCATCCACGAACGACTTGATGAGTCCCCCGCTTCAACTCTCACATCTTGTGTCTCATCCATGGTCAGTCGCTTGGCGAAGTCGGTCAACAGAATGGCGAATCCGAATTGCCGACCTGATGTTGTCGTGAGGTATCCCGCCAGTCCATCCGCATAGTTCATCGTCCCGGACTTGGCGCGGACATTGGGAATCGGCGCACCCTTGATGCGTTCCCATAGCGGGGGAGTCAGGAGCTCTGGAAATGGGACAACGCCCGCGGAGACCGTCCATCCGTAACGAAGAATCGCGGCGAGTTGTCGTGGAGAGATGCGGGTCCCCGTGCTCAACCCGGAATGATTCGCGCAGACCAGCCCATCCCACGGGCCGTTCGGCAAAGTCCGACGATACCAGTTCGCGACTGCGGTGGCGGATTCCCGTACTGGCAACGGACGACCCATGAGCTTGCGCGATGTGACTTGCCCGATCAATTCAGCCGACAGATTATTGCTATGCTTCAGGACTCCGGCGGCAACTTCCGGTAGAGGCGCGCTCCAGTGCGTGTAGAGTGGGGTCGTGTTTTCAGGGACACGACCAGATTGTGGTGGAGGAAGGTCAATACCACTTTTGTGGCAGAGTGTCTGAAAGAGGAACGCGGCAATCCGGCCAGGATTGCTCTTCACTGGCAGTTCGATCCACCCTTGCCGTGGAAGCGTAGGGGAGAGCAGCCAACGGTCAACCTCCGCTTCTTCGTGGAGAAATCTCACCTGCGGGTCGAATTCGCGGGGGAGCATCCCTGTCGTGATGGCCAGAACGGGGACCGTTCCCCCTTTTGCATGGGAATAAACGGAGGAAGAGAAGACCGGTGCTCCTCGTTGCTGGTGCCAATGCAGTTGGATGCGATTGTAGTTGACCGAAAGTGCGCTGAGGCCAGGATTGTAGGATGCGATCACTGCTTGTTTTGCTTCGATTTGTGACGCAGGCGCGAGCAAACTTTCGTCAAAATAGAAATTGCCAACCACATGAGAGATCCCAGCCTGTTGGAGCGCCGTGATGAACTCCCGCAGATCATCGGTGGTGAGGGTCGGATCACCACCGCCACGGAGGTACACATCGCCACGTAAGGTGTTGTCAGTTACCTCTCCACTAGCGAACACCGACGTCGCAAAGCGATAGTCAGCTCCGAGCACCTGCAAGGCAGCGATCATGGTGGTCGTCTTAAACGTTGATGCCGGAACGCGAGGCTCATCAGGGCGATGGGATTCGATCATGCTGCCATCATTTAACTCACCTTACGCGCCCGGTGCAAAAAAGGTGTAGAATCAGCGACATGAAAGCCCACGCGATAGGGGATTGATATTCGGATTACTTGGTGGCGTCCTTTGGGGCCACCACGGCAACGGGGCTGAGCGAACTCCTGGAAGGAGAAGTCA
>SHZE01000037.1 GCA_009692435.1 Deltaproteobacteria bacterium | reverse complement strand
GGCACAGTGCCGAACAAAATCCCCCCGCGCTGGCGCGCGGCCCCCTTTAGCAAAGGGGGCAATTTTAGTCTCCCCCTTTGCTAAAGGGGGATTAAGGGGGATTTCACTCCCGGTGACGAAGTGTGCCACGATTCTGTGTTCCGATTTAGCCTCAAGTCTCCAGCCTCAAGTCTCTAGTATTCGCTTTTTTTTCGTTTTCCGGTATTGCCTTCCGCTTTTTTTTGTCCATAGAATGGCGGTAATCGAGACCTCTGATGCAGGCAGAGGGCGTGGCTGTGGGCGGGTCGATTCAATCCCTGCGTCAGTGGCCGATAATTCTCCTCCAGAGGTGTTGCATCCATGAAGGCACACGCCCTGCCGAAAAGAGGAAAACAGCCCACTGCCGCACTCCGGCGACGGGAATCGTTCTCTCCGCACCTGCTCCAACACTCCTACGAAGCCACGACATTCCCCCTCGGTGAACAGTGCGCCGCCATTGATGCGTGGCTTGCGGACCATGAGCCTGACGTCTGGCGACAAATCCGCCTCGAAGATGACGAGCTGTTTCGCCTGCGCGCGCTTGGAGTCTCGGCCAGGCGCTATCAAGAGAGATTGGACACGCTCCAGTCGCTGTATGCGTATGCTGAACGGCTCTACTACGACACCCAACCCAACGAACTGAGTCTCCCGGCTTTGCTGCCAGGTGAATCCGTCGCCATCTATTACACCTTTGACGACGGCTCTGGGGAGAAGGTCTCAGGGCTCAACGAATAAATCCGCCTCCGCTGACTACTTTCCGCTATGGGCGTGTGTCGCATACCAGTGTTCGCTCAGATTGCAGACGAACTGGGGATTCCCCCCCCGCTTTTCTACTCTTGCACCACTCCCGTGCTTTCCCTACCTTAAACACTCCCAGTTCTTTGGGGGAAATAGCTCATCACTTGGAAAGGGGAGTAGCTTGGTAGCTGAAAGTTCCACACCGACTGGACCGGTTGAAATTTTCTATTCCTACGCCCACGAAGATGAAGCGCTCCGCCAGGAGTTGGAAAACCATCTGTCGCTCTTGAAGCGCCAGGGGGTTATCACTGACTGGCACGACCGCAAAATCCTGCCTGGCGACGAGTGGAAAGGGCAGATTGACCAGCATCTGACCAGTGCCCGCATTGTTTTACTCCTCGTCAGCCAACACTTCATTGCCTCGGACTACTGCTACGACCGAGAAATGATATGGGCGCTGGAACGGCAAGAAGGTGGGGCGACGCGCGTCATTCCCATTATCCTGAGCCCCATTGAGGACGGCTGGCGTACTGCGCCCTTCGGCACCCTCCAAGCCCTCCCGAAGGATGCGAAGCCCATTACCACGTGGGACCGGCAGGATGAAGCGTTTGCTGATGTGGTCAACGGTATCCGCCGCGCTATTCACGGGCAGCCGATTGCAAACGAAAGTTCTCCACCACCCGCAGAACCAGCGCCCGACCTCCCCGTGCTTCGTCAGGGCGCTACCACCTGGGTGCTCTCACTCTTGAAGCGGGTCTTAGGCCCCCGTCTTGGTTCTGCGGTGTTCCTTCTTCTCTTCTTGCTCGGCGCGGCCTGGTGGAACTGGGAGACGCTGAAAACCCGACCTGGCATCCAGTGGGTGGTGGCACGGCTTACGCAACCTGCGGTTCAGCCAGTTGTCGCGAGCAAATTCCTCGTCGCGGTGGCCCTGTTAGAAGACGACCCCAACAATGGACAACGAGAACTCGTCCTGAACGCCCTCAACGGGTTCACTGGTATTGAGGTCACCGACCAGGTCACGCGCCTGATTGCTCCTACTGGCCTTACCGAAAGTGCAAAAGAACAAATGGGGCACGAACAGGCGCGGGTGTATTTACGGACCCTCAATGCCCAGGTGTTAATTTGGGGAAAAGTCCTAACGCAGGGCTCACAGAAAGCCCCGCAGCTGTATTTAACCACCTCCGAGGCAAAGCAGCGAGCACGCGAAGTCACTCAACTGGACAACTTCAAATTACCGGCCCTGTTTTGGCATGACCTGGTAGATATCCTCCGCTTAGCTGTCCTTGCCCAAGGAAACGAGTTTATTGATAAACAAGGAACGTTCCTCGCTGACCAGTTGGCTCCATTCATAGAGAAAGTCCGCACACTTTTGGCCGAAGCGTCCCAGCAACACGGCTGGGAGCAGGATACCCGTGCGCAAGTGAACGTCATTCTCGGAAACGCGTTACTAACATTAGGTGAGCAGAGCGGAAAGAACGAGCCCCTTACCGAAGCGGTGGTGGCCTATCGGGCTGCGCTGCAGGAATACACCCGCGAGCGCGTACCGCTGCAGTGGGCCATGACGCAGACCAACTTAGGCAACGCGCTCCGGACGCTAGTACAGCGTCCAGATGAAATATGCTGATAAATGTGAGGGCTGAAGGCCCGCCTTCATGCCAGCCTGGGGCAGCGCCCCAGGAAAACGTCTCCCCGTGTAAAAGGGCTGAAAGCCCGCTCTAAGCCCTCAGGCTGCTGCTGGATCGGGCTTTCAGCCCTCTGGCGTGTTGGGTCATCAGCAACCTGGGGCGTTGCCCCAGGTTGCTGATGACCCGCGCCTTTGGCGCGCAACCTCACCACAGCAACAGAGTATTTGATCTGGACGCTGTACTGGGCGAGCGGGAGAGTGGGACGGCGCGCTTAGAGGAAGCGGTCAGTGTCTATCGGGCTGCGCTGCAGGAGCGGACCCGCGAGCGCGTGCCGTTGGACTGGGCAACAACGCAGAACAACTTAGGCATCGCGCTCCGGATGCTGGGCGAGCGGGAGAGCGGGACGGCGCGCTTAGAGGAAGGTCAGTGTCTATCGGGCTGCGCTGCAGGAGCGGACCCGCGAGCGCGTGCCGTTGGACTGGGCCATGACGCAGACCAACTTAGGCTCCGCGCTCCGGAGGCTGGGCGAGCGGGAGAGTGGAACCGTGCGGTTAGAGGAGGCGGTCAGTGTCTATCGAGCCGCACTGCAGGAGCGGACCCGCGAGCGGGTGCCGTTGCAGTGGGCCATGACCCAAACCAACTTAGGCACCGCGCTCCGGACGCTGGGGAAGAGAACAAACGACGGAAGAGCCCTCTGCGAGGCGCTCCGTTCCCACTGTCAGGCGTGGGCAGTGTTTGCTGAGGGGGCTCCGTATTATGCGAAGGAAACGAAAGACGAAATAGTCCACGATATCCAGGGGCTCCGCGAGGTGTGGGCGGCCGCTGTTGCGCAGACGTGTCTGGCAGAACACGCGACGGTCTTACAGCAGATGGGGATTTCTCGTGAGACAAACTAAGAGCTGTTGGTGCATTCTAGGAGCGCGCTAGGCCGCGCGATCCGGCAGGCACACAGCCGACCGACAGCGTTGCGGGTGCTGCCGCACTCAAATATGCGGCGAGTCGTGCTCGAACGTGTGAACACAGCAGAATCGCCAGATTTCGACGGGTGGCTGAAGCATGCGGAAGAGGCGCTTTCGTAGAGGGAAAACCAACCTCTTCACGCACCTTGGGTCTCCACCCGTACCCGCGGCAAAATGTAGATTGCCATTTCATCCTCAATCGTAGCGCTCGCGGCTAAACACTGGTCCAGAACAGCTTCTTCATCCGCCTCAGCCGGAACAATGACCGCGAGCGTGAAATCTTCGTCCTCATACGGTGTCAGCGGCTCAAGTCGTGCGTGCGGAACCTGCTTGTGCACTTCCTCAATAAAACGCGTGACCGCGAAAGCGAGCTGTTGATCGGTTCGGTATGGAGTACCACTCATGGGGCCATCCTTCCACTGTGTTGTTGAATTTCTTGGTGGACTTGTTCAGCGATTTCAATCGCTCGTAATGCCATTGTTTGTGTAACCGGCTTTATATCGTAATCAACATCAATCCGCTTTTGATAAAGCCATTGGAGCGGTCGTCGAAGTGGTTCGAGAAGCCCTGGTCCTGCCTTTGGATGAGTTGGGACAAACCAGTACCCCCGAACGAAGTGCGCGACAATTGCAGCGTGACGCCATTGGTCAGTTTGAGGTGGAGTTCCTAATGCTGCCCACATCGCTTGATAGCTGGAGTAATAGGCTCGGGAAATCGCACTTGCCCAACGGTCCATGTTGAGGAGATGGCGCGCGTCGTCAAGCATGCTTCGCGCGGCGTTAAAGCGAACAATTTCCATAATTCCGAGCCGCTATTCGTTAAGAAGAGGATCATAGCCATACGCTTTTTAAGACGATACGCCTATCCATCGTTCGGGAATTTTTTTCTCAATTTTTCATACTGCTCCTCCCAACGCTTTCGGCGCATCTGTTTAATCCGTTGGTGAAGCGTCTTCGCTGTTGCCCTTGTCTCCGCAGCCAACGGAGCAAGAAGAGAATGTAACGGAGCAAAAGGGAAGCGCGGCAATTCGGTCTGCCCTTGCAACCCTTGACGAATAAGCATGCGCGCGAGGATTGCTGGCCCCACCCCAACGTGCTCCGCAGTATCCTTCAACTTCCGCATATCATCCGCGACGAGTCGCACGGTCAGAACTTGATACTGCTCCTCTTGGATATTTGCTGACACCACGCACCTCATTCTTTCACCGGTCGATTGTCACGACCCCATTAGCATCTTTGAGATTCGCCTAAAAGCTCTCCGGCGACTCTCTCGCGACAGCTCAAGGTCGCACCCTCCGGCACTACAGAGCGCACAAGCCCCTCCGGTTGACCTCCCCCGCTCACTCAGCATAGAGAAGAGAGCCGCTCCACAGGAGCGACATGAGGAGGGGGAATGGCTGTCCACATCACACCACCGGAACCCACGGGTTCCATATCGAGCGCACCAATTCTAGTGCTGCCGTTGAGTCAGTATTGGCCACGCCGCTTTACCCTTCTGGGGTTGTGCTTTTTCAGCACGTTTATATGTTACATCGACCGCGTGAACATGTCCGTCGCCATCATCCCCATGGCCACGGAGTTTGGCTGGGACCAAACCACCAAAGGGATCGTGCTCTCGTCGTTCTTCTATGGCTATCTCGCGACGCAAGTGCTGGGCGGGTGGCTCGCTGATCGCTATGGCGGCAAGGTCGTGTTGGGGTTTGGCGTATTATGGTGGTCGATTTTCACATTGCTGACCCCGCCAGCGGCCTTTGTCTCACTCTCCGTGCTGTTTTGGGCACGCGTGGGCATGGGCCTTGGCGAGGGTGTAGCCTTCCCGGCTATTCACAATTTATTGGCACGCTGGGTCCCGCTTCAAGAGCGGGCACGCTCAGGTGCTTTTAACGCGAGCGGCATTCCTCTCGGCACCGTGGCCGCGCTCTTTTTCACTCCAGTGATTGTGACGAACTGGGGCTGGCCCACCGTCTTTTATACCTTTGGGGCTCTGGGATTCGTATGGTTCGTCTTATGGTATTTTTGGGCGTCGGATTCGCCGGAAACCCATCCGACGATTAGCCAAGCGGAAGTCCAGGTTATTCGCACCAACATGCCCCTGCCCCAAAAGAACGAGACCATTCCCTGGGGACATCTGCTGTCGAAAGCACCGGTGTGGGCCATTATTATCAATCATTTTTGCTCGAATTGGGGATTTTATGTGATCCTCACCTGGCTCCCGTCCTACTTCACGCAAGTACTCCATGTCGAACTGCATAAGGTCGGCTTGTATATGGTGCTTCCCTGGCTGGTGATGTTCTGTATGAGCAACGCTGCTGGGTGGATTGCCGACCGCCTGCTCACGGCTGGTTTCTCGCTCACTTTTGTCCGCAAACTGATGCAAAGCGTCGGCTTTCTTGGCGCGGCGACGTTTCTCACCCTCATCAGCGGCGTCACCACTATCGGCTGGGCCATTCTGTACATGTGCTGCGCGCTGGGGCTCGGGGCCTTTGCGCTTGCTGGGTTTGCCGTGAACCATCTGGACATTGGACCACGCTACGCTGGCATCTTGCTCGGCTTCTCGAACACGGCAGGTACGATTCCTGGCATCCTTGGGGTCACACTGACAGGCATGATCCTTGATGCGACGGGGTCATGGCAATTAGTATTTTTGATCTCCGCTGGCATCTACCTTTTCGGCTTGATCGTGTGGTTGCTCTTTGCCACGGGCGAGAAGGTGTTCGATTAGAAACCCAGCTTCACCAACGCACTTGAGACCATGCAACCGTCAGATAGAATGCGTGCCTTATGACATCAACGCGTCAGTCGCTTCTCGAATTCCCGTGCAGCTTTCCACTCAAAGTGATTGGCAAGAACGTCGAAGCTTTTGAACTCGAAGTCATGAGCATCATGTTGAAATATCTCACGGCCTCGACACCCACACACTGCACACGACGACTCAGCGCGGGGAGCAAATATCTGGCACTGACCATTTCCTTCATGGCTGAGAGTCAAGAACAAATCGACGCGATCTACCAGGAACTGAGTGCTCTAAAGCCGGTGCTCTATACGCTCTAATGCGCTTCTACAAACCGGTAGCTCCCCGCGACAAGTTTTGTCATACTACCGCGTGAATCTTTCCCCAGAGGAGCCACCATGATGGATGAACAAATCCCGAAGGTTCAGCGCCCCTACCCCCGCCCGCTTACCCTGGGCGATCAAACAACCGTGAACTTGCGCTTAATGACTCCCGCGGACAGCCAACGTATTCTCACGTTCGCGCGATCGCTTCCCGAAGAAGACTTACTCTACCTGCGTACGGACATCACCAAAGCCTTGGTCGTCATGCTGTGGGGGC
The DNA here is from genome assembly GCA_009692435.1 of Deltaproteobacteria bacterium. Lineage (GTDB taxonomy): Bacteria > Desulfobacterota > Binatia > Bin18 > Bin18 > JABFSC01. Next base: position 14,857 of record SHZE01000037.1, on the reverse strand, counting down.
AGAATATCAAGGCGGGGCTGACTGTCACCGTGCTAGCCGAGCGCGATCGTGAGCTGCTGGGATACGCGAGCCTGCATCACAATGAAGTCACCTGGCAACGCCATATCGGTGAGATTCGGGTGCAGGTCGGACCGGCGTATCGCGCACAGGGCTTAGGCCGTGCACTCATGGCGGAGATTTTCGCCATTGCTCGCGACATGGGGTTGCATAAATTAGTCGCCCATATCACCCCAGATCAAGCGGGAACGATCAGCACGGTCACGCGGCTGGGGTTTCAGATGGAAGCGCGCCTGCATGATTTCGTGATCGACCGAGCCGGACGCATGCGTGACCTACTCGTGATGACGTATGACATCAAGGGGCAATAACAAAGAGTGTTCAGTTCTCAGCTTTCAGCGAAAAGGAGGAGACCATGAGCAGCACGGAACAGTGGCAGATCGAAAACGAGAAGGGAATGCGGCTCTACCAACAAGGGCACTACCATACCGCCGAGCAAACGCTCCGCGTCGCCCTGCACGAGGCCGAACAGTTTGGTCCGACCGACACCCGTGTGGCGACGGTGCTTAATAACCTCGCTAGTCTCTGCCACAATCAACGCAAACTTACTGAAGCCGAAGTCCTCTATCTGCGAGCCTTGGCCATTCGTAGTGAAGCTTACGGGCCAGAGGATCGCCTGGTGGCGCAGAGCCTCAACAATCTTTCCTCACTGTATCGCGAGCTTGGCAAGTACCAAGAGGCGGAAGAGTTCTCGTTGCGAGCGGTCGCGATAGCGGAATCGGTGGTGGGACCGCATCACTGGGGAATCACCAATTGTGTGAACAATCTGGCCGCCGTCTACATGGCCCAAGCACGCTACGCGGAATCGGAGGCGCTTTTCCAACGCACGTTAGCAATCCGCCAGCGGTTTTTTGGCCCCCGTAATCTCGCGGTGGCCACGACATTGTCTGGTCTCGCCGAACTCGCCGTGGCTCAAGAAAAGTATAGTGAAGCAGAGCCCCTGTTCCGCCAAGCCCTCGCCATCCGCGAAGAGCAGTTGGGAGCGCATCATCCCGGTGTCGCGGTGCTCTTAGAAAAGTATGCCGCCCTCATGCGCAAGACTGACCGCGCGACGGAAGCGACAGACCTTGAGAGGCGTGCGCGCGCGATCCATGCGCAGCAATCACAGACAGCGCCGAGCGGAGAAGACGAGGAAAAGTGAGGATACCAATAAGCGTAGGGTGTCGGCTTTACGTCCGCAGCGGCGGAAGCTGTTCACCCTCAGGCACGAAGGTGAGCGCCACCCCATTGTTGCACCAACGCTGACCTGTCGGTGGCGGCCCATCATTGAAGACGTGCCCTTGATGCCCACCACACCGGACACAATGGTATTCGGTGCGAGGATAAATCAGCTTGTAGTCGGTTGAACTGCCAGTGTGGTCCTTGATTGGCTGAAAGAAACTCGGCCACCCGGTCCCACTGTCAAACTTGGCGCTGGATTCGAACAAGGACAAATTGCACGCGGCACAAATAAATGTCCCCTTCCGTTTCTCCTCGTTCAGCGGACTGGAGAACGAGCGTTCGGTCCCTTCCTCAAAAAGCACTTTGTATGCTTGCGGAGGAAGCAGCTTTTCCCATTCTTCGAGCGGCTTCTTGAGCGGTTCGATAGTAGAGGCTCCCTGTGCTTCGGAGACGGCAGTGGCGATGGGATTACGTCCGCACGCGGAGAGTCCTAAGCACGTCAGGGCGAGAGTACTTAACCGTTGTATAAATTGTCGTCGTTGCATGCGTGTCCTCGGTGTGTGTCATTCTGTTGTGGTTGGACGCCAGCGGCGGGAGAAAGTTTCAGCGGAAATGTCACTCAATCCCCCTCACCCTCATGGTCCATGTCGATAAAGGGTACAATTTCGTCGTGCCCGCGCAGCCCGTCCCCGGTTCTCTAGGGGAGCGAGCACCCAGGGACCTCAAACAGAAGCCACAGGTTAAACTGCCTGGATTCCCGCCTGCGCGGGAATGACGCATCCCTGGCTCGCCCCTCAAAACCATTGAGGCGCAACACTGTCCTTACTCCCAACTCGGAGAGGGAATTTGCTTCACGACTTCGTCAGCACCAGACTCCCGTAACTATCCCGACTCACCGCCCAACCTGGAGGGACGACCACGGTGGTGTCCGGTTCCTCCACAATGAGGGGACCGTTTTGCACTCCAGTAATGTCGGCTCGTCGGAATACCGCCGTTTGCAAGAGCCCATGCTGAGGACCGAAGTACGCTTCGCGCGGCTCGCTCCGTGTCGCGCCATTGGCGGAACGCACCACCTGAGCGGCAAGATCGGCAAACTTGATATCACCGACCGTTGCGAGCGCTCGCAGCCGTAAGCTCACGAGTTCAATCGGATCGTCGGTATTGTAGCCGAACGCCTGTTCATGAGCCGCGCGAAATTGCGCGGCTAGTGTTTCGAGCATACTTCCCGTATCGCTCTTGACGGGAAATGGAATCGTCAACTCCTGGAGCTGGTAGCCATATTTGAGATCAACGTAGGGCTCAAAGCGGACGGCCTCACCGGGAACGCCTTCGCGCTGCATCGCTTCACGAGCAACGCGCCGCATATCCTCATAGTGCGTGAGGATCGACTCCGGCTTTATCACCGCGAGTGGGGTGACAATGCTGCGGATATAGTCATGGCGGTAATCCGCGAGTAGCAGGCCCAAGGCGCTGAACAGACCAGGAAACACGGGGACGACCACCCGTGAGATTTCCATATCGTCAGCCAGAGCAGCCGCATGAATCGGTCCCGCGCCACCAAACGAAACGAGAGTAAAGTCACGTGGATCACGTCCCCTCTCAGTGGAAACGGCTCGCAAGGCGCGCATCATCGCGGAGTTGGCAATCTGACTGATCCCATAGGCCGCGGCATGCGTCTCTAGCCCCAGGGGGTCAGCGATTTCGCGTTTAATCGCCTCCCACGCTGCCGCGCGATCGATCCGCATCGTGGCACCGGCGATCGCCTGTGGATTCATATAGCCATTGACGACATTGGCATCCGTCACCGTTGGCTTTTTCCCGCCGCGCCCATAGCACACAGGTCCGGGCTCAGCACCAGCGCTGAGCGGCCCGACACGGAGCGCGCCACCGTCATCAATCCAGGCGATGCTGCCCCCACCAGCTCCGACCTCGACGATATCCAGTGACGGCACCCGCAACGCATGTCCCCCTTTGTAGAACTGATGAGTGGAGACATTCGCGCCACCACCGATCTCTCCTGCCGCCTTTTCAGCGGGAATCCCATTCTCGATAAGACACGCTTTGGCCGTCGTTCCTCCCATGTCGAACGAGAGGACTTTATCCAAGCCTACTTCTCGCGCGAGCCGGGCCGCTGCCAACACACCAGCAGCAGGCCCGGATTCGATCATGTAAGCCGGACGCTGGCGCGCCACCTCGGATGACGCGATGCCCCCGTTCGATTGCATGACCAAAAGCCGGTCGCTGTACACCGACAGTTGTCGTTCGAGGCGGTCGAGGTAACGATCCACCACTGGGATCAACGAGGCATTGATCACCGTGGTACTGGCGCGCTCATACTCGCGGAGCTGCGGGTAAATATCCACCGAGAGGCAGACAACCGCCTTTGTCCCCAGTTGTTCTTGGATCAACTTGGCGACTTCCCGTTCATGGACGGGATTCAGATAGGAATTAATCAGACAGACGGCAATCGCTTCAACATTATGCTCGGCCAGCGTGCGAATGACCTGGCGTGTCTCTTCGACCAGTAGTGGACGCTCGATCGTACCATCGCCAAGGATACGCTCGCTCAATTCGAGCCGTAGTTGGCGTGGCACCAGGGGACGGCTGCGAGTCCAGTTGGGATCTTGCAGATTGGGCCGTCGCTCGCCGCGCATCTCCAGGTCGTCGCGAAAGCCACGCGTCGTGATGTATCCAGTGAGCGCAGTCGTGCCTTCGATCACGGCATTGGAAGCGATAGTGGTACCGTGAACAAAATTCTCGATCCGCCCAGAGGCACCAGATTGGCGCATCCGCGCAACAATATCCTCGCCCACACGGTCGAGCAGTGACAACACTTTGGCCGTGTCGATCTGTCCGTCATCTTTCAGGACGAGGACATCAGTAAAAGTCCCACCAATATCAAAACCAACACGCATACATTCTCCTCATTTCCTCATTGGGTCATTTGTTCCTTGAGTCCCGTAATCTTTCTTCGTGTCGGGGGGATGCCATCCAGCACTGACCCAACGACGCCGCGCTCGCACCATTGTATCGTTGTTCATCTGTAACGCCGCGACGGTTGCTCGTCCGTGTGTAGTCAAACCAAGGATCCGCGTCTTCCTCTCATCCCAAGCAAAATGGTCATGCCACCGGTGCCGCACGGGGTGAAAAAACGACACGGTCTCTCCCGTGAGCGGATCGACAGCGGTTTGTCGTGCCGCCTTGGCGACATTGCACGAGAAACAGGCCAAGCACACATTGTCAAGTGTGCTTAATCCACCGGCAACTTCTGGGATGATGTGATCCACATGCATACGGAGACCACAATTTTCCTCCGTGGTGAGGCAATACGCACAGCGCGGCTGGTCGCGCTCAGCGATCAAGGCGCGTAAAGCGGAGGAAACTGGCATGGCCTCACGCGGGTGATGCACCGGGCGAGGAAAAAACGGCATGCCCACGCCGGGCAAGCAAACGATAGGCTTCCGCTTTGCAGAGCATCAGGCGCTGCGCTTCCCCCATCAGTTGGATTAGCATTGCTTCCTCCGGTGCAGTCAGCGGACGCTGCTTTTGTATTTCAGAGAGAGTTTCCAGCCGTGCCTGTTGTTCCTCGCTCATGGAGCTGTGAGCGAGCTTTTCTAACTCGGCATCGCTTAGCAATGAGAGGGCAGCGAGTTCCGACCGCGCCTCTCCTGGCAAGTCTTCTTCTAATTCCGGGAGGGACAGGGCAATAGATTGAGCACAGACCTCTTCTACTGAACGCGACGACGCGTCCGCGGTGATCTTTACGCGCGCATAGAGGACATCAGGGAGAGTCACTGTAATCGTGCGGCCTGACATTGGTCGGTGTTCCTTTCCCCGGTCTCCAAAGAAATCGTAGGGTGGGTCACGACCCACCCTACTCCTCCGCTGAAGCATCGGGGTTCAGTTCTTTTTGACTTTTGCCCTTTGCTTTTTGCCTTTTGATTTGCCCCTTCTCAGTCCGCCGCGGCCAGCAGGGGTCGCATCAGACTTCGCAAGCCGCGTGTCTGCTCATCATCAAGAGTAAGCTGCTCCGCGTGGATCACGACACCGTACGCCTCGCGCGCTCGCTCAAGCGAGATTTTCCCCTCCACCACATCACGCACCACCAAGGCCGGGTCGCGCTCGCAGGGATCGCCATAGCCACCAGACCCATGCACCTTGTGGTACACTCGGTCGCCTGCTTGCACATGCAAATGGACATGCGCCTGCGGAGGCAACACCGTTGACTGCTCGCCAACTCGATGAATGTTCACCGCATCACCCCCACGTCCGCCACCATCAAGCCCCTCGGACCCACGTAACCCAACCGTGCGCAGGAGCACTTCCGCCGGCTTGCGGAACCGCCACTCGCGATACACGGACACCGACCCCCGATATCGCCCAGCCCCTTCCGTGTCGGGCACGAAGCCGAACCCTTCAATAATCACCGGATATTCTCGTTCGAGCAGTTCCGCGGGCATTGATCCATATCCACCACCCATCACCAGTGGAGATGCCCCATCGACGCCATCGACGCTCGGACGTCCGCCCCAGCCACCAAAGAAGACATCCATGAACGACACATAGCGACCGTCGGTATGAGAGTTAAAATGGAGCATGTCCGCGCCTTCGCCGACGCCCCCCAGCCTGCCTGGCAGCGCTTTGGCCAGCGCCCGATACACCATATTGCTGAGCGTCATCATCAGTGAGGCACGTCCACCGACCGCCGCGGGATACCGCGGATTCAACAACGTCCCAGGCGGAACAATCACATCCAGCGCGCGCGCGAATCCAACATTCACGATCGCATCCCCTGGCAGCAAGGCTTTGAACGGTGCACGCGTGACGGCCTTGGTTGACACGAACGGCGCGTTGATCGACGCATTGACTTGAGGAGGAGCGGAAGACAAATCGAGCGTCACCTGATCACCGTCAACGCGGACCACCACCTTGAGCGGCACCGGACCACCGGTCACTTCGTTCTCATCCTCGAAAAGCGTCTCCTCGACATATTCACCCGATGGGATTTGGCGAATGGCCGCCCTGGTCACCCGTTCCGAGTAATCCACCAGATAGTCACAGGTGGCATTGAACTGCTCCATGCCATATTTGTCGATCAACTTGGTGAGCTGTTCCTGGCCTTTCCAACAACTGGCCACCTTGGCATCGACATCCCCCACCCATTCCTCTGGGGTGCGCACGTTGGCGACGATCTGTTCAAGCAGCACGTCGTTGCGTTTGCCCGCGTCATATAACTTGAGCATCGGGATGCGCACGCCTTCCTCGAAACTCGATTGGCAGAGGCTGGAGATCCCGCCAGCGAAGCGACCACCGATGTCGGTGTGGTGAGAATACGAAATCATAAACCCGGCGAGCTGATCCTTCCAGAAAGCAGGGGCGATCAGGGTAATGTCCGGCATGTGAGAAATGCCGCAGTAGGGATCGTTGGCGATGATGATGTCGCCAGGGGTGAGCGACTTCCCATGTTTCGCCAATACGTTCTCCATGGTGTCGATAAACACGCACATTTGGTACGGAGAGCCACCCTCACCGACGAGTCGCCCGTAGCGGTCGCACACGGCGGTGGCGAAATCGCCGACTTTGCACATGCCGGACCGACCCGTGCGATAGACCGTCAACGTCATCTCTTCGGTGATCGCGGCAATCTGGTTGCGAATCACTTCGACAAGAATCGGATCAAATGGGCGCTTCATAACACCTCCATAAGCAAGCGTGGTTACATTGCCGGCTGCGCATCAAGCCGAACAACAATGTCCTGGAGCGAAGCCGAGGGGGCAGCATAGCGCTGCATCACCAGGGGATCATGGCCAGGAATGATGTGGTGAGCAGAGGCCGCCAGTCGTTCAATTGCACGAAAGGAGTCCATCATGGCCGCGAGATCCACGGCGGCAATGAACGGACGAGTCGTTTGGATATTCTCATAGTAATGGCTCGCGTCCGAGGCCAACACGACAGGGCCACGCTGGGTGTGGACGCGCACGACTTGCAATCCTGCCGTATGACCAGGCGCGAAATGCAGGGTCAGTCCCGGTGCTAGCTCCATATCGCCATCGTAGAGTTCAAGACGACGCTTAAAATTGAGCCGCACCATGCCAACAATATCCTCTTCCTCAAACCCGTGGGCGAAGTAGGGAATGCGTATCTGACGGCCAGTGGCAAAGGCGAGTTCACGTTCTTGTAGATGAAACCGTGCGTGCGGCAGCTTGTGAAAATTGCCGACGTGATCGTAATGCAGATGCGTCAGAATCACATCCGTCACCGCATCGGGATCAATATCGAGCAGCCGTAAACTGTCGATCGGACAACGAAGAAACGTGCGTTTTCGCCGTGCCGCCGTCTCCGCCGTAAAGCCAGTATCAACCAGGAAGCAACGGTCCGAGCCAACAATGACCCAGGTAAAGTAGTCCATCGGCATGGGCCCATCGTGCGGGTCGCCACCGATAAAATGGTCGGCCCGTCGCGCGTTCCGCGTGGCGTAGCGGAGCGCGAAAATTTTGTATTCCGGAATTTTCTCACCCATAGTTAGTCTCCCGCGCCTACGGCTTTGGCTTGCCATCCCGCTCCACGGCTTCACGAAGGAGCTGGAGATCGACCGCGATGTGAACGTCTGCCCGTTCTTGTTGCAAGAGCATCGCCGCCCGCGAATCACGATCTCCCCATCCGCGGTTGAGTGCCGTCGTCAATTCGTCTAGAGCCAGGTTCGCCATCGGCATCGGTACATGCAACTCGCGCCCGAGCGCGGTCGCCAGTGTCACATCCTTGTGTGCCAGTCGTAGCGCGAAAGCTGGAGGATCATATACGCCTGGTAGAAATTGATTGACTAACGCATCAAACGTCCGCATCCGCCCCAGCGCCCCCTGGCGCACGGCTTCCCACAGGGTTAACGGATCAACTCCCGCCTTGACTCCCATCGTAAATACTTCAGACAGTGCGCGATTAAGGGTATAGCCCAAACAATTATGCACCAGCTTAGCTACGGTAGCAGAACCGATCTCTCCTACATATCGAGCTTGGTCACCAATCGCGTCGAGCACTGGCTTGTACCGCTCAAAGATTGCTTTTTCGCCCCCGACCCAGATGGCTAATTTTCCACTCGCCGCACCACGAGGACCTCCACTGACGGGGGCGTCCATCATGTGCGCACCTTGAGCGACAAAGGTCGCATGGATGCGTCGCACGACTTCGGGAGAGTTGGTCGATAAATCAAAATAGGCACCGCCGGACCGCATGCCAGCAAGCAAACCCGCTTCACCCAGTGCGATCTGCTCCACCTCCGCTGGCCCAGGCAGGGAAGTAAACACCACATCCGTTATTTCGGCGACATGGCGGGGAGTATCGGCCCAGACAGCTCCAGCCGCGAGATGCGCCGTGGCGGCTTCGCGTCGCAGATCATGCACAACCAACTGATAGCCCGCCTTCTGGAGGTTAGCGGCCATCTTCGCGCCCATCGTTCCCAGTCCGATGAAGCCTACCTTCATTGTTGCCTCCCCACAATCTGATCCCCCTCACCCTAGCCCTCTCCCATCCGGGAGAGGGAATTCTCGCGCATGACGTCCCACTATAGCTGTTCGTCAAAAACACTCTTAGCGATAGTCGCCGCGGTCATCGCTGTCGGCCAGCCAGAATAGAACGCAAGGTGGGTGATGAGTTCGCCAAGTTCTTCTTTTGTTACGCCATTGGCCAACGCGCGTTCGATATGGACACGCAGTTGCTCCGGGCGATAGGTGGACATCAGCGCCGCCACGGTGATCAGGCTGCGGTCACGTTTCGATAAGCCGGGCCGTTCCCAAACGTCGCCGTACACAACTTTTTCGGTCAGGTCGATGAGCTTCGGTGCGACGGTCCGCACTTTCTCGCGCGCGGCTAGTGTCGATGCGGATGTAGTAGCCATGGTTCCCCTCCTGTCTGACGTTTCAATCTGGAAGGGGATTCTGCCCCAGTTCCTTACGCGCTGTCAAACGGGAAACGTAGCCCGCGTGAATTGTGACGTCCACATTCAGCAAAAGCAGAAAGGTCGCTTCCAGGTTCTCTCTCCCGGCTGGGAGAGGGTCAGGGTGAGCAGCGATGAGGTGCGATGACCGATTTGGTTTGTCAAAGGACATCAGCCTATTTCTCAATCGCGATACACCAGCCACCAACGACCTCATCTATCCGCACGATCGCGTATCCCTCGGCTTCGGCGGCACGAGGGATATCACGTCGGCCTTTCGGGTCATCAATGAGCACCTCAAGAATGTCCCCTCGCTCCAGGTCTTCGAGGCGGACTTTCGCCTTGGCCCAATTCAGTGGGCATTTGACGCCGAAAAGGTTCGCCCGTTCAGTTTTTCGACTCATCGCATGTATCCGTGTTGCGGTTCACAACCGTAGCACGACTTCCTCGGCCAATACCGTCAAGTGCTCCATCTGATCAAAAACTGGATTGAGCATGAGATGTTGGGCACCGGCTTGCACCAGCGCGGCCAACTTATCCAGACACTCTTGGCGACTGCCCCAGATCGACACCCGCGAACCCATATCAGCGTTGCGATAGTACATCGCGAACCACTCGCGTAAACGGCGTTCCGCCCGGTCGCGATCATTGTCGATCGCCACATACACTCGTTTCGAGAAAGTAAAAGTGGCGGGATCCCGCCCAGCCTCGGCCAGCAACTGACGCACCGTCGCGCTCTGCTGAAAGAAATCTTCGGATGAGGAACTGCCCGCCCCCATCCATGCGTCGCCGTGCCGCACCGCGCGTTTCAAGGCGACCGGCACCCGCGCGCCAAACCAGATTGGAGGATGCGGTTTCTGGATGGGTTTTGGCTCCATCCCGATCTTCTCAAACTTCCAAAACTGCCCATCGACGGTAGCCTGCGGCTGCGTCCACAGCGCTTTCATCACGTTTATCCCTTCGACAAACCGTCGTGACCGCTGTTCGCTGGAGAGACCAAAGATCGACTCAGGAACATGCCCCCCAATCCCGACACCGACCGCGATGCGCCCCTGACTCATCTGATCCATGCTGGAGATCAACTTGGCCAATTGCACCGGATTACGCAGCACCGTCAACATCACTGACACGCCAAGGCGAATGCGCGAGGTAACGGCGGAGAGATAGGTCAACAGCGAAAGAGGTTCCAGAATGGGCGCTGGACTCACGATTTGTTCCATCGTCCACAGCCCCTCGTAACCATACTGTTCCGCTTTTTGCGCGAACTCGCGAATCAACTGCATATCAACCGTTCCGCTCGGAAAGGTCTGCGGAATCGCGATACCACAGGGAATACGTCCTGTTGCCATGAGTGACACCTCCTCGAAATGATACGGGTCAAGTTATTGAGGGACGGGCGATCATACCAACGAAGGTTCACGTCTGGAAAGGTGGGGTTCGCGTATCGAGTTCCGGTCCGCCATGCCCGCGCGGGCGGGCATGGCGGAACTTCAAGCAGAGGCCGCGAGCGAAGCCGCCTGGATTCCCGCCTGCGCGGGCATGACACCACATCCTCACTACGCGGGCATGACGCCGTGGCGCTTTTCAGTTATGAAGGGGGCATCTTACGAATGGAGTGGTGGAGTGAACGACGAAAGCCGTCCTGTCAAATATGTATTGCGAGAGGACCTCAGCCCGCCCCCGCCTCGGCGATTTCGCATCGACTACCAGAAAGAATTAAACCCCGCGCAATATGAAGCCGCACTCACGCACAAAGGGCCACTGCTCGTGTTGGCTGGTGCTGGGAGTGGCAAGACGCGGACATTGATCTTTCGCGTGGCCCGCATGATCGAAGAAGGGATTGATCCGGGATCGATTCTGCTCCTCACCTTTACCCGCCGCTCCGCCGAGGAAATGCTCGAACGGGCTGGAACCTTGTTGGCGGGAGAATGCGACCGCGTGGTTGGCGGCACCTTCCACTCGTTCGCCAATACGATCCTGCGACGGTACGCCGCCCTCCTCGGATTCTCCAACTCGTTCACGATTCTGGATCGCGGCGACTCGGAAGATGTCATTAACTTGCTCCGCGCTCGCTTAGGGCTCGATAAAAAAGAGCGCCGTTTTCCTAAAAAACAGACCATTCTCGAAATCATCAGCCTCTCGGCCAACAAGCTCTGTAGCGTTCCCGAAGTGCTGGATATGCAGTTTCCTCACCTGTTCTCCGAACTTGAGGAGCTGACGCGCATCGACGACCACTATCGCCGCTATAAACACGAGCGTAGTTTACTCGACTACGACGACCTGCTGACCAAATTGCGTGAGCTGCTGCAGTCGCATCCTGAAATCGCCGAGCGCCTGTCTCATACCCTGCGCTACATCATGGTCGATGAGTATCAGGACACCAATCGTCTACAAGCGGAGATTATCCGCGCCCTCGCGCATTCGCACGATAACGTGATGGCGGTGGGGGACGATGCGCAGTCGATCTACAGTTTCCGTGGCGCGACGGTCAAAAACATTCTGGAGTTTCCCCGCTTATTCCCCAACACCACGATTATCAAACTTGAAGAGAACTACCGCAGCACCCAACCGATTCTCGATCTCTCCAACCACATTATCCAAAATGCCAAGGAGCAGTACACCAAGAATCTCTTCACTAAACGTGAGAAAGGGGTCAAACCGACCTTAGTCGAAGCGGCAAGCGAACGGTATCAATCGCGCTTTGTGGGGCAAAAGATTTTAGACCTGCGCGAACAAGGGGTGCCGCTGCCAGAGATCGCGGTCCTCTTTCGCTCCAGCTTTCATTCTTTTGATCTCGAACTGGAACTAGCACGACGCAACTTACCCTTCATCAAACGTGGGGGATTCAAGTTCATCGAAACGACGCATATCAAAGACACGCTGGCGCATCTGCGCATCATCTCCAATCCGCAAGATGCCGTGTCGTGGCACCGGGTGATTTTGTTGCTCGAAGGGATCGGTCCCAAAAGTGCCGAGAAAATCCTGGCGCATACGCTGGGTGGCCCCGACCAAGCCCAACGGCTAGCGGACTATCCCGCCAAAGGCGTCATGGGAGAAGACTTGAAGCTCCTCGCCACGCTGCTCGCGGAAGTGAATGATCCCGACCTCAAACCGGCGGAGCAAATGGAAGCCGTGGTCCGCTATTATCTGCCCATCCTCAAACGCACCCATCGCGATGATTTTCCTAAGCGGCAGAAAGACCTCGAACATTTCATTGTGATGACCGAGCGCTACACCAGCCTGGAACGGATGCTCGCCGATATGGCGCTGGAGCCACCCAACAACAGTGTTGGCGATGTGATAGCGGAAGATCGTGAAGATGAGGGGCTGCTCACGCTCTCCACCATTCATTCCGCCAAGGGGCTGGAGTGGCATTCGGTGTTTATTATTTGGGCGACGGAAGGGCGCTTTCCTTCGTTGTACAACAAGGATGATGACGAGCTTGAAGAAGAGCGACGGCTCATGTACGTCGCCGCCACGCGCGCGAAAGAGAACCTGTTCATTAGTTATCCGATCAACATTTTCGACAGGACGACGGGCATGGTACTGAGCAAACCGTCCCGTTTTCTCGACGGCATTTCCCGTACGCTGTTGGAGCCGGTCTTTCTCATGGAAGAGGACGACCGCCGTGAGAACGCCTGGCGGTCGGATCGGTATCAGGGCAGCGGCTCTTCGCGGTCCGGTGGGAGCTGGACCCCGCCACCACGAAGGCGGTAATTGAATCAAGCAGTGGAAACGGAGGACGCCCATGTCACTACCAAAAGAAGTGATCGACCAATTTCTCGCCGAGCGGCGCAATGCCGTCTTGGGAACGATTCGCAAGGATGGCTCGCCACAGTTAAACCCGATGTGGTTCTACTGGACGGGTGAGGTCTTTTACATTTCCACAACCAGAAGTCGCTTCAAGTATAACCACCTGCAACGCGACCCACGGGTGACGCTGTGTATCGATGACGTGACCGGATTCCAAACCGTCATCGTGGAAGGCCGCGCGCAGATTGTTGAAGACGACATTTGGGGGCCGACACGGTTGATCGTTGAGAAGTACGTGGACAAGGATCACGTCGAGGCCCGGCTCGCCCGCATGCGCACCGAACCACGGGTGATGTTGGTCATTCGTCCGGAGAAATGGATTTCGTGGGATATGGCGTTGCGGGCTGGGCCGAGACCGCAATGAAGACCGAGCTACTTTCTTCGCTTACGTCGTCGAGCGACAAGGGGGAGGGCCGCTCGTAAGCGATTCCAGCGTGCACGCACCTCGACTTCTTCCGCGGCCAAGGCTTCCGTCCATCCCAGCGGTGGGACCGGGGTCATCAGCGCTGCTCATTGTCACATTTTGTGGTCGAGCGGAGTCGTGCGCAACTCCTCCTGTTCAGCCGCGTTGACCATCTCCCATCGCACTCGGAACGCGCGGGCTTCTTTTTGTGTCGGTGTCGTCTTCAAGGATTTTCCTGCCCGCATAGGTCCTCCCCATTTGCTCCATATCTCCGCTCACGGAACCTTGGCCTAGTGACCTCTACATCCGGGTTACCCGTTGTGGCCATGTCTCCCCACCCGAATGAAAATTGTTAAAATCAACAAGCGCTTGAGAAGACCTGGAGAACAAGACGATTTCGAGTGAAGGAGAAACTGCCTTGGCATATACGAGCGGCTTTGAGTTCGACCTCTTCGTCAGCTACGCGCGCGCCGATGACGCCGAGCCTGTTGGTGATCATGGTGGGTGGGTGGGTGGCGCAGTTTGTGCGCAATCTAGAACATGCCTTGCGACTCCGCCTTGGCGGAACCGATAAGCTCAAGGTGTATTTCGACCACCGCGACCTCAACTCCAACCATCAACTTGAAGAGCTACTCGCCGCGGTTAAGAAATCCGCAACCTTCCTCGCCATCACTTCACGCAGCTACGTCAGGCGCGCCTGGACACTGCGCGAGCTTAACACGTTTATCAATAAGACTGATGATCTCAAGTGCTTGTTCGCCGTGGAATATCTGCCGCTTGATCCGGGTGAGCATTATCCCGCTCCGCTGCAAAATCACAACAGGCTCAGATTGTGGCGTGTCGATGAACCCTTCTCGGATACGCCCATGCCACTTATGCCCGCTCAGGATGATCTGTTTCGCGTGCGTATTCATGATTTGGCGGAACACCTGAGACGCCAACTTGAGGGCCTTAACGCAGCGGCCTCGACGCAAGCGGCGATCGGACAGGTCGCGGATACCGTGGCTGATCGTCGGAGACGAGTAGAGAATGGTGTCGTGCTGCTGGCCCAAGTGACGGATGATCTCGAAGAAGAACGCGATCAAGTCCAGAAATATCTTGAGCAGTTCGGCTACCTCGTCCTTCCGGAAGGCGAATACCCTCAAGGGGGCGAGCTATTCATGGCGGCAGTGGCAAAAGATCTGTCGGAGGCTGATCTGTTCGTGCAGTTGCTCGGCCCAAGAGCGGGCCGACACCCGCCCGACCTGCCGGAGGGTTATCTGAGAACACAGATGGAAACCGCCCGGGAGCAACGTATCCCTATTCTCCAATGGCGCCGCCCCGACCTCGACTTGGCGGCGATTCGGGGTCAAGTCCACCGGTTCCTGTAAAGTGGTTAGGCAGCAGACGCGGCACTTCTGCGGGATAGGGGCTCGGAGATCGGTGGTGTCCTCACTTCCTGTTCGTCCAACTTGAGCTTCGCGCGCAAGCTGCGAATCTGGTGTTGCTCCAGT
>SHZE01000002.1 GCA_009692435.1 Deltaproteobacteria bacterium | reverse complement strand
TTGACCACATCCTGGCTCACGTCCTCCAAGTGGTCCGCCCAATACGTGCACGTACAATTCTTGGGCGTGCTGATCAGGTACTCGACGTACTGCTTCTTGGTAAGCATTGCCCTAAAATGCTATTTTTTGCCCTTACGCGTAAGTCCTGGAAGGGTAGGTTTTTCTTGGTTCCCACAATTTTATGGGTTTTCCGCCTACGTGAGTTTTCCGGTCCGTCGTGCCCGCGCAGGCGGGCATCCAGGCGCAGAGCCCCGTGGAGTGCGGGAGTACTGGATTCCCGCCTGCGCGGGAATGACGACTCTGCTCTCCTCTTGTTGGTAAAAAACCCTACCTCTGAAAGCACTCTAGCCCTCTCCCAGCCGGGAGAGGGAACTTTCGGGTCTGTCACTGTTGTTCTGTCTCCCGGTATCGAGGCGGCTTCCCATTCCCTGAGTGAAAGTGCTAAGGGAGGGGCGAGGAGGGAACCTTTATGGCGAATGTATCCGAACTCTGCACGAAAACCTTGGTCGAAGTGGCCGAGCTGATTAAAAAGAAAGAAGTCTCACCCGTTGAGTTGACCCAAGCGATGCTGAATCGCGTCTCCGCGCTCGACGGCAAACTCCATAGTTATCTCACGGTCACGGCTGATCTTGCGCTCCAACAAGCGCGAACCGCAGAACAAGAAATCACGAAGGGGACGTATCGTGGACCACTGCACGGCATACCGATTGCCGTCAAAGACCTCTGTTACACCAAAGGCATTCGCACCACGTGCGCGTCAAAAATTCTGACTGACTGGAAGCCTGACTACAATGCGACCGTTGTCGATAGACTCAACGCCGCCGGTGCCGTTCTGCTTGGTAAGCTAGGCATGACGGAGTTCGCCCTTGCCGGATACCATCCTTCCATTCATCCGCCAGTGAATCCGTGGGCAGCGGACCGGTGGCCGGGTGCTTCGTCGAGTGGGTCCGGGGTCGCGACCGCGGCGTCACTCTGCTTTGGTTCACTCGGTTCCGATACCGGCGGGTCTATTCGCTTTCCCTCCGCCGCGTGTGGGATTGTGGGCGTGAAGCCGACATACGGCCGAGTGAGCAGGTATGGCGTGTTTCCGCTGGGTGAGACCTTGGATCACATTGGGCCGATGACCCGGTGTGTGGTGGATGCCGCCATCATGCTGCGCGCCATCGCCGGGTTTGATCCTCATGACCCGACGACCCAACGCGCTACTGTCCGCGACTATCTGAACACTGTCTATAACGGTGTCAAAGGTATTCGCATCGGGGTGGACGAGGAGTTCTGCACCACGGGGACTGATCCTCAGGTCACCAAAGCGGTACTTGCGACGACCAAGACGTTAAAAGAGCTGGGAGCGGACATCCGAGAAGTCAAATTTCCGGTAGAGGATGATCCGTTCTGGTTCACGATCTGCGCGGCGGAGACCGCGGCGGCGCATGAGCAATTCTATCCTGCCCGTGCCGCTGACTACGGGCCGACTTTTCGTTCGTTCCTTGAAGAAGGGGTGAAAGTCAAAGGAGCAGCCTACGTCAATGCCCACATTAAGCGACAAGCCGTGCGGCGCAGGCTGGATGAGGTCTTCCAAAAAGTCGATCTGTTACTCTGTCCCTCGATGGCGACGCCGCCGATGTCATTGAAGGACTTTCCGCCCGACGTGGTTCTTTCTCCGACAGCGAGTCTCGGTCTGCTTCGTCACACCGCGCCGTTTGATCTCACCGGGAGTCCAACCATTTCGGTCCCTTGTGGTTTCAGTACCGACGGAGTGCCGCTGAGCTTACAACTCGTGGGCCGACACGATGAAGAAGGCTTAGTCATGCAAGCCGGGCATGCTTACGAACAAGCGACCGAGTGGCATCGGCGACAGCCGACGGTTTAGAGCAACCGCGAAGAAGAAACGGAGAATCGGAGAGCGGGAGAATCGATGACAAGAAGAGGGGGGCTTTCCCCAATCTCCGATTCCCTGTTTCTTCGTTTCCGTCTTATTTCTCTCCCTTATACAGCACACCGTTAGCATACAGCGCGGAAAAACTGTCCGCAGCACGGCCCAAGTATTTGCCGAGCACTTCCTCGTTATGTTCTCCTAACACTGGCGCGGACAACGGGAGTTCTTCGGGATAAGCCGAGAATTTGAAGGGAAATCCTGGGATCGTCACCTCGCCCAGGATTTGGTCTGGCACCGTGCGCACCATTTTGCGTGCGGTGAAGTAGGGATGCGACACCGTCTCTTCAATCGACAGGACGGGACCTGCTGGCACGCGATGATCGGCCAGAGCTTTCAACGCCGCCTCGTCGGTGGGGAATGACTGGAGCCACGCTTCAATCATGGGGATGAGTTCGCCCTTGTTTCTCCCGCGCCTGCCGGAACTTGAGAACCGGGGATCATTGACGAGTTCCGGCTTGCCGAGCGCCTGACAAACGTTCGCCCATTGGCGCTCAAGCGCCAAGATTACGATGTGGCCTTGCTTGGATTTGAACACCCCTTGCGGGCTGGACATGTGGTGATGAATGCCATAGCGCATCGGCTTATATGCACCGCCATTGGCCGCGAACATTTGCACTTCAACTGACTGCATGTGATAAAGCGCATCGACCATTGAGATGTCGATGTATTGTCCTTGCCCCGTGCGGTGCTTATGCAGCAGGGCATATCCCAACGCGGCGAACGCATTCACCCCGGCGATCCCGTCAGCAATCGCAACGCCGACAAAGCGTGGGGGACCATCGGCGTCACCGGTCATGTGCATGACCCCGGAAAATGCCTGGGCGATATAGTCATAGCCAGTAAGATGCGAGAGTGGACTTTTCCGGCCAAAGGCGGAGACCGAACACATCACCAGTCCGGGGTTGATCTGTTGCAGGGACGCATAATCGAGCCCGCGTCGTTCCATGACGCCAGGGCCGTAGTTCTCGATCACCACATCGACATGCGGAATCAGCGCGCGCACGAGTTCGATGCCTTCGGGGTTACTGAAATCGACGCAGAAACTTTTCTTGCCGCGATTCTGCTGAATGTAATAGATGCTGCGTCCCTCTTTAACGAATGGTAATGAGCGCGACGGGTCGCCGCCCTTCGCTTGTTCGACTTTGATGACCTCCGCGCCGAGTTCAGCCATCAAGCGAGTGGCGGTCGGCCCGGCCAGATATTGGGTGAAGTCGAGCACCTTGATGCCCGCGAGCATCGGTGGTTGTTGGGTTTGCGTTGACATGGAAGTCCCTCCTTTTGGATCCTTTTTTTTAATCCGTGACCGCCGCCTCTTTCTCGCGCACTTTCTCCGCCGTCGTCTCTATCGGCGCATCATGCGTCATCAGATAGCAAATGGCTGTCGTCAGCGCGCACAGCAGTCCTCCGCCATAGAACGTACTGTTCATGCCGAAATGATCGGCGATCAGCCCAAACAAGATGGGACACACCGTCATCCCGAAACTGTGCACGGTGAGCAGAAAACTCATGACTGTCCCCATCCCCAGACCGCGCGCGTTTTCCATGGCCAAGGCGGTATGGGCGGGAAACGCTACCCCTGTGGCCACCCCCGTCACGACACTCAACGCTAGTAAATGCCAAAAACTGGTGGCGAGCGGGAACGCGCTAAAGGCAATGGCGCTGATCGTACCGCCAATCGCAACCAGGTTGGCTTTGCTCATCCGGTCCGCGAGCCGACCAAAGGGTGCTTGCAGGATGGTACTGACCAACACGTTGAGGGAGATCAACGCCCCGATCTGCGAGGTTTTCAGCGGCAGCATCCGTGCCGCTAACAAGGGGACAAACACCCACGTGATCGTGCTCGCGAAGGCATATCCCAGGCGATAGTAAGCGACGCCGATTACTGGGCGACAGGAGAACACCTCGCGAAATGGCGGCACCACGGCATTCGCCGCCGTCTTATGTTTAGGGGGATCGGGCAACCAAAAGAACATCAACACGAACGCGAAAAGACTGAACAGACCGAGCGCCACGAAGCTCGCTTGCATGTTGATCGCGTCTTTCAGCACCCCGCCGAGGATCGGCCCGCCCGCCACACCGCCAAGAAACGCGGTATTGATATAGCCGGCGTAGGCTCCCTCTTTCCCCTTCGGCGTGAGATCGCCCACGTAGGCCAGCGTCACGGGTTGAACCATGGCCGTCGCGATGCCTTGTATGCCCATTATCAGGAGCAGCAGTCCCATGCTGTTGGCCAGCAAGAACGCCACGGATGACAGGGCGTACAACAGGACACCCACCAGGAGAAACGACCGTCTCCCCATGCGATCCGAGGCCGGACCGATGAGTGGCAAGAGAAAGGTGCGCGGTGCCGAATGAGCGCTAAACAGGAGACCCGCCCCCAAGCTGGCCGCTCCAAACTGTTGGGCATAGAGAGGAATAAACGGCATGACCACGCCGTTGCCGAGCATGGTGCAAAAAATCGCGATGGCGAGCACAAGGAGTGGATTCATAATAGATGGCGACTCATGGGTTGTTTGACGGGAGGCACGGCCACGTTTTGTGAATGACACGGGGCGACAACCGCATTCTTGTACCATCCCACGCACGGAGAGAGCCAGAGGGTGCGTCCGACCTCATGCCCCCGTCGTGAGAAAGATGCCCTTGCATTGCCAGGAATGAGTGTGGGAGAGTACGCGAAGTTTGCCCCCATGCCCATCGCGGATGCGCGATAGGAGCGGGGTCTTTCCCCATTCATTTCATTCATCAAGGAGGGCTTTATGAAAATTGGTGTCTTTGAGTTCGCGATTGACCAGTCTGAAGATCCGGCGGTGTTGGCCAAACGAGCCGAGGAGCTGGGCTTCGCCTCGTTCTGGGTGCCGGAGCATCCGATCATCCCGATCAAAACGTCTTCGCCGTACCCCGCTTCGCGCGATGGGATTATCCCCGACGCCTATGGTCGGATTCTCGATCCCTTTGTCGCGCTGGCACGGGCTTCGGCGGTGACCAAGCATCTCCAACTTGGTACCGGCATCTGCTTGATCCCGGAACGCAACCCACTGCTGCTGGCGAAGGAAGTGGCCACGCTCGACAAACTGTCGGGTGGGCGGTTTCTCTTCGGCATCGGTGCCGGGTGGTTGAAGGAAGAGACGGAAATCATGGGGGGCAACTTCGACCGTCGTTGGGGGCAAACCAAGGATGCCATCATGGCGATGAAGGAGCTGTGGACGAAGGATGAGGCCGCGTATGAAGGGAAGTTTTACAATTTCCCCGCCGTCCGTTCGTTTCCCAAGCCGGTCCAGAAACCGCACCCGCCCATCTTCATGGGGGGATCGTCACAACATGTTTTCAAGCGGGTGGTGGAATGGGGAGACGGCTGGATGCCGGTGCTCTCGCCGGTCGAGGAAATCCACCGGGGCCGGGCGATCTTGAATGACCTCGCGAAAAAAGTCGGGCGTGATCCGAAATCCATTCAGGTGCTGGCCTTTGGGCAAGCGGGGAAGTTTCGCACCCGTGACGAGATCAAGGCGTTGGAGAAAGCCGGAACGGACCATGTGACGATCTGGCTGACAAAAAGCGAGACGAAAGACGCGGTCCTCGAACTGGAGCAACTCGCACGCGAGGTGCTGGCGTAAGGTCCATACGCGCACTATGTCCTGATGACGGAGGAAGGCGACATTGTGTGATACGTGTCCCGATCGGGTGCTGGTTGGGACACGGCGTACCGTGATGCGCTTTCAGGACGGATTATTTCACGCAGTCCAGAAACACCACGGGCGGGTGGTCGAGAAAAGCGGACCAGTAGTGACGCTCGGCGCCCTCCACGATCTCCGGTGACAGTTCCGGGTCGTGCCACGTGACTCGCTGGAACCCGGCGGTCTGCAAGGCCCGCTCGTGGGTCGCGACGCTTAAGTGATAGTTGGTGATCGCGAAGGACTCCTCTGTGCGGGTGATCGCCGTGCACATGGTCAATAATTCATCCAATGCCCAGCTAGAGGAAAGACGCACGCGGAGGCGCGGAGGCGTGGAGAGGGAACCGGACCAGGCTGCCTTGACAGCAGGCAAGAGCGTGTGTGAGAAGAGGAGCCGGTTCAATAATGGAAAGAAGGAGGACTTAATGGAAATTAAAACAGAACGTGTGCACGTGAGTGTGGATGGGAAAACGATGGGGGCGTACATGGCCCGCCCAGCCGACGGCACGCCGCGACCGGGCGTGCTGGTATATATGGAAATTTTTGGAGTGAATGCCCACATCCGCGACGTGGCGGACCGGGTGGCCCGCGAAGGCTACGTGGCCCTCGCGCCTGATTTCTTTCATCGGACCGGGCCTGGAGTGGAATATGGGTATGACCAAACCGGGATGACCGAAGGCATTAAGTTGTTGGGGCAATTAAAGGCCGACGAAATCGTCGCCGACGGACGCGCGGCCATGTCGTTTCTCAAGCGGCAGAATTTCGCGAAAGGCGACAAGATCGGGGCCATGGGGTTTTGTGTTGGTGGGCACGTGACGTATCTCACCGCATGCGAACTCGATATCAAAGCCGCCGCCAGTTTTTATGGCGGTGGGATCGCCGGCGCACAAGGCTTTGGTGGTCAGCCTTCCACCATCGGCAGGACGAGCAAGATTGGTGGAAAAATTATCTGCTTATACGGTGCCAAAGATGCCCACATTCCGCTGACGCAAGTCGACGCCGTTCGCGCCGAACTTGAAAAGAACAAGATTCGCCACGAGGTGGTTGTGTACCCCAATGCGGACCACGGATTCTTTTGTGATCAACGCGCGTCGTATGACAAAGCATCAGCCGAGGATGCCTGGGCGAAGGTGAAGAAGCTGTTCGCTGAAGAACTAGGGAAATAGTCAGTTGTACAATCCCCAGTAGTGTAGGGGCGCACCGCGGTGCGCCCTTTTTATTGCTGACGAAAGTGAGGTGTCTATGGGTGTTCTTGATGGAAAAGTGGCGATTGTGACCGGTGCGGGTCGGTTGCGGGGAATCGGTCGGGCGGCGGCACTCGCGTTGGCGGAATTAGGGGTGGATATTGCCGTCACTGGAACTGGACGTGATCCAGACAAGTATCCGCCGGACGAAAAAGCGGTGGGATGGCGTGATATTGAAAGTACGGCGGCGCAAGTGCGGGAACGTGGACGACGCTGCCTCCCGCTTGTGGCGGATGTGGTGAAGAGTGCGGATGTCAAACGCACGGTGGCGGCGGTAGTGAAGGAATTTGGTCGAATTGATTTTCTCATCAATAACTCCGCTTTCGCCCGTGGAGCCGACCGGGTCTCTCTCCTCGAACTGTCGGAGGAACTCTGGCATCAAGTCCTGGAAATTAAACTCACCGGCAGTTTTCTGATGAGCAAGGAAGTGCTGCCGGCGATGATTCAACATGGGCAGGGCGGAGCGATTATCAATATCTCCTCGATTGCCGGAAAACGCGGTTTTCCGAACACGACCGCGTACTGCACGTCCAATTTCGGGATTCAAGGATTCACGCAAGCGTTAGCGATGGAAGTCGCGCCGCATCGAATTCGCGTGAATGCCGTCTGTCCGGGGATCATTGATACTGCCCGCATGGATGTGGTTGGACGGGGAGACGCCTGGAACAAGTCCATCGAGCAAATGGTGCCATTACGTCGGGCCGGGACTGACGAAGAAATTGGCAAGTTCATCGCCTATCTCTGCTCTCCCGACGCATCGTATATCACTGGCCAGTCGCTGAATATCGATGGCGGATCGGTGATGTGGTAGGGCGCAATGAAGAATGAAGAATGAAGAATTGAGAATCTGACTGAAGAGTAAGCGATGGCTAAGGATATCATTGAACGTAGTGTCGCCTACGCAATGCGAATTATCCGGCTCTACCAAGAACTGCGGCGGGGACGATGTGGGGCGAGTGTTAGGGCGGCAATTGCTTCGTTCCGGGACGTCGATTGGTGCGAACATTCATGAAGCTCAGGGTGGACAGAGCAAGGCTGACTTTATCGCGAAGATGTCCATCGCTCACAAGGAAGCGCGCGAGTCCGCTTATTAGCTTCGCTTGATTCGAGATGCGGACCTGGTTCCAGCCAACCGCCTCACAAGCGTGTCCGATGAAACAGAACAGTTGATCAAGATTCTCTTGGCAATCCTTCTCTCGGCAAAGCAACCCAAGGAAAAATAATTTTTCAATTCTTCATTCATCATTTTTCATTCATCCTCACCGTTCCGCAACGCGAACGCTCAGCATGTCGCGCCGCGCGTCAACATTCCCAATGACTACCTGGACTGCTTCCCCAAGTGGGAGTGGTGGTGATGCGTTGACCGGAACCACTAACAACGTGTCGTTTAATTCGATGAATGAGCGGCCGTTGAAGTGGCGGACGACTTGGCCACTGACCGTCTGTCCCTTACGGCTTTCGAGGAAGCGCAAGAGCCAATACCGGACGCTTTCACGCTCGCAGCGCTTCGCGTCCGCCGTGGATTGCTGCGCACTGGCGGCGATCATTTGCAGGTGCTCCGCGTCGAACAGCACCGTCCCGCGCGCGAGGTGATGTTTGATCTGATGCTGTATCTGGAGGTCGTGGTACCGCCGCAACGGGGATGTGGCCTGGGTATACACATCAAGTGCCAGCGCGGAGTGCGGGGCTGGAGTGACTCCAAGCTGCGAGGGTTTCATCGCACGTCGCGCCGCTTGCACATAGACACGTTGCGACGGGAATGTGGCCGCGGCGGGAATCGACTCATCCGGTGGCGGCTGCGCGCTGTAGAGCGCCGGTAAGGTATGGCGATGACAGTAGCGAGCCGCCATCTCATTGGCCAAGATCATGCACTCGCCTACCAGTCCGCGCGATGGCGAGTCGTTCGCGATCACCGCGATGGATACGGCGCCATCGTGCACGCGCACTTTGACTTCATCCCCTTCAATGATAATCGCCCCACGGGCAATGCGTTGCGCTTTGCGAGCCTGCGCCACACGCAACAAGTGGTGTAGTGCTGGTGCACATGGGTCTGTCTCCGCGCCTAATTGATCCTCCGCGAGGATCGAGTCGGCTTCTTTGTAGGTCAGTCGCCGACCCACGGTGATGAAGCCACGGCAGAGACGCTCTGTCTGGAAGTTGCCTTCCGCATCAACACTCGCGAAAAAGCTCAACGTCGGGCGGACCTCGCCAGCGACGAGACTGGCCTTCTCCTCACTCAGAATAGGAGGAAGCATCGGGAATCGGCCGATGGGCATGTACACCGACGTGCCACGGGCGAGCGCGGCTTTGTCGAGCGTATCGCCTGGTGAGACGAAAAAACTTGCGTCGGCGATGTGAATACCAACAGTGATGAGCCCATTCGCTTCGCTGACACTTAACGCATCATCGATGTCCATGGTTTCGGCGTCGTCGATGGTGAAGGTGAATAGGGACGTCAAATCCGTGTGATCGGTGTGTTCCGGTGTAAATGGTGGCACGGCTTGCGCGGCTTGGAGGACCTCATCCGTGAAGCGCGTAGGAATCGCGTACCGCAGGAGACTGAGTTCCTCATCCACTTTCCAGATGCCAATAGCAACGAGGAAATGGAATGCCACTTCAAATGGATGGCCTTTCCCGCGAAAGCCAATCTCTTCGAGCAGATTGATCGCCTGTGTATGCCGGTCGTACATCTCGCCGTACAGCGCGAACCCTTTGAGGAGATCGAGATAGCGGTCAAATCCGATTGGCGCGGGCTCTTCACTGGGAGTCGCGAGGCGTTCTCGTGTCCAGGCGAGAAACGCTCCTTGGGCGTGTGCTCGTTCTTGCGCGACCTGTTGTTGATGGAGCGTGTCTTCAATGCTTTTAGCATCGCGCGGCGCGAAGAGTCCGGCTTTCTTCTCTTTGAAATACAGACTCTGGTCACACAGGGCGGCGAGCACCCCAACGGTCTCCAGTGACTGCGACCGCGTCGTCACCACTAAGCCGGCGAGGTCTTCCCACGACCAGGTCTCAACCTCTTCGCCTTGGACCAGTTCCCATAACTCTTGCACATTGGTCTTTTGCGCATGGCTGTGAATCTGTTGTTGCAGAGCCTGTAACTGTTTTTTGATCTCCGTGGCGGATTGTGTTGGTGTCAGGGTCTGCTTGCAGTCGAAGAGAATCCGGTCCGTTGGCAGGACTTGTCTTTTGCCATCCTCATTAGTGAGTTCGACTCGCGATTCGCCCGTCGTCATCACCATTTTCTGGACGAGCCCAAGTGTAAGGTGGCCGTGTTCCCGATAGACAATGACTGCTCCGCTCTGCATGACTTCAGACCTTTAGGTTACTTGCGTGTGTTGATGGCGAGGGGTCGCCGACCTTGCATCTCTCTGATTGCCCGCCGATAATGCCGACTACCATGCGACAAGTCAAAGTACTGCAAAGTATGACCGAGGTGCAACGGACTGATTGGGATCTGCTCGTTGGGGACGGCTCTCCATTTATGGAATGGGACTGGCTCGCGTGCATGGAAGAGGCCCATTGTATTGCACCCAAGACGGGTTGGCAACCACAGCATCTGGTCGTCTATGACGACGGACGGCTGGTCGCCGGATGCCCACTCTATCTCAAAAGTCACAGCATGGGTGAGTTCGTTTTCGATCACGCCTGGGCGGATGCCGCCCAGCGGGCCGGAATCGAATACTACCCCAAAATGCTGGTGGCGGCACCCTTCACTCCCGCGACGGGAGTGCGGTTCCTCACCGTGCCGGGCGGCGACCGACCCGCGTTGATTCGTATGTTGGGGCAAGCGCTCCAATCCGTCTGCAAGCAAAACGACTTGTCCTCGGTGCATGTCAACTTCTGTTTGCCCGATGAGGCGGAGGCGTTGGCTGATATTGGCTATCTCAAGCGGGTCGGACTGCAATATCAGTGGCAGAATCACGGCTATCAAACCTTTGACGATTATCTGGCGCACTTCCGTACTAAGCGACGCAATCAGATTAAACGCGAGATGCGCGAGATGCATGACCAAAGCGTGGAGATCGAGGTGTTGAGTGGCGACGCCATTCCCACCGCACTCTGTGCCCGCATGTTCACGTTGTATAAGGCGCACATCGACCGGCTGTACTGGGGGCGACAGTATTTGGAGGCCAAGTTCTTTGATCTCCTGGGTGAACGGTTCAAGCGCAATCTCTGCTTTGTGATTGCCCGACAGGGTGGGGAGATGATCGCGGGGACGTTCAACGTCCAGAAAAATGGCGTGTTCTACGGACGCTATTGGGGCGCGTTCAAAGACGTGCGCCACTTGCACTTCAATGTCTGTTACTACGCCGCCATCGACCATTGCATCCAAAATAAATTTGTTCGATTCGAGCCAGGCGCGGGCGGCGATTTCAAACGGCTGCGTGGATTTGATCCCCAACCAACCATCAGCATGCACCATCTCGCCGAGCCACGCTTGGCCACGGCGGTTGCGCGCTTTCTCGACAACGAACGCACGCAGGTCAACCGTACGATTGATTGGCTCCAAGACGAGAGTGAGTTGAAACACGATCAACCGCCGCGCCTGGTGGATTCGTCGGATTCAGCGGACGCGGACGAGGAAGAATAAGAAAAATCAAAAGGCAAAAATGAAGAGCGGAATAGGGTGCGATTCGTGCCCCACGCACCTGAATAATGATGAGCGAGAAAAACACAACAGCCTCACCCCTCAGTTCCCAGTCTCCAGTCTCTAGTCTCCAGCCGCTAGCTCCCCAATCCGCGATCCCCAATCCGCGATCCCCAATCGGATTGTTTAGTGCCACGATGCTCATCGTTGGTAACACCATCGGAGTCGGCATCTTCACCACCAGTGGCGTCGTCGCCGCGCATTTGCCTAGCCCAGGATGGATACTGTTAGCGTGGATACTCGGAGGTTTACTGTCATTGGCCGGAGCCCTGGTCTGGGCCGAGTTGGGAGCTGCGTTCCCACATGCTGGTGGCGAATACGTCTATGTGCGTGAAGCGTGTGGGCCGTTCTGGGGGTTTTTGTGTGGGTGGGCCTCTTTCTTGGCGAGTATCTCCGGGTCCATCGCCGTGTTAGCGATCGCGCTGGCCAACTATCTCCTCGCCTTCCTCCCCGCATCCGTGAACGGCCTCGTCCTGTGGCACGTCACGCTCGGCGATATGGTGTATTCCTTGTCCCTGAACCAGGTCGTGGGTATCGGCTTGATGTGGCTCATCACCTCGATCAATTATCGCGGCCTTCAGCTTGGCAGTTTTACGCAAAATATCTTGAGTATGAGCAAGCTGCTGGCCATTGGCGCGCTGTTGGTCGCGGGATTCAGTTGGGGCAGCGGCTCCTGGAGCAATGTGATGCCGCTGTTTCCTGACCTGATGCCGCAGGGACACTTGTCCGCCCTGGGGGTGGCCCTGATCCCCATTATCTTTGCGTATACAGGTTGGAACTCCGTGGCCTATATCGCAGGCGAAGTCCGTACTCCAGAGACGACGCTCCCACGGTCAGCACTGCTAGGGACGATGATCACCATGGGTGTCTATCTCGCCTTGAACCTGCTGTACCTCTACGCCCTACCGGTGGCGGCACTCAAAGGCGTGGTCCAGGTTGGTGACGCGGTGGCGAATGCGTTGTTCGCGGGGGCCGGATGGGTGATCGCCGTATTGATCGCCATATCCATTGCCAGTGCCCTGAATGTGACGGTGCTGACCGGTGGACGCATCGCCTTCGCTATGGCTTGTGATGACGTGTTTTTTCCGCGCGCCGCCAATCTCCACCCACGCTTCCAAGTGCCAGGTCATGCGTTGTTACTACAAGCGACCTGGACTTCGCTCCTCATTCTTTCCGGGACGTTCGAGCAATTACTGACGTATACGACCGTCGTCATCGTGGGATTCTCGATTGTGACGACGAGCGGCTTGTTTATTTTGCGCCGCCAACGGCCAACGTTCCCGCGCCCCTATCATGTCTGGGGGTATCCGTGGGTACCCGCGCTCTATGTTGTCGCGTCTGTCGGACTCTTGCTGAACGCTTTGTGGGAGCAACCGGTCGAATGTTTCTTTGGCGTGCTGCTCTGTGTGGCCGGAGTGCCCGCGTATCGCTGGTGGCGAAACGTTGACAGCGTATCCGGGGGGGCGTAGCATTCCACGCAACCGGCCGTATGGCCGTGAGGGGAGCCGAAGTTGCGGCTGAGAGGATGGGCTTGCTGTTGAAGCTCATCGACCCTTGGAACCTGCTCTGGGTAATGCCAGCGAAGGGAACACGGTGTCCGCCTTGTCTCGACCTCCACAATTTCCCCCCTCATCACGCTAGAGAGTTCGCAATCGGAATCCGCGGAGATTCCTTACTTACGCATGTCCTGAAGGAGGGCGACTGAGATGAAGCAGAATGGTCAGAACGGAACTCACACTGGTGCGCAAGCCGCGCAACCCCAACTCACCACGACCCCGCTGCCGGGATCGCACAAAGTGTATGTCGAAGGAACGCAGCCCGGCGTGCGCGTGCCGTTCCGGGAAATCCCGCTGACCCCACCTCCTACGATCAACGGGAACGGGCGCAACGGCGCGCACGCGAGTGACCCGGTGCTTGTGTACGACACCTCTGGTCCGTACACCGATCCCAAGGTGACCATTGATATTCGCAATGGCCTCGCGCCGATCCGGCTGGAGTGGATTCGTGCGCGTGAGGACACGGAAGAACTCTCCGATGTCTCCTCCGCCTATGGTCGCCAACGAGCAACCGATCCTCAACTTCAGGAATTGCGCTTTCAACATATTCGTCTCCCCCGTCGGGCACGCGCGGGCCGGAACGTCAGCCAGATGCACTATGCACGGCAAGGGATCGTCACCCCTGAAATGGAATTCATCGCCATTCGCGAGAACCAGGCACGAGAGCTGGCGCACCGCGAAGCGGAGAAGAAGGGCAATGGCCATGCCCGACTCCTGCAACAGCACCCGGGCAATTCCTGGGGGGCGAGTATCCCGCCAGTGATTACGCCGGAATTCGTGCGTGATGAGGTTGCACGTGGGCGTGCCATTATCCCCGCCAACATCAACCATCCCGAATTGGAACCGATGATTATTGGTCGCAATTTTCTGGTGAAGATCAACGCCAACATTGGGAACTCAGCGGTTGCCTCCTCAATTGAAGAGGAAGTGGAGAAGATGATCTGGGCGACACGCTGGGGCGGCGACACGGTCATGGACCTTTCGACCGGCAAGAACATTCACGAAACCCGTGAATGGATTTTACGCAACTCTCCAGTGCCGATTGGGACGGTCCCTATTTATCAGGCGTTGGAGAAAGTGAACGGCAAAGCCGAAGAACTCACCTGGGAGATTTTCCGTGACACGTTGATTGAGCAAGCGGAACAAGGCGTGGATTACTTCACGATCCACGCGGGCGTGCTCTTGCGCTACGTGCCGATGACCGCCAAACGGATGACGGGCATCGTTTCACGCGGTGGGTCGATCCTCGCCAAATGGTGCCTTTCGCATCATCGGGAGAACTTCCTCTACACCCACTTCGAGGACATCTGCGAGATTATGAAGGCGTACGATGTATCGTTCAGCTTGGGTGACGGCCTGCGGCCCGGTTCCATTGCTGATGCCAACGACGAGGCGCAGTTCGCCGAACTCGAAACACTGGGTGAGTTGACCAAGATCGCCTGGAAACACGACGTGCAGACGATGATCGAAGGTCCCGGTCACGTGCCGATGCACATGATCCAGGTCAACATGGAGAAACAAATCCAGGAATGTCACGAAGCCCCGTTCTATACTCTTGGACCTCTCACGACCGACATCGCGCCGGGGTACGATCACATCACGTCTGGCATTGGGGCGGCAATGATCGGCTGGTTCGGTTGCGCGATGCTCTGTTATGTCACGCCAAAGGAACATCTCGGCTTACCGGATAAGGAAGACGTGAAGGCCGGAGTCATCACCTACAAGATCGCCGCGCATGCCGCCGATCTCGCCAAAGGGCACCCAGGCGCGCAACTGCGCGACAACGCGCTCTCGCAGGCTCGCTTTGAGTTCCGCTGGCAAGATCAGTTCAATTTGTCGCTTGATCCAGAAACCGCCCGCGATTTCCACGACGCCACGCTTCCGGCGGAAGGGGCCAAAGTGGCGCATTTCTGTTCAATGTGTGGCCCACACTTCTGTTCAATGAAGATCACGCAAGACGTGCGCGAGTACGCTGAGCAGAAGCAGTTGGACGAACAGGCCGCGCTGCAAACCGGGATGAAAGAAAAAGCCGAGGAATTTCGCCAGAGCGGGGCGGAGATTTATCGGTAAGGGGTTTGTGATTGAGGATTGGGAAAGACGAAGACAAGGGTGCTGCTCGGCCCTTTTCTTCGTCTCGTGGGACAATGGGTTGCGGACGATTCAGTCCACTGGAACGGGTACTGATTGCCCACAGGAGCTACCGATCTTGTGCGAAAAAGGCGATCGTGCGCACTTCGATACTCTCTCGCGCTTGCACGTGAGGTGGGGTGGTGGGATCGTCAAAGGCACTGTGCGCCGTGAAGCAGGCTTTCGCTGGGTCTGAATCGTAACCCTTAATAAAAATCACTTCGTTTCTTTGCTGCCGTGGTAGATAGTACCAGCGGTGGTTGGGGTTGAAATTCATCACATAGACCTCGCCAACGCGGTCGTGGTAGATCAGGTCCATCGTCACATAATCGTCGGGCTTGATGCTCTGGGCATCGCACACCGCGAGCGGTGCTTCTTGCACCGGGCCGCGAATTGGCCGCCACACGTTAATGAAGGCGAAGCGATGTGTGAGTAACTCCTCCGCTTCATTCAGCAGCAGGTCACGCACCCGCTGTGGGCCAGATTTGGGCGTGTAGTCATTATGGGCCATGCGGACTGGTTCTCGTGCCGCGTTCTCTCCGCGCTCAGCCATCGGCGCGCAGCGGACATTGTGGTCAAAGACCAGCACTTTCGAGGCACCAGTGGTTGCTCTCACCAGATGTTCGATTTCCGGGTAATAGACCGATTTCACTTCGGTGTCGTCGTAGAAGTTTCCCACTGTGGTTTCATGAGTGCGGAACAGGAACCCGTGGACATCCAAGGAAAATTGCTCGCGGAGCGCGCGGCCATCATGGACCGAGATCGGGAACTTGGCGTACTCTCCGGTGCGCGGGGGGGTGCCTGCTGGTGGCGTATACATATACGTCACCGGTTTTTGTGCTCTATCGGCCAAGTAATTCATAACGCCTGCGACAACATTGGTACTCATGTTCCTCCTCCTTATGCGGCAGAGCCTAACGTGGCCGCGCGGCTCTGTATAGCAGGTATGGCTCCGGGAAAGACCGGCCTCCTGTTGTACGACACGTGAGGCTAGCGTATGTAGTGGCAACCAACCCCATATCTTAAGGAGGGTCCCCATTATGCAACCACGCGGACTGCGTAGCAGTATTACTACCCAAGGCCGACGCATGGCCGGAGCCCGTTCCCTGTGGCGCGCCACGGGCATGAAAACCGAGGACTTTAAGAAGCCGATCATTGCCATATCCAATTCGTTTACCCAGTTTGTCCCCGGTCACGTCCATCTCCATAACGTTGGCCAACGTGTGAAGGCCATTATTGATGCGAATGGGGGGTACGGGGTCGAGTTCAATACCATCGCGGTTGATGATGGGATCGCGATGGGGCACGACGGGATGCTCTACTCGCTCCCCAGCCGTGAGCTGATCGCCGACAGCGTCGAATATATGGTCCAGGCCCACGTGGCCGATGCCATGATCTGTATCTCTAACTGTGACAAGATTACTCCCGGAATGATGCTGGCCGCGCTACGTCTCAATATCCCGACGATCTTTGTGTCCGGTGGACCGATGGAAGCCGGGAAGGCCGAGTTGTCCACAGGCCCAGCCAAGCTCGATCTCGTCAATGCCATGATTGGCGCGGGCGATGACTCCATCAGTGATGAAGACGTGACCAAGATGGAGGAAGAAGCGTGCCCGACGTGTGGATCGTGCTCTGGGATGTTCACCGCCAACAGCATGAACTGTCTCAATGAAGCGATTGGTCTGGCCTTGCCGGGCAACGGCACGATTTTAGCCACGCATGGGTTGCGGTGGGAGTTGTTCGAGCGCGCCTCCAAGCGGATTATCGAGATGGCGAAAGCCTACTACATCAACGGCGATGAGTCGGTCCTGCCGCGCAGCATCGCGACCTTCGAGGCCTTTGAGAATGCGATCACGTTGGACATTGCGATGGGAGGATCAACCAACACGGTCCTCCACCTCTTGGCCGCCGCGCACGAGGCCGGGGTTAATTTCACCATGAAGGATATTGACCGCTTGTCTCGCCAGGTGCCGTGTATCTGCAAGCTCGCACCGGCGTCGGCGAAATATCATATTGAGGACTGCGCCCGCGCGGGTGGGATCGCGACGATCCTCGGTGAATTGGAACGAGCGGGAAAACTGCATACCAACGTGATCACGGTTACTGGTGACACCATCGGCCAAATGATCGAAAAGAATGACATTCGCTGTGAACAGACCGACGATTTCGCCCTGCGACGGAGTCTGGCTGCACCGGGGAATGTGCGGACCAAGGAAGCCTTTTCACAGAATAAGACGTTCGAAACAGCGGATCGGGATTCCATCAACGGCTGCATCCGCGCGGCGGAATTCGCCTACAGTCAGGATGGGGGGCTCGCCGTACTTTACGGCAATATCGCGCAGGATGGTTGCATTGTGAAAACCGCGGGGGTGGACGAGTCGATTTGGGTGATGGAAGGACCAGCCCGGATTTACGAATCGCAAGAAGCCTCTTGTGTCGCGATTCTCGGCAACCAGCTCAAGCCAGGCGATGTCGTGGTGATCCGCTACGAAGGCCCACGCGGCGGGCCGGGGATGCAAGAGATGCTGTATCCCACGTCCTACATCAAGTCGAAACATCTCGGCACCAAGTGTGCGCTGTTGACCGATGGGCGGTTCAGTGGCGGTACGAGCGGACTATCCATTGGCCACGTGTCGCCCGAAGCCGCGGAAGGGGGCAATATCGCGTTGCTTGAGGAAGGGGACCGTATTCGTATCGATATTCCCAATCGATCCATTAATGTGTTGCTGTCGGATGAGGTGTTAGCCGAACGGCGCAAGAAAATGGAAGCGAAAGGCGCGAAGGCGTATAAGCCGGTCAATCGTGACCGTCCCGTGTCCGTCGCGCTCCGGGCCTACGCGGCAATGACCACGAGCGCGGCGTATGGCGCGGTGCGGGATGTGTCGCAGGTGGAACGGAAGCGGTAAGAGTTTCGGGTTTCGGGTTTCGAGTTACAAGTCCCCTCTCCCGGCTGGGAGAGGGCTAGGGTGAGGGGGATGAAGTGATTGTTCCTCTAGATCGCCCGATTTTTCAGCAGGGCAGCCCGATGTGGCTGCCCTTTTTTGTTCAAGCTGCGCCTGCGCTTCCACGCTATTCCCCGCGCTTCGTCCCGCCCGCCACAATCCGCTCCACCAACGAACGCAGGGAATGATGCCCCTGTTGGTCTTGTAGCCATGCGTGCATGCCAAAGTGGAGCGGGTCCGGCCATTGCCCAAACTCGACCCACGCATGTTCGGCCACTTCCCAGTTGGGCGCCGGATGAAATTCTTCATCCACCAGCACCGTGTAGTTGTGATACACAAATTGTGTGGCGCTATCG
The DNA here is from genome assembly GCA_009692435.1 of Deltaproteobacteria bacterium. GTDB lineage: Bacteria > Desulfobacterota > Binatia > Bin18 > Bin18 > JABFSC01. Next base: position 56,455 of record SHZE01000002.1, on the reverse strand, counting down.
CGGAAGGTGTAACACAAGTGGAGATCCGCAGTGTGGAGTGCGATGCCGAGTTCTTCGTGGATCTCGCGCAGGAGCGCTTCTTCGGGATTCTCGCCGTGGTCGATCGCGCCACCAATGGTGCCCCAGGTGCCCGGTTGTAACACGCGCGCCGAGCGTTGGGCGAGTAGTAACCGTCCACTGTCGCGGGCGAGAATAATGCCTCCCGCGCCACCGAAGGCTCCCCAAAAACCAGTCTGAGCAAATGCCTTGCTGTGGGTGGTCCAATCATCAACGTGGTGTAGCAGTCGATCCGTGAGTTTGCTCATGTGCGTGTTTCCCCCTCCGTTTTCGCGGCCTTGCATTATCACAGAGATAGCGGAAGATTGCACCTGTTTACCGTTAACTTGGGAGAGGTGCCATGCCATTGAAAACCATCGCGCATTATTTTGACTATAAAAGTCCCTACGCGTATCTCGCGCAGGAAGAGACGTTTCGTTTGCAAGAGGACTTCAACATCGAGGTCGATTTTTTGCCGTACACGCTCGATATTCCCAGTTATCTGGGGTCAGCTCAGGTGGACGAGACCGGGCAAGTGCTACAGGAAAATCGCAATGCCCACCAATGGCGTCGGGTGCGCTATAGCTATATGGACTGTCGTCGTGAGGCGAGTCGTCGCGGTCTGACGCTGCGGGGCCCACGCAAAATTTTCGATTCTTCGCTTGCCCACATTGGTATGCTCTACGCCAAACAGCGGGGCGATTTTCGGTCGTATCACGCTGCTGTCTACGAGCGGTTTTGGCGACGAGAACTCGACATCGAGAATCCGCTGGTCGTGGAGCAGGTCTTAGGCGAAGTCGGCATCAATACCACGGATTTTCTTGCGTATCTCAACGGCGCGGGTCGTCAGGAACACGACCGGCTGCGGGCCGAGACGGAAAAGCTCGGAGTGTTTGGCGTGCCTAGCTATGTCGTGAATGGGGAACTCTTTTGGGGAGCCGAGCGGATCGTGCGGGTGCGGGAACGGTTAGCGGTGGAGGTGGGGGAGCGGCGAAGGTAGAGCAGATTGTCTGAGATGCGCTACGGGGTGAGTCATGGCCCACCCGACAAAACTTATCGACGCACCAACTCGGCGTTACTGGCAATTATGGCGGCCAGTTCCTTTTGTTTTGCTTTTTGCAACTTCGGGTCGGTCTCAGAAAAAGGCCATCCTCGTATCACGGCATGGCGTGGTGGGGGTTCCTCCGCGATGACCTCAAGCTGCGCGGCTCTGATGTGACTCGCCTTGCAGATGGCGACGCCGTGGAGATTTCGTCCACCAGCCGCATGCTCGACCCCAATTGCCCATAACCGGTCTTGTGGTTCGCTGCCATGACGGAAGACGGAGGTTTCATGGTCCTTGGGGCTGGGTAAGAACGCGGCGGGTTTGACCATGAGGGCATTGAACTGGCTCGAAGAGGTGAGATACCTAGCCAGGTCCTCGTCCTCAGCAACTATTTCGTCAAGACCAGATGGCAATGTTGCCATGATTCATAATCTCAAGGATACCAGCGACGACCCGAGGCGGAATTCTCTCCCCATCGAACCAGGACACCCCGTGTCCCCTGTCCGAACCATCCAGCCAGGCATAGGCCAGTCGGTTGCTAGAACCCACACTGAGGGAAAAAAGACGGTGCCGGGACTGAATCCAGTCCAACGAGATCGAACCATCCGGCTCTGGGGCGAACTCGGGAAGGGGCACATTGTCTGGCAGTACGCGAATAAATTGCACTGCCGTGTCCGCAGCCATCCAATTGATGGGGGCTGCTTCATCTCCGTCCCATCCGGCTTCAGCGCACTCATTCGCGAGCGTCGCTATTTGTGAGATAGCGACGCTTTTCTCTCCAAACAGCGCTTGTGACCGTTCGACGGATTCGACGACCGCGTGAGCGGCCTTGCGCACCGACCGAGCTTCCACGGAGATGGCGCTGTTGCCGTGAGCATAGACATGCAGGGCCGCATACCCCACCAAGCCCGCTTCTAGTGTTGAAAGAGGTTTAAGCATTGTTCCGTCAATGTGTTGTGAAAGAGGCGATTTTTCAAGTGCCGTAATGACTGCATCTTCTCTACAAGCCAATCCCAGTTTGTGGGTTCCGCTGTCGCACCGCTCGTTACGCAAATGTCGAGGATGATCGGAAGTCCATTGCTTTCCGGCGGTTGAGAGGCCAGAACGCTATTCACATGATCTCCAGTCTCCATGTTCACCGCGGTATATTGGTTCAGGAAGCTCGCGAGTCGTAGACCATCTTCGTCCGGAAGACTTGGCCCTACTTTTAGGTAATCCTCGCAATTCACACGTCCGTCGGTGAGAGGCAGCACGATGCGGTTGATGTAGCGGAGACGTACGGCTCGGATTTGGATGGGCGAAGCAATGCTTGCGAAAATATCCCACGCCCTTTTGATCTCGGACAGATAGTCATCCAGACTCGTGTACGGGGCCAAGCGATTGAAGGTGAACCCCTGCACTCGCACTTGGATAAGTTGTTTTTCGTCTTCCTTGAAGAATTGAAATGCCTGAAGCTTACGCTGAGCGGAAACCTGGACTGGCTGGTCCACCTTCTGTTCAAGGTGAGCCTCCTCCAGGAACAAAGCGCGGAACCTTGGATACTGATCCCGGAATGTCTCGCGTAATGGCTTCTCCACCGCAGCGAGGTCGAAGGCGGGAGACATGTCACAGTCAACATCAAGTACGGCTTCTACGATCGGTGGATGCAAAAATTTGACGTGAGATGTGCTCATAAATGTTCCACTCGATGTGCAGAACGAAGTCGGGCGGACTACGACCCGCCCGACGGAACTCCAATTATATCCGCACCGTCCCTTCTGGCTCCGCGATCACCCGATTTTCAATCTCACCGAGCTTATCAATCGCGATCTTCACCACGTCCCCCGGCTTCAACCACTTTGGCGGATTCATCGCTACCGCGACTCCTCCCGGAGTCCCCGTGGAAATCACGTCCCCTGGTTCAAGCGTAAACGCGGTCGTCAAATGTTCGACTAAGTCAAAGGCGTTGAAGAGGAGTTGGCTGGTGTTCGAGTTTTGCCGTAATTCGCCATTGACCCAGGTTTTGAGCGCGAGCGTGTGCGGGTCTCCCACTTCGTCCGCTGTCGTGATCCACGGACCTAATGGGCAGTGGGTGTCCCACGATTTGCCCATGGTGAAGGTCGGCACCCGTCGCTGCCAATCGCGCACACTCACGTCATTGACGATGGCATAGCCAGCAATCACTTCATGCGCGCGGTTTTTCGGCACGTGCCGACAGTAGCGGCCAATCACCACGGCGAACTCGCCTTCGTAATCAAGCTGTTCTGACTCACGTGGTAAGTAAATGTCCCCGCGTGGGCTGGTGATCGCGGTGGATTGCTTATTAAAGATCATTGGCACTTCTGGGGTTTTGTTGCCGGTTTCGGCGATGTGATCCTTGTAATTGAGACCAACGGCGAGGATTTTTGGCGGCCGTAAAATGGGCGCTTCGAGCTTGACGTCTTTCAGTGCCACACGAGCCGAGGTGCTCCCAGCCGCCTGCTTGGCCGCGGCCAATGCTGATGCGCCTGCCGCCAAAAAGGCGCACATCTCGCGGGGTAGGGCAGGCGCGGCTATCGAGAGATCGACGATGGTGGTGTCGCTGTCCAGTACGCCTATTCTGGTTGAGTTTCCCTGTGTGAAAGTGACGAGTTTCATACATTCCTCCTTTACTTCGACGTTATCGCGGGTCCTTATAGCACTTTTCTGTCAGCGGGCTGAACAGGGGCGGGACTTCGTCGGTCCGGCTCCTACCGTTGCATTTCTGAGTCTGGTCGGGCATGGGAGAGGGGGCAGGTCCGACGTGGGCCTTTTACTATTGTCGTTTTGCATGGAGGAGAAAAAAGCATGAAGCCACTGGACGGTCTCATTGTCCTTGACCTCACACGATTCTTAGCTGGTCCCTACTGTACCTTACTGCTTGGTGGTCTCGGTGCCGAAGTCCTCAAAATCGAACCACCAAAAGGTGAAGATCAACGCTTCCGGCCCCCGTTTGCTGGGCCGAAAGGGGCGAGCATTAAGAAGCAAACCGAAGAGGACGTCGGACTGTCGTTTCTCCATCGCGCTCGTAACAAGAAGGGGCTTACGCTCAATCTGCGTCATCCCCAAGGCAAGGAGATGTTCTTGCGACTCTGTGAGAAGGCGGATGTCGTCGTCGAGAATTTTGCTGCTGGGACGATGGATCGCATGGAGCTTGGGTTCCCCGTGCTGCAAGCGCGCAACCCACGACTGATTCTGTGCTCGATTTCCGGGTTCGGTCAGCAAGGGCCACGGCGTGCATGGCGCGCGTATGATCCCATTATTCAAGCTGCCAGTGGGATCACCAGTGTGACTGGCTATGCGGATCGTGATCCCGTGCGGTGCGGGGCCGCGATTAGCGATACCACCACGCCACTCTATGCCGTGATCGGTATTCTGTCGGCCTTACAAATGCGTGAGAAGACTGGCCAAGGCGAATGGGTGGACATGTCGATGCAAGACGGTTCATTTTTCTTGCTCCCAGAGATCATGGAATTTCTCGCGGCTGGCGATGAGCCGCAACGGCTGGCGAACGCGCATGTGAGCGGTGCGCCGTTTAATGTCTATCGGGCGAAAGATGGGTTTGTCTCTCTCTGCGCGGTCACGCAGAATGACTGGCGCAAACTTTTGGCGGCCATCGGGCGCACGGAGTTAGAAGGCGATCCACGGTTCGCCAATTTGATTAGCCGTCGCGACCATCGTGACGTGGTGGATGGGATCGTGCAGGACTGGATCGGGAAACATACCGTCACTGAAGCGGTGGATCATTTACAAAAGAGTCAGGTGCCCGCTGGACCGGTGCTGAGCCCGACGGAGTTGCTGCACGATGAGCACATCAAATCCCGTGGCATGATCGTGGATATGCAACTCCCGCGCGGCGGCAACATTCCAGGGGTGAAAGGGATCGGCATGCCGATCAAGTTCATGCGCAACCCGGTGACCTTCGATCAACCAGCTCCGGCGGTTGGTGAGCATAACGAGGAGCTGTACGAACGGCTGCTTGGCATGGATCGCTCGCAGGTACATGCGTTGAAAGAACAAGGGATTATTTAACGAAAAGGAGCCTTTCATGTCTCTCTCACTTCTCGGCATTTCCGGCAGTCTGACGAAAGGCGGTAGCACGAGAGCGGTGATTGATGCCGTGTTGCTGGCCGCGAAAACGCGTACTCCAGACATCAGCACGGATGTTCTTGATCTGCGCGATGTCACGCTCTCTTTCTGTGATGGCCGTCCATTGCACGAATACCCCGATGATACCCCCACAGCGGTCGCACGGATTCACGCCGCCGATGCCTATATCATCGGCACGCCCATCTATCGTGGGTCCTATACTGGCTCGCTCAAGAATTTGCTCGATCATGTCCCGGTTGAGGCCATGATGGGAAAAGTGGCTGGCCTGATTGTGAATGGGGCAACGGACCATCACTATCTCAGCATCGATCAAGAACTGCGCCCGCTGCTGATGTGGTTCAATCTGCATCTGGTACCGGGGAGTGTGCATGTCCGTGGCAACCAAATGCAAGGCACGACGATCGTGGATGAACAAGTACAGGAACACGTGCGCTTGTTAGGAGAAGCGGTGGTTGATCTGGGCCAACGCCTCACTGGAAGTTTGCAAGGGCCACCACCCCTGAGTTTGTGGGGACGGCGGCGGGCGTAGGAAGTTGTCAGTACTTGCGAACCTTGCCCTCAAGTAGTGGAAGGTGGTAGGACGCAAAGTAAGAGAAATGGCCCCTCAGCCAAACAACACGAAAAAGGAGGATTGTTATGAGTCGTACCTACAACATCATTGATGCGGACGCCCATGTGCTCGAGCCACCCAATTTTTGGGCGGACTATATTGATCCCGTGTACAAGGATCGGGTGCCGGAATTGGTGGTCGATACCGATGGCAAGGAGCGCCTGCTGATTGAAGGTCGCATTCTCGGCGGCGCACGGGGGCTTGGCTTTGCCGGTGCCATTGGTGCCCGACAAGGAGCCGCGCCAATGGACATTAAATATGTCGAGGGCCGAAAAGGGGGGTTCGATCCCCATGCGCGGATTCCCGATATGGAAATCGACGGCATTGATGCCGCGTTTCTCTATCCGACGCTGGGGCTTTTCTCTGGCGCGGTGCAGGACCCACAACTCGCCGCGGCGATGTGTCGCGCCTATAACCGCTGGTTGGCGGACTACTGCAAGCCGTACCCGGATCGGCTGTTTGGTGTTGCGATGCTGCCCATGCAGTCGGTTGATCTGGCCATCGCGGAGATGAAGTATGCCCGGAATCAACTGGGCATGCTGAGCGGGTTCCTGCGTCCCAATCCGTACAACAATATCATGCTGGGCGATGCGGCCTACGATCCATTCTGGACCGTAGCGCAAGACCTCGACTTCCCCATTGGTGTGCACGAAGGAACCGGTGGGATGCCGGCCGCGGGAGTCGAGCGCTTCTTGGGAATGGGGGCGAAACATATCGTATCGCATACCGTGGAAATGATGCTCGCGAGTTTGAGCATTATTTGGGGTGGCGTGTGTGAACGGTTTCCCCACTTGCGGTTCGCGTTTCTGGAATCAGGCGGCGGCTGGATCGCCCCGTGGCTGGACCGTATGGACCGCCACTACGATGATCACGGCGTCTTCAATGACACCACGTTGCGCATGCGCCCCACCGACTATTTCAAGCGGCAGTGCTGGATCGCGTTTGAGCCGGTCGAAGGAAGCCTCTCCGTATTGGCGGAATATCTGGGGCCGAAGAAAATTCTCTGGGCGACGGATTATCCGCATCCGGATGGATTCTTCCCTGGCGCGCCAACCATGATCGCGGAGAAGTTGCCGGCGAATATGCGACGGCAAGTGTTGGCCGAAAGCGCCATCGAGTTCTACAAGCTCAATTAGTGACTATTTTATTTCCTTAAGGAGGGAACGACTATGAGTACACAAGCATCGAATGCGGACATGAGCCAGCGGGTTGCGCGGTTTGGCGATCTCAAGCCGATTGATTACTCTAGTTTCATTAAGAACTACAAGCCAGACGGGACGCAGGGCTATGCGTTGGTGGGCCGCGCCGGGAAGACCATTCCCGCCATCGCGGGGGAACACGGTTTCACGATGGCGGTGAACAAAGTCAGCCCCGGCAAAGGGGCACCGCTACACAGTCATCCTAAGCCGGAAGTGTTTGTCGTGCTGTCCGGTCAATGTTCGTTCTTCTGGGGAGACGAGGGCAAGAATGAAGTGACCTTAGGGCAGTGGGATACGATCTCTTTTCCTGCGGGTACCAAAGAAGGCTTTCTCAATGTTGGGCAGGAGGAGGCTGTGCTGCTAGTGGTCCTGACCGGCTCGGAAATTGGCGAGGTGACGTTCGATAAAAGTACGGCACAAGAAGCACGCGCGTAGGACAAGTCATCATCCCCAAAAAGGAGGGAATCTCGCATGGCACGTGTTCCGTATGTGGAAAAAGAGAACGTCACTGGTGACGCCAGAGCGTTGTATGACAGTTTTGAGAAGCAGTTTAAGGTATCGCGGGTGCCGAACGTCGTGAAAGCGCTGTCCAATAGTCCAGCGCTGGCGGCCAAGGTGTTTCCGTTGGCCAACTACTTCATGAACGAATCCTCGCTCAGTCCGCGGCGCCGGGAACTCGCGGTACTGATCCTGATGAAGCGGTTGAACTGCGAGTATGGCTTCGTGCGGCATATCGACATCGCCGAGCGTGTCGGGCTGACCAAAGAGCAGATCGACAACGTTGGGTCGTATAGCACCAGCTCCTTGTTTAGCGATGAGGACAAGTTGGTGTTGCGGTATGCCGAGGAACTGACGCAGAAAGCCAAAGTGGACGATGACCTCTATCGCCAGGTGCAAGATCGCCTGGGGCAGAAAGAGGTCATTGAACTGACCGCGGCAACCTCCTTCTGGAACATGATGGCGCGCAACCTCAACGCGCTCCAAGTCGAGTTGGAGCCAGGGGGGCGATAGCGCAACAGCAGATCAAGGGGTGGTGATCCTTGCCACCCCTTTGTGTTTTTTCTTCGGATGAGCGTTTTGTTCCTGTGAATAGTCACGTGGAAGCCATCGTTACCGCAGTGAGTCTGAGCGACACCCACTCGTTCAGTAAGACCAATCACGATAGCGTTCGTTTGTTGGCTGGATTGGGCGTGGAAGGTGACGCTCATCTCGGTAAAACGGCCAAGCATCGGTCTCGCATCGCGCAAGACCCAAACCAACCAAACCTCCGTCAGGTGCACTTATTCACGCGGAACTGCATGATGAACTGAAAGAAGCTGGTTTTGCTGTCTCGGCAGGAGATATGGGGGAGAACATCACCACTCGTGGGATTGATCTTCTGGGTCTCCCGGCGGGCACAGTGCTGCAGGTTGGCGATACAGCAGCAATTGAAATCACTGGTCTGCGCAATCCCTGTGCGCAACTGAATAAATTTCAGCCACATCTCATGCAAGCGGTTTTAGACCGCGATGCCCAAGGTAAGTACCCGCGCGAGAATTACTTACCGGATTCAGGCAGATTGTCAGGGGACATACCGAGCACTATGCTCGCAATCTCTCGTCCCTAACGATAGCAATCCGGTAACTAATTTCTGCGCAGATACTAAACTGATTCGGAAAGCAGGGATCATGGGAATTGTCTTAGTGAGCGGGGAAGTGCGTCCCAATGACCGCATTCGTGTCACGCTGCCGCCACTTCCACATCGGCCTCTCGAATGTGTGTAAGAATGATGAGCTGCGGCGGTGGACGTGAGGCAGAGTTCTTGACATGGATGAGACCTATTTACGGTTTATTGTCGGGAAGACTGATCCGCGAACTGGGAAAGAGACAGGGATTTTCACTGCTGCCTATGCAGCCCTGCGGAGCGGCGATTTGTTCGACTACGAAGAGAAAGAACTCGGAAATGTACTCACGTGGCTCGAAAAAATCTGCCGGTCCCGAAGCGGTTTTCTCGTAAGAGAAATGCCTCGCACAAGAAGACCCAGAGAATCTCCTGGATGAGACCAACCGCGATCGACGCCATCGAACACCTGCGCCGCCTCGTCGCGGTACTCGAAAATCATGGTATCCAGGTTCAGGTGCTCAAGACGGTGAGACCGGGATACCTGGTGTATGAGGATAAGTGGCAAGTGGTGGCGGAGCCTTTCAACCGGGAGAAAATCTGACCTCTCAACCGTATAAGGAAAGGTCACTCAATCCCCCTCACCCTAGCCCTCTCCCATCCGGGAGAGGGAACTCGAAACTCGGAACTCGCTGACTGAACGCCAGTGTCCTACAACAACCCCGTATCATCCTCCGTCATCGGAATGCCAAACGCGCTCTTGCCCAGGAATTCCAAGGTCTCGTCGCTATCGAATGGATGAAAGAGACCAGCTCGGACATCACGAAAATAGCGTTCGAGCGGGAGCTTCTTGAAATATGACGAGCCGCCAACGGTACGGAGCGCCAAATCCACGACTTTTACTGAGTTCTCAATCGCCACCATCCGCGCGGCCACGCTCTTGCGTGCCCACGTGCGCGGATTTTCGATCTCCACCTCGGCCGCCGCTTTCCACATCATCGCGCGCGCGGTCTCAATCAGTAAATCCATCTCGCCGACTTTGTTATAGACCGCGGGCAAGTAGCTCATCGGCTTCTTGAGGGGATAGCGGGGACGATCACGCATGAACTCAACCACGAAGTCGCGGGCCGCGACGGCAATGCCAATATAGGGGGCTCCAATCGTGAACGGCGCGCGAAGAAAGACGCCGCTGATCTCATTGCGCTTGGTGGCTGAGCGTTGCAGCACGACGGTATCGTCGGGAATAAAGGCATCCTTGAGTTCGGAGCTGCGCGACGCCGAAGCGCGCATCCCCATCGTGTTCCAATCGTCCTTGAAGACCAGGCCCGGTGTGTCGCGCGGAGGAATGAAGAACGTCAGAATCGTCGGTCCCTGCGGGGCATCTTCCCACGTCGCTTCGGCAAAATAGAGGTCAATGGCGATACTCTGCGTGCTGAAAATTTTGCGACCATTCGTGATCCAACCGCCTTCCACGCGTGTCGCCGTGGTGCGGGGCCGGAGCAGGATGATGGAGTTATCCGGCTCCGAACCTGACCCGCCGCAGATCAAGCGTTCCTTGGCGACGCGCTGAATCTTGGCCGCGATTTTCGGATCCTTGAATTTCTCCCATAGGGCGATCAAGATGCCCAACACATTAAAGTGCATGTTGATCGCCAGGGACGTCGCGCCACATCCCTGCGCGAGACGTTCCTGGGCTTTGACCCGCTGGAGCAAGGTTCCTCCGAGTCCGCCGAGTTCTGTGGGAATGGTTAAGGTGGTGTAGCCACTCTCACGAAGACGCGCGTAATTCTCATACGGAAAAGAGGCTTCTTCGTCATGCTTGGCCGCACGCGGCGCGAATTCGTCCGCCAGCGTCGCCGCGAGATCGATAAACTTCTGGTCCCGGTCGGTATGAAACTGATTCATGATTCCCCCCCCTTGGAGCTACTACGAGGTGTATATATCTCTGAAAGGTCGTGGGCGTCCACTGGTGTGGGAAATGGGAGTGCCCTATTCAATAATCCGAGGCACCTTCAAGAAGTTACCCTCGCGGTCCGGCGCGTTGCGGAGCAGATTATCCACATCCGGTTGGTTGGTGACGATGTCCTCGCGCATCGGCGAGGGCACCTCGACCGCGTGCGCGGTGGGCTCGATACCGTCGGTGTTCAATTCCTTGAGCTTTTCGATATAGCTCAGCATCTTATTGAGATGGCCAATCATCTCTTCCTCTTCCTGGGGCATCAGCTCCAACCGAGTGAGATAGGCCAAGCGTCGAAGTTCTTCTTTTCCCGCGCTCACGTGCTCTCTCCTTTATCTTACGGTGAATAACTAGCGCCTTGTCGTACCGGAGCCGCCCCCAGGAATCAACACAGCGACAGTGCGTGCGGTTGTGTCGCGAAAAATTGTCGTGCACTCTGTGCCACACGTGAAGAGCAAAAGGAGGAGCAGACATGGCGACACGAGTGGGATTCATTGGGTTAGGCAATATCGGTAAACCGATGGCGGTCAACGTCGCTAAGGCCGGGTTCGATGTGATGGTCTATGATGTGCGGCAGGAACCGCTGCAAGAGTTGGCCGCGTTGGGAGCAAAAGTGGCACGGTCAGCCCAGGAAATTGGTGCCCACGGGGAAATCATCGAACTCGTTGTGGTTGATGATGCGCAGGTCGAAGCCGTTATCCTGGGCGAAGGCGGGGTTCTTAACGGCGCCAAACCTGGCAGTGTGATCGCCATTCATAGCACCGTGCATCCACGCACGGTGCGGAAAATCGCCGAACTGGCCAAAGCCAAGGGCGTGGGTGTTCTTGATGCGGAAGTAAGTGGTGGAGACCGTGGGGCGGAGAACAAAACGCTCTGTTATATGGTCGGCGGGGACAAGGCGCTGTTTGAGCAATGCCGGCCGGTGTTCGCCACGTCGGGCGCGAACATTTTTCACCTCGGTGAGTTGGGTTCAGGCGCTATTGCGAAACTTGCTCACAATTTGATTGTGTACGTGAATATGATGGCGGCTTCCGAGGGGATGCGCTTAGCGGAGAAAGCGGGGCTTGATCTCAAGGCGATGCAAGAGGTTGTCCACGCGGGAGCCGCGCAAAGTCGAGTTGCTGACAACTGGCTCCAAACCCGCCGCCTCAAAGACACTTACACCAGTGGGCCACAGGGGCTCCTGCAACTGATTCACAAAGACCTGCGCCTCGCACTTGAACTTGGTCATGATGTGGGGGTTGGCCTTCCTGGCGCGGCTTTGGCGCAGCAGTTGATTGATCGCGTGCTGGAAATCGACCAATGATGGAGACCGGGGAGTAGGGATTGAGTGGTGCGCAAAGCGCACCCTACCCCGATTCCCCCGCTCTCCGGTTCTCCGATTCCTTCCCTCGCGGTTACCCGACCAACTTCGTCAATGTCTGTTCATACTCGCGAGGATCCTGTGCATCGACATGCACGGGATGCAGATCAACTCCGCTTTCTGCTTGGGCGTGTATCCGCTCGATGCAGGCTTCCACGGAGCCGGCGCAACTGGTGGCATCAATGAGATTGGCGGGGACCGATTCGGTTGCCGCGCGTGAGTTGACGTCCCAGCCTTTCTTTATCGCCTGGACTGCTTCTCCGTACCCATGCCGAGTGAGTTGCTCGGCGTAGAACGTCCCCATTCGGCCAATGTAAAATGCGAGTGTTCCCGCCGACTCCGCACGTGCCTTGTCAATGTTCTTCGTCACGGTCACGGCACCGGGAGCACGCACCGACAGCACATTCGCTGGTCGGCCAGCCGCGACGCTCAATTTCCGTAGTGCGGCAATTTCATTCGTGAGATTTGGCAACGGAATCATAACCGGAAGCCATCCATCCGCTACCTCAGCCGTGAGCTTGACACTCTTCGCATTGAGCGTCGCCAGATAGATGGGAATATGATCGCGCACGGGGGTAAAGCGGAGGGTAAAGCCGCGCTGGAGATTGAACACTTTTCCACTGTGCTTCAGCGGTTCGTTGCGCATGAGCGTGTTGATGATCTCGACGTACTCCTTCATGCGCGTGAGCGGAGGATCGAACTTGACGCCGTGAAAATGTTCGATGACCTGTGGCCCGCTTGTGCCAAGACCGATAATCATCCGTCCCCCGGATAACTCATCAAGCGTGGCGAAGTGCTGCGCCATGGCCGCGGGTGTCCGCGAATAGGTGTTGACGATGGCCGTCCCGAGCTGAATTTTTGTGGTGCGATCCGCCAACAGCGCGAGAATGGTAAAGGCATCACGCCCCCACGCTTCCGGCACCCAGGCGGAATGCACTCCCACGGCATCGGCGATTTTCACGCGCGCAATCAGTGCTTTGTAGTCCAGCGCTCCTTGCCAGTTGATGCCGACCGAAATGTTCCGCGCCATAGTACCTCCTTGGGGATGAATATTGGCCGACTCTACCATAGAGAGCGGTCAGTCGTCAGCCGTCAGTCTTCAGCCCGCCCCCAGTCCCTAGCCCCTAACCCCTTTCAAGGGTAGGTTTTTTGCCGAAAGAGAGCAGAGTCGTCATTCCCGCGAAGGCGGGCATCCAGGAATCCCGCAATCCACGGGGTTCTGCGCCTGGATGCCCGCCTTCGCGGGCACGATGACCCGGAGAAACCACGCAGGCAGAAAGCCTGTAAAATTGCGGGGAACGAGAAAAACCTACCCCTAAAAGGCCCCTAACCCCCACCCCACTTGCTTGACAAAGGACTCACACTGAGAGAGTAAGGAGCGTTTGTGTCCGCCATGAAGGAGCGCAGCATGCACAATCAGACACCGGCAGACGACCGTTCTCCGTCTCCGCTTTCTCTGACGCGGGACACCCAAAAGCACACGGTCGGAGGGCTGTATGCGAATTACGTCCTGGGTGTCCTCTTTTTCGTCTACATTTTCAATTTTATCGACCGACAAATTCTCGCGATCCTCCTGCAACCGATTAAGGACGATCTCCAAATCTCGGACACCAAGATGGGGTTTCTGACCGGCTTCGCTTTTGCCGCGTTTTATACGGTGGCGGGGTTGCCCTTAGCGCGCATTGCTGACCGGTGGGTGCGGCGCAGTTTGATTGCCATCAGCCTCGTGACGTGGAGCGTGATGACCGCAGCCTCCGGGTTGGCGCGTGGGTTTACCGACCTGGCCCTCGCGCGTATTGGCGTTGGCATTGGCGAAGCTGGTGCGACGCCCTCAGCGCATTCCCTGATTGCCGATTATTTTCCCCCAGAAAAGCGCGCGACGGCATTCGCGGTCTATGCGTCTGGCATCTATGTCGGTGTCGGGCTCGGATTTTGGATCGGTGGTTGGATTAACGATGCCTACGGCTGGCGCATGGCGTTCTTTGTTGTTGGACTTCCTGGCATCCTCATGGCCCTCATTGTGCGCTTTACTGTTCGTGAACCTCCACGTGGATTGAGTGACCATGTCGCGGAAAAAGCTCAGGAGCATTCGATGCGAGAAGTCGGGCGGTTTTTCCTCACCCTGCCCGCTGCACGCAATGCGAGTCTAGCTGGTGGGTTTCATGCGTTTGTTGGGTACGGCCTCGGCGCGTGGCTCCCGGCATTCTTCATTCGGGTCCACGCAATGACCCCAGGGTCGCTCGGTCGTTGGATGTCATGGATTACCGCGCTTGGGGGGATCATTGGCGCGTTCGCTGGTGGGTGGATTGCTGATCGCTGGGTGCGGAGCAACCCGCGTGCGCGCCCGTATGTCGGTCTGATCGGTGCCCTGTTGTCGGTTCCCCCACTGTTTTTCGCGCTCTTGTTAGCTGACACCGAAATCGCCCTCTTGGCGTTATTGCCCTACAACATCGCGACTACCCTCTGGCTGGGACCAACCATCGCCATGATTCAAGACCTTGTCCCACCATCCATGCGCGCGACGGCCTCGGCGGTTTTTCTTTTTATCGTGACCATCATCGGACTGGGCGCGGGGCCACAAGTAATTGGGATTCTCAATGACTTGATTGGCACAAAAGACGCCATCCGGTATTCGCTACTTTCCATGGCCATCCTTATGAATGTTATTGCTGCCTGGTTTTTCTGGAAAACAGCAGTGACGTTGGCGCGGGACTTAGAGGCGAAGAAGAGGCTGGGGGAAGTAGCCAGTAGCCAGTAGAAAAAAGTTCTCCCCATGCGGACTACTGACTACTTTTCCCCTACTGGCTACTGAGGACTGACCACCAACGGTTGAACACTCACCTTCTTTCGATCAAGTACCCGATTCGTGAGCTGATTGATGGAGCGTTCGAGCGGAATGGTGAGACAGGTGAGCACGCCAATAATGACACAGCCAAGTAGCGAGACGAGCACTTCGTTCATGTCTCGCAGTCGTTCCGCGAAATAGAGTACGTAGGGTTGATGCAGCAGATATAAGCCATACGAGAAGGCGCCCACATAGGCCAGCAACGCCCCGAGGCGCGGGAGCAGCTCACACCATCGAGCGATATGCGCGAGCAGAATGAACAACCCCGTGCCAATCAGCGCATCGTTCGCGATATAGGTCTGCGTGGTCGCGTAGCTGTAGAGCCCTAACACGTACAGTCCCACGCCACCCATAATTGTCGGGAAGGAAAAAAGGCGATGTTCCATCTCACGGGGGAAGCGACGGTACAACAATCCGAGGACCATCCCAATGGCGAACTCCCACAAGCGTGAGCCGAAGAACGCGCCTTGCACGTAATAGCCATGCGTACTGAGCACTAACAGCAAGAGATACCGGCTGCCAAAGGTTATCACGCCACAGAGCGCCAAGAATCCCACCGGCCCGAATTTTTGCAGTAACCGGAACAGCAGCGGAAAGACGAGATAGAGTTGCAGGAGCAATCCAAAGTACCACCACGCGGGATTGACGTAATAAAAGATCGAATCGACCGGATAAATGCGATCTCCCAAAAGGCTGAGGAAAAAACGGTAATCCACCGCCTCATAGCGCACCACAAACGGGGAGACGAGATAGACGAGATGGGCGACCCAGTACATCGGATACAGCCGCAATATGCGCCCGCGATACCAGCCCAACCAACCATCTTCTGGATCGCCGGTTTTCGCCAGGGAATAGGCTAACCCAAAGCCACTCAAGATGAGGAACACGGCAACCGCATGGAATCCCACGGCGGCGACCGCGGTGTAAAGTCCGTGCGCGGCGCATCCCAGAGTTCCTAAAGCAGAAGACGGAGCGCATTGCGCAATGAACGACGAAAAGTAGTGCGGCCCGAGCGGGTTCGGGTAGCGATTGTTGGTATAGGCCGTATAAAAATGGAAGAAGGCGATCCACAGGATGGATATTCCTTTCATGCCATCAAGCCAGGTTAAGCGGACCGCCATCGGAGCAGGTCTGGGAGCTTCGGCCATGTTTGTCTTTCGCCTCTTACGTGCCTGTGGATTTCCTGGGTTGTTAGTGGCCGGTGCCGATGGGAGCTTCGACTTTTTCTGTTCCAGTCTCAGCTTCAATCCCAGCAATCACAATCGGTTCGGTGCGGACGAGAAACATAAAAATCGCGCTGCTCACTATTCCGAGTGCTGCTGCTAAGTAAAAGAGGGAAATCCAGCTTCCGGTTTTGGTGATCATGTATCCGGCGATCATCGGACCGAAGAAGCCAGCGAAATTGCCAGTCGTGTTCATTACTCCACCGACGGCACCGACAGCACGTGGAGCAAGTTCAAGCGGCATGGTCCAATAACCGGAGACCGCTAGGGAAAAGGTGAAATAAAAGAGGACGAACAGGACGACTGACAACACCGTTGATGGCACGAGCACCGCCGCGAGCAAGATCGGCATGGCCAAGCCGACACACAACCCAGGAAACCGCGCCCGCGCCATACGGGCACCATAGCCGTTGCGTAAGAGCCAGTCGGAAATCGTTCCGCCAACAATCATGCCGACAAAGCCGCCAAAGGTGGGCAGCATGCCCACCCCCCCCATGACGAGGCGGGAAAAACCGCGCACTTCCACCAAATAAGTGGGGAACCACAGGATGAAAATCCAGGCAATGAACGCGTACAACATGTAGGTCACACACAAGGCGAGGACCGACGGAGCAGCCAGAATGGCCCAAAACGAGGGGTGCGCATGTGTGGCGCGTGGAATCAGGTGTTTCTCGATATAGTCGAGTTCTTTAGTCTCTATACTGGGGTGTTCGCGAGGTGTATCCGTTGTGTACCACAGCCAGGTCGCCACCCAGAGGAGGCCAATGGTGGCGTTGAAGTAGAAGACCACTGGCCAGGAAAATAATTCAATAAGCCAGGTGGTCGTCGGGTAGGCGAGCATCTGACCGATTGAGGTGCCGGAGATACTCACGGTCTGCGCGCGCGCATATTCGTGCCGTGGTATCCAGTGGGAATTGAACGAGGCCAGGGCTGGGAGGCTAATGGATTCACACGCCCCTACCAGAAATCGCAGTGCTAACATGACCGCGAGTCCCGCTCCGCCGATGGGCGTCAGCGCGGTAAACAGTGAGAATCCGAGACACGAGAGGGCCAGTACTTTGCGAGCGCTCCAGCGGTCAGCGATCAGTCCACCAGGAAACTGGAACAACGCATAGCCCAACAGAAAAGCGGAGAGCACCACGCCGAATTGGGTCTTATCCCATCCGGTTTCCCGCATGATGTCCGCCCCAGCCACGGAGATGTTCACCCGGTCGGCGTAGTTGATGATGGTGCTCAGGAAGAGGAGCCCAACGACTTTGTAGCGTATCGGCATAAACGCTCCGGAGAGAATGAAGAATGAAGAATGGAAAATTAAGAATGGAGAAATGAAGAAGGACAGCGATTCCCACTTCTTCATTCTCACTTCTTCATTCTTCATTCTCCTGAAACACTTCTTTCGCCAGTTGGAAGGCATTCACCGCGGTCGGTACGCCGGCGTAGAAGGCGACGTGGGTGAGAATTTCGACGATTTCTTTTTTCGTAAGCCCGGCATTGAGCCCATTCGCGATGTGAGCCTTGAGTTGCGGCAAGCGTTGCATCGCCATCAGTGAGGCGATAGTGATCGCGCTGCGCATCCGCAATTCGAGTCCCGGTCGCGTCCACACGCGGCCAAATACCACTTCGTTGAGCATGTCTTCGAGATCAGGGGCCAGTTCCGCCAGTGCCGTCGCTTGCTTGCTAAACCGTTTTCCGCTGAGCTTCTTGCGGATTTTTAGCCCTTTGTCGATATCAGCTTTGTTCGCCATTTGTCCTCTCCTTGTAATGGTGTGTTTTATTGGAGACGGGACTATAGCTTAAGTCTGTACAGCCGGACAAGGGAAACATGGGGGGGCGAAAAACAAGCCAGTTTTGCACGCGAGGGGACTGGATGGATCGGAGGTCCCTCTACTTCTTCGCCACCTTCTTAAGAATCAGCGCGACAATCTGATCTGACGTGATGTTTTCCGCTTCAGCTTGAAAATTGAGCAGACAGCGATGGCGGAGCGCGGGCAGGGTAATATCAGCGAGGTCCTCAAAACTCACATTCACGCGCCCGTCGAGCAAAGCGTTCACTTTCGCCCCCAGCGTGATTGCTTGCGCGCCACGCGGTCCAGGACCAAAGCGAAGGTATTGCGTGACTTCGGGAACAACCGGTTGGTCTGACCCTGGTGTGGCTGCCGCGATCAATCGTGCCACATAGTTAGCCAGTGGCGGTGCAAGCAGGACCTCGCGCGTCAACGCTTTCATCTCTTCAACTAATGTGTGCGCGCGGTCCGCCGCGAGGATTTGTTTGATTTGGTAGCGTGTTCCTGTTGTCGTGCGCGTGAGAATCTCGGTCAGCTCAACCGAGGTCGGTGGGTGGACGATTAACTTCATTAGGAAACGATCCAGTTGGGCTTCGGGTAAGGGATACGTTCCTTCGATTTCGATTGGGTTTTGTGTCGCGAGGACGAAGAACGGAGAATCCAAACTATGCGTCTCGCCAAAAACCGAGACCTGGTGTTCTTCCATCGCTTCAAGGAGGGCGGACTGCGTTTTGGGGGTCGCGCGGTTGATTTCATCAGCCAGGACAATGTTGGCGAATATCGGTCCTTGCTTGAATTCGAAGTGCCGTGGACCAGACCCGTCAGCCAACACCTGTGTTCCGACAATATCCGACGGCATGAGGTCTGGGGTGAACTGGATCCGCTTAAAACTGAGGCCGAGGGCTTGGCTGAGCGATTTCACCATCAAGGTTTTGCCTAACCCTGGAACGCCTTCGATCAACACATGACCGCCGGCAAAAAAAGCGGTCAGCACTTTGCGGACGGCATCGTGGTGGCCAACGATGACTCTGCCGACTTCTTCTTCGAGTGCGGAAAAGGTGCGGCGAAATTCTTTCACGCGTTCTTCAGGTGGTGTCATAGTCATAATGTTCACTTCAGAATTGTTCGATATTCCAATGGCACTGGTTGTTTGGCTTGGACTTGATCAGGTGGAGCCTCTTTGAGTGGTGCGTTGCTGTAAGGGGTGTTGGGCTGTGCGCGGTCGGTATTCTCCGTCAGATTTTCTCCTTCCTTTTGCGGAGCATGGCTAAAAGGAATGCGCACTTTCACAAACCGGGCATCTTTGGTGAGAAACCCGCCCGGTTGTTCACCCTCTTTCAAGAACCGTTCGCCAGGCCCTCCAGCTGTAGCGCCGCCAGCACCTTTCTGCTCTTGCCCAGGTTGCTGAGGGTCTCGCTGTGGATTTGGTCCTTGCTTCTGTGGGTCCTGTCCGGAACCATCTTGCCCACCTGGTTGGTTGGGATCCTTCCCCTGCGTGCGGCCGTCAGGCGATTGATTCTGGTCAGCTTTCTGTTGCTCGCCAGAAGAGTCCTGTCCAGCTTGTTCGCGTTTTTCTCCTTGCTGCTCAGGTTTTGATTGGTCGAACTTGATCCCTCCACCGGATTCTTGGGGTTTTTGTTGTTCGCTTTTCTTGCCGCCCTGCTGTGAGCCGGGTTGGTCCTTTTGCTCCTGCTGTTGGGCATTGCCTGCGGCGGATTGAAGCGGCGTCTGTGACGGATCGGTATTCTTATTATTGTTCTTGTCTTGCTGTTTGCCGCCTTGTTGAGACTGGTTGCCTTGATCGCCTTTCCCTTTGTCGCCTTTGCTGGCAAAGAGGTCGAGCTGGAACGGGAGGATTTGTGGTAATGGCAGCTCCAGCCGTTGTTTGGTTTCCTCAATCAACTGCTGCTTTTCTTTCGGGGGAATCGTCGGGTCTTTTAGTTGTTCAGCAAGAGCAAGCAATTGGGCACCAGCGGTCTTTTCTTGAGGTGTTTTTCCGTCCCGCATCAGTGAGCGAGCAACGTCAGTGAGTATTTCCAGTTCTCGCTGAACCGTGTTGGTAGTAGAAGGAGCAGGGGAGGGCGGTGGCACAATTGCCGATTCGAGAGGCGGCAAGAACAGCACGAGCAGGCTGAGGGCTGAGGCAATGACTGTCAGGAACACGCGGCGGTCAAGAGCGAAAGGAAAGGCGCGTTGGGGACTGAACGTGGTCGTTTTTTCTTCGGTTTGACGTTGGAGCAAGGCCACAAAGGGTGAGGTCGTTTCTGTCGCGGGCATGGTAGCGAGGGTGAGCAGCCGTTCCTGACAGTTGGTTTTTTCGTCAATAGATGCGGCCACGGCGATGCTCTCGACCGTACGCCTGGCGCGTCGGAACGCGAGCCCCATCCGGAGCAACAGGGTAAAAACAGAAAGACCAACAAGGGCGAGGGAAAAGGAAAACTCACGGGCCAGGGCATTGCCTAGTACGAGTGCGGCTCCTAACGGAGGAAGATAGAGACCGCAGATGTTGATCCGTTGCTGGCGGACCAACCGCTTCCTGCTCTGCTCAATCAACGTGGCAGGGGAAGCCATGTGTTAGGAACGCCTCTTTTGGAACTGTTGGACGGCACGATTATGGGAGGCGAGGTCCGAGGAAAATTCGTGGGTCCCGTTCCCTTTGCCAACAAAATACAGATAGGGACGGTCAGCGGGGTTTAAGGTGGCAAGCAGGGAGTGCAATCCTGGATTGGCGATCGGGCCAGGAGGGAGCCCAGGGATGACGTACGTGTTGTACGGTGTCGGTGTTCGTAAATGCGTACGGGTTAGGTTGCCGTCGAAATTCGCTATGCCGTAGATGACTGTGGGGTCGCACTGGAGCAACATTCGATTTTTCAACCGATTGTGGAAGACGGCGGAGACGAGAGGACGTTCTGCATCCGCTCCGGTTTCCTTTTCAACTAGGGAAGCGAAGGTCGCAACTTCATGGGGGGTCATATTGAGGAAGTCCGCTTGTCGATACATGGCGGGGGTAAAGACGTGATAGAACCGCTCGATCATCTTTCCGAGGATTTCCTCGGGCATGGCGAAGCGAGAAAGATAATAGGTATCCGGGAACAGATACCCTTCCATCCCTTGTGCTGGGAGCCCCCAACGGTCCAGGAAGGCTGGGTCGGTATTGAGGCAGAGGAAGCTTTCGGCGGTGCCGAGTCCTTTGTTGGTGAGAATCGCGGCAATCTCTTTGACCGTCTTTCCTTCGGGAATCGTCACGAGCAGTCTGCGGTTTTCGCCCAGCGTTAGACGATGCAACAGTTCTAATGGCGAGAGCGGTTCGGTAAACTCGTACTCGCCACTTTTAATCTTCCGATCAGCTCTTGTCAGACGCGCCCACCAGGAAAATACGAAGCCGTTCGTCAGCACGCCTTCGGAGACGAGACCTTGGGCGATCGTCTGCAACTGGAGGCCCGGAGGGATCAGCACCACGATTGTTTGAGAATGGGCGAGGCCGGCTGTCGTGAGTGCTGAATGGACGTACCATCCCGAGGCTCCGACTCCCAGGAGCAGGGCAACTAGGCTCCCAATCAGTATTTTTTTCATGCCAGAGCACTATTAACATTGGATCTGGCGCAACTCAACCTTGACGGATACGGAGCTGGGAGGGGTGAAAATTCTGCTTGACTTTTGCGGGTGATGCTGGCAGGGTATGGGGCTCCTTGAGAGCGCCCGGACGAAATGGCTGAGGTGGCGATGTGGTGGGTTGGGGGCGGTCAAGGAAAATTTTTCCCCGGATGAGGTGGATATGAGGTATATGCAGGGAAAGATTCGTACCCTTCTCGCCCAACAGGCTGGTCAGATTCAGCTACTCATCATCGCCCCAATTCTGACCTTATCCTTTCTCAGTTTGGTTGTGCGGACCGCGAACTCCGCCATTGACCCCTCCCTCGAAAAGAAAAAAATCAATCATCAACTGAAACAACGACTCCAAGAGGTGCGCGCGGCTGATCCCCAACGATTCGCTGACTCGTCGGACCCGACCGCGCGCGGCTCTCACGAGGATGCGCCGGTGAGTGGGTGGGCTGTGGTCAAGGGAGACGTGGCATACCTGTGGACCCAGGCGACCGAGAAAAAGCACCCCGCTCCGTCGGTCAAACCCGCACCACCCGTCCAGCATGATGCGCTCGTCCTTTCGGAGCCAGCGCGACCGCCATTCGCCTTGGACCTTTCCGCCGCGATCGCACGGGAAATGCGCGTAGTGGTGGCTGCGCCGTCGGGGCAAAAACCGACGTACATTTGGGCACTAGCCCAGGAGAAGGACCTCCGCCGCGCGATGCTCGCATATACGGCTACTCCGCCCGCGACCGCGCCTAAGAAGAAAAATTCTACGTTGGTCAAAGTTGATAACACCGACGAGATCAAGAAGGCCATCGTCAGTACCGATACAAAAAAGCCCGCGCCGCCGCCGGTGCTGATCGCGGCCCTGGCTCCGGTGCCACTGCCCGCGACCGCGCCGGTGAAAGAAGAGGTCATTCCGTTCCCACCAGCGCAGGTATTTCATACGATCAAGAAACAAGACACCCTAGAAAAGATATTGAAGGGAATTGGCATCCCCTCCAAGGATGCCGCGAAATGGCTAGCGGTGGCGAAGAAAAATGGCGCGTTTCGTGACTTGCGCCCCAAGCAAACCCTTGAGCTGAACTTTACCGAGGACAGCTTTGATCTTCAGTCCGTGATTTACGAGATCGAAGCCGGAACCCGCGCGATTCTCGAGCGTACGACGAAAGGGCGCGTCACAGCGCGTCTCGAAGAGCCACCGCTACAAGAAGTGTTGCTCGTGCTCGGCGGCAAGGTCGAAGGTAATTTGAGGAAAACGCTTGGCAAATCTGGGCTCCCAGCGCGGATGGTCGAGAAAGTCCTCGCGCTTGCCTGGGACGTTGACCTGACCGACCTCCGCAAGGGAGACCGTTTTAAGGTGCTGCTCGAAGCGGTGCGAAAAGGTGAGAAGATCGTCACCTACAAAAACCTGCTTGCCGCTGAAATCAGCCATGACGACGAGCCCTACACCGCCTTTTTGATTCCAGAAGAACAGATCGCGCGCAAAAAGAAAATCGTTGCTATGCGGTATCAAGGCGAAGGGTTGAATATCGAGAGCGAAGGGGAAAAATTCCTGAAGTTCCCCTTGGAATTCACGCGCGTCTCCTCCATGTTTTCCGCCTCTCGTGTCCATCCGATTCTTCATCGCTCCCGTGCTCATCGGGGAATTGATTTCGCCGCGCCACGCGGGACGCCGGTGTACAGTGTCGCCTCTGGTATCGTCACGTTTGTCGGGCGGCAGTCTGGGTACGGCAATCTGGTGAAAATCGATCACCCAGGGCCTTACGAAACCGGATACGCTCATCTCCAGGACTATGCGGAAGGCATCGCCGAAGGGGCTGCGGTGAAGCGTGGACAGGTTATTGGCTTGGTAGGGTCGACGGGACTCGCGACCGGTCCACATCTCCATTTTGAGCTGTACAAAGATGGCGAATTTGTGAATCCCTTTGGCGAATCCGCGATAGAAACGGCCAGTGTCGTCACCGAGGAAAAAGAAGAAGAGGAACCGCTTGTCGTGAACCCGATCACCGAAGAAAAGAAAAAGCGGCTTGCCGAACAACTGGCGACGCTTGAAGTCGGTGGTCGGCCACTGACCTCCTTGGTCATTCCCCTTCAGGCAGGACCAACCGCTCCTGAGGTTGCCGCGCAGCGGACCGATCGTCCTGAAGCTACGGTCCGCCAATCGCAAGACTCCGTGACGAGATAAGCTGGATTCGCGTATGGTGTATGGCCTGCTGCGCTCTATGGCAAAAAATGTTCCTGCCATAGAGTGAGCATAGCGAACGAGCCATACGCCATGTAGGGGTTGACACGGCGTGCTTCTTCCGGTGTTCTACGGATCCTCGTCAGAAGTTGACAGAGCACTTTTGCTCACATAGGTGAACGCCATGCCATACGCAGTTATTCGGACAGGTGGAAAACAATATCGTGTCTCTCCAGGAGAGTTGCTTCGGGTTGAATCGCTCACTGGGGACAAAGGTAATGACTTTACTTTCTCTGAGGTGCTCCTCACCGTTGCTGACGGAGCCGTACAGGTTGGGACACCGTTGGTGTCAGGTGTGACCGTCTCCGCGCGGATCATTGAGCACGACAAGGAAAGAAAGATCATTGTCTTCAAGAAAAAACGGCGGAAAAACTATAGCCGACAACATGGACATCGGCAGCATTTCACCGCCGTCCAAATTACCAACATCAACATGGGAGGATAAGCCATGGCTCATAAAAAAGGACAAGGATCGACCCGCAACGGGCGTGACAGTCCGGGACAGCGTCGTGGCGTAAAAATGTACGCTGGCCAGGTCGCTCGGGCGGGAAATATCCTCATCCGGCAATTAGGAACCCGCGTGCACCCAGGAACCAATGTCGGGATGGGACGTGATTACACGATCTTTGCAAAAATCGATGGTATTGTTCAGTACGAACGCGTCGGGAAAGATCGCAAACGGGTCAGTGTCTATCCGCAACAAGCGGCGGCAGTAGCAGCCCCGGCCCAATAGCTTTTTATGGGGAAGGCCAGCGGCCTTCCCTTTCCGTTCAGCCGGAGTACGTCTTTCCTCAAGCCCCGACCAGGGGCTTTTTTCTATCTTCTTATGCACTTTGTTGATGAAATCCGTCTGCATGCAAAGGCTGGTGATGGTGGCCGTGGTTGCGTCGCGTTCTTGCGCGAAAAATACCGTCCTCACGGTGGACCGTCTGGAGGAGATGGCGGGGAGGGTGGCAGTGTCATCTTCCGAGCAGACCCGCAACTGACGACCTTGATCGACCTTTCGGCCCAGAAACATCTGCGCGCCGACAAAGGCGAGAATGGGAGAGGGAAAGATCAGCACGGGAAAAACGGGGAAGACCTCGTCATCCGCGTTCCTCTCGGTACCATTGTCCGCGACATCGAAACCGGAGAACTCTTATCCGACCTCAACGTCCGATATGCGGAAGTGATCGTGGCAAAAGGCGGCAGAGGGGGAAAAGGGAATGCCTTTTTTACCTCCTCAACCAATCGCGCCCCGCGCTTTGCCCAGCCAGGCACTCCAGGTGAAGAGCGACGACTGTTGCTTGAGTTGCGCTTATTGGCCGATGTGGGGCTGGTCGGGTTCCCCAACGCTGGCAAATCGACCTTGATCTCCGTCGTGTCCGCCGCCAAACCCCGCATCGCCGATTTTCCTTTTACCACACTCACTCCACATCTTGGCGTCGTGCGCTACAGCGACGAACGGTCCTTTGTCATGGCTGATGTTCCTGGCCTGATCGAAGGAGCCCATGAGGGACAGGGGCTGGGGATTCGTTTTCTCAAGCATCTGTCCCGTACCTCAATGCTGGTCCACTTACTCGATATTTCCGACCTGACGCGCGATCCGTGGCACGACTACGAGATTATCAACAACGAACTGGCGTGCTTTGAGGATGGCCTTGAGCAGCGGGCACAGCTTGTCGTCGTCACCAAGATTGATTTACCCATGACGCTGGAGCGGCTCCCTGAAGTCCAGGCGCAATTCGCTGAACGCGGAGTGCCGCTCCTCGCGATTTCGGCAGTGACGAGAGAAGGCGTGCCCGCGGTGATGCACGAGATTGTCCGTACTCTTGATCAACAACGCGCGCATACCGCCTCCCTTATCGTTTCTCCTCCTGCTGAATCCGCGCAGTGGGCATAGTTGTGACGCAACGTTCGTACAAGACGAAACTCCTCCGTCGTACCCGCCGCATCGTCGTCAAGGTCGGCAGTAGTGTGTTATCGAGCGCCGACGGCATTCGCCATGAGAGTGTCGCGCGGTTGGCCCGAGCGCTCACGAGATTGCACGGTGAGGGGAAGGATGTCGTGCTTGTCACTTCTGGTGCCGTGGCCTCCGGTCTGAGTGGCCTGGGCTTGAAAGAACGACCGAGGACTATTCCAGGAAAACAGGCAGCGGCGGCGGTTGGACAGATTGCACTGATGGCCTTGTATGAGCGCGCCTTCTCCGCTGGCGATGTCCGTGTCGCGCAAATCTTATTGACCCACGACGATCTTGCCAATCGACGCCGGTATCTGAACGCCAAGCACACCATGTTGACACTGCTTGATGCCCGCGTCATTCCCATCGTCAACGAGAACGACACGGTCGCGGTCGAAGAGATTCAATTCGGGGACAATGACCATCTTTCCTCACTGGTGGCGGTGCTCGTGGAAGCGGACCTATTAATCATCTTAAGTGATATTGAAGGATTGTACGACAAAGACCCACGCGAGCACGCTGAGGCGCGATTGATTGGGGTGGTGGAGCAGCTCACGGACGCGCTGTTCGCCAATGCCGGTGGTGCCGGAACATTGGGGCGGGGTGGCATGGTGTCAAAACTCCAAGCCGCTCAGAAAGCGGGGCTCTCTGGTATCCCGACGATCATTGCCGATGGCCGCCAAGACGAAACCCTTGCCGCGGTCTTTGATCCGGCCAGGGAGGTGGGTACGCTCTTTCTTCCGGTCGCGGATCGGTTGACCAGTCGTAAACATTGGATTGCCTATACACTGAAGCCCGCGGGAGAACTGGTTGTTGACGCCGGCGCATCAAGTGCCATTCGTGATCGTGGCCGCAGCCTGCTCCCACCAGGAATACGCGCTGTTCACGGATCATTTAGTGAAGGCGAGTGCGTGACCTGTCTTGATGAGGCCGGACAACCCTTCGCCCGTGGACTGGTCAACTATAGCTCGGACGCGCTAGAACGAATCAAAGGAGTGCGCACGGCTCAGGTCGAACACATTCTTGGCTATAAAATCAGTGACGAAGTGATTCACCGCGATGATTTGGCACTGCTCTAAGCAGGCCGGGTGACGAGAAAGAGGAGCGCGTCATGGACGTCGAACAAATGGTAGTCTCCATGTGCCAAGCGGCGAAAAAAGCCGCGCGCACGTTGGCCACGGTTTCCACGCCGGTCAAAAATCAAGCGCTACTTCAAGCAGCGATTCGGCTCCGTCAGGACAGTGGCACTCTGCTGGCCGCCAATCTTCAGGATGTCGAAGCTGGGCGCGACAAAGGGTTGTCCTCCGCGATGCTTGATCGGCTGACCTTAACCGAAACACGGATTGAGGCGATGGCAGAAGGGTTGGAGATCATCGCGGAACTGCCCGACCCGGTTGGTGAAACGCTGACTCAATGGCGGCGTCCAAACGGTCTCGAAATCGGCCAAATCCGTGTTCCGTTGGGGGTTGTTGGTGTGATCTATGAATCCCGCCCCAACGTGACCGCCGATGCCGCGGGGTTGGGTCTTAAAGCAGGCAATGCGGTCATTCTTAAGGGCGGGTCGGAGGCATTTCTCACCAATAGTGCCATTACCGATACCTTGACCGCCGCCGCGGTTGAAGCGGGGTTGCCCGCCGCCGCGATTCAACTGATTCGTTCGACTGATCGCCAAGCCGTGGCCACGCTCCTGCGTCAGGATCGGTTTGTCGATGTGATTATTCCTCGTGGTGGGGAAGAGTTGATTCGGGCGATCTCCGAACGTTCTTCCGTGCCGGTGATTCAGCATTTTTCCGGGATATGTCAAACCTACATCGACGCCGAGGCTGACCTCCAGAAGGCATTGCGTATTTGTATGAACGCCAAAGTGCAGCGTCCGTGGGTTTGTAATGCGATGGAGAATCTCCTAGTGCACGAGTCTGTGGCCTCACGGTTCCTCCCTACGCTCTTTGCCGATTTAGAGAAAGCTGGAGTGGAAATTCGCGGCTGCGAACGGACACGGAAGATCGCTCCACAGGTGAAGGCCGCGACCGAGGAGGACTGGCGCACGGAGTATTTAGACTTGATTCTCTCAGTGCAGGTTGTGAACTCCCTTGATGACGCGCTAGATTTCATTCACGCGTATGGTTCTGGGCTCGCTGATGCGATTGTCAGCGAGAATTATTCGCATGTGCGCCGTTTTCTGCACGAGGTGGATTCCGCGACCGTGTACGCTAACGCCTCAACCCGCTTCACCGATGGCTTCGAATTTGGCTTCGGTGCGGAAGTGGGAATTTCCACGAATCGTCTCCACGCACGTGGGCCGATGGGGCTGCGGGAACTCACGACCTACAAGTACATCATTCAGGGTGACGGCCAGGTGCGAGGATAAAGGGAAGAGGGTGAGCACGGGAATTGTAGATACCCCGTCTGCTGGTGGTGGCCTCAAGATTGGCCTCTTCGGCGGGACCTTTAACCCGATCCACTTGGGGCATTTGCGGAGCGCCGAGGAAATCCGTGAAATTTTTGCGCTGGATCGCATCTACTTCGTGCCTGCGGCACGCCCCCCACATCGTAGCGAAGGTACGCTCGTTTCGGCTGCACAGCGGCTCAAAATGGTCGAACTGGCCGTGGCGGACAATCCGTTCTTTCAGGCGTCGGCGGTCGAACTTGAGCGGACTGGTCCCTCGTATTCAGTCGATACCATTCGACACTTCCGTGATGAACTCGGCCCAGCAGCGCTCTTTTTTGTTGTGGGGCTTGATGCTTTTCGCGAAATCCATACGTGGAAAGATTACGCCAGTATTCCTAGTCTGTGTCATCTGATTGTCACTTCTCGTCCGGGTGTTGCTTCACCGTCTCCCGAACAGTTGCTTCCGGTTGCTCTTCAACCTGCCCTTTGGTACGATTCCACGCATAAGATGTATCGTCACACGTCAGGCCACTTCCTTGTGTTTCACGAGATCCACGGGTTACAGATTTCCGCTTCTCAAGTCAGAGTCCTCCTTCGTCAACGTAAATCCATCCGCTATCTCGTCCCCCCGACCGTGGCAGCCTACATTGCCGACAACGCCTTGTATCAATCGGAGGAACTCGCATAGTGAAAGTAGACCAAAGCTGGCAGAAGGCCCTGCTGTGCGCCCAAGCGGCGCTTGATAAGAAAGCCTACGACCTGCTCATCCTTGAGGTGAGTGAGTTGACTTCGTTTACTGACTATTTCGTCCTTTGTACTGGCCGGTCCGACATCCAGGTCCAAGCGATGTGTCGCGCGATCGAAGAATCCTTGGCGGAGGCCAAGATCCGCCCTCTCGCCATTGAGGGGTATACCCACGGACAGTGGGTCCTCATAGATTGCGGCGATGTCGTGGTCCATGTTTTCTATGAAAGCATGCGAGAATTTTACAATCTTGAAGGCTTATGGATGCAAGCCCCACGCCGTCAGCTTCCCGAACCTTACCATTCTCAAGCCCAACATCTCCGTACCGCCACGGCCTAAGTTCCCGCTGATGCCCTTGCTTCTTCGTCCATTTTGCGCAAAACCCAATGAAGGGTTCGCCTGTCTTTCCTTTCCTAAAGTTTTCGCCCTATAATGGGAAAGAAGTCGGACAGGCGATAAGTCGGCCGACGGAGTATCTATGGGACGTGCGTCTTCTCCTTCAGAAACGCTGTACTACGGCAGTGACCGTCAACATCAGTACTGGGAAAATGAGTCTCAAACCTTGAGAATTGTTCGTGAGGGGGTGTCCTCGCTCTGGCTCGCCTACCAAAAGGAGGGGGGAGCATACCACCCCGTTCCGGCACGGCAACCGGTTCGCTCGGTCGCGAGAAAATGCCGTCGTCAAAAACCACCTGAAGCGCCACCGCTCGCCGGGCGAAGTGCCGAAGAAGTCGTGGAACTCTTCCATCGCAAGCATCATATTCGACTTTTTCTCGAACAACGCCTGCGCCGATGGATGAATAAGACCTCTGGAGAGCGGGTCCTTGCGTTTCTTGATCCGAATCAAGGCGGGGCCCCGGTGATGAAGGATCCCGGAATTCCCGCTGCGTTGCGGATGGAAGAAAAATAAAGGCGTGGAGCCTTTGTTCCAACAGACACGAAAGGAGATTTCCCATGCCCGACAAAGAATGGCCGCGCTGCCAACAGTGCCACAAGGGGGTGCTCCTCCCCCTGTCTGATTATGGACCGCAAGGGAACGACATCCCCTTCAAGCTCTGGGCCTGTAATAGACCAGGATGCGGGTTTTGTCTGCGCATCGACAAAGGACAAATCAGCTTCGGCCAGCCTATCCGCACCTCATCGTCCGGCCGAGACTCGGACCGCGATTGAGTTGCGGCTCCGTGGTTATTACACCATGCCCTCCAGCAACGCCAATCGCACCAGCGCGAGCGCATTAAAGCTCATGCGGGTGCGGTCGGGACGGCCACGACCAGCCATGTTGTAATGGCGATGCTTGAAGTCGTTGCCGTCAGTAATGGCCATGAACGATTGACCGCGCGCGAGATTTTCGGAACGGTCTGTGAGATCAGGAAGTGAGTACAGCGCCAATCCCAGGTCACTGACCGCTTGCGCACGCACAGCCCATGCCAGCTCCTCCGCTAACTGTTGCGGCTTGTCCCACAATTCCTCAATACGTGCGGGTTGACGGGAGAATGCCAACACGCGCCGCAGCGGTGTCTGGCCATTAGTAATCACGCCTTCCCGGAAACGTTCAGGCTCGGCTTCTTGGAGCCGTTCCGCGATCAGTCCCCCTGTCAGATCCTCACAGACGGCAATCGTCTTGTTTTTCTCGCGCAGGAGTTTACCAACCGCATCCTCCATGGTCTCTTCATCGACCGCGAAGATATGTTTGCCGATCAACTGCCGCATTTCAGCTTCGACCGGCTTGATGAGACGTAAGGCGTCTTCCTTGGTGGCGGCTTTGGCGGCGATGCGAATATCAACTTGACCGGGATGCGCTAATACACCAACGGTCGGATTGCGTGAGTTAGCGATCAAATGTCCCATGAGATCGTCCACCCGACTTTCCCCGAGTTCGGCGACCTTGAGTAGGCGATAGGTAATAATCTCTGACAGTGAGAATTTCCGGCGCAAATAGGGAGCCACTTCATTATCGAAGAGCCACTTCAGTTCAAACGGCACTCCAGGCAGAACGAAGATGCTGCCCCGTGGGTCTTCCACGACAAACGAAGGGGCCGTGCCATTGGGATTGTTGACCGGAATCGCGCCTTCCGGCATGTACGCCTGTCGTTCGTTGTTCGGGGTCATGATGAACCCGCGAGTACGAAACCGGTGCTCAATCTGCTCCAGGAACGGGGGATGCAGTATGAGTTTACGCCCCGTTACTTCGGCGACCGCCTCGCGCGTGAGATCATCTTGTGTCGGTCCTAGCCCGCCGCTGGTAATCACCACGTCCGCGCGTTCGAGCGCACGGGTTAGGACCTCGCGCATGCGCTCGGGATTGTCTCCTACTACGGCTTTATAGAAGAGGTTCACGCCTAAGGCGGTCAGCCGTTGCGCAAGCCAGGTTGAGTTGGTGTCCACGATCTGCCCCAGCAGTAATTCCGATCCGATCGCCACGATCTCGGCGTTTGCCATGTACGTTCCTCCTGTCTTCGATGTATGTATGATTGATGCTGGTACTCAGGTCAATCTCAATGAAGGACGCGCTATGACACAGACGGGAATTGTCATCAACAAGGAAAGTTGGAGCCTCCTCCAGGAAGAACCCCTCTACTGCCCACGGTTTATTGATCGCGCGGGGACCGACGAATTAGCCCTCGTGGTGAGAGTGGAGCTGATTGATTTTTTTCTCGACGCCCAACTTCCCCTCACCATTGATCTGTCCACGTGGCAAAGTCCACAAGGAACCTGGGTGGTGACCGTGACCTATCGACTGCATCCCACGTTTGGTCCAGGGACCGGCGGTATGTTCTATCTCAACCCACGGCAAGCGACCGACAGCGAAATTCTGCGGAAGTTTCTCCGGCAAGAGGCGCTGTCCATCGTGT
The DNA here is from genome assembly GCA_009692435.1 of Deltaproteobacteria bacterium. Classification (GTDB taxonomy): domain Bacteria; phylum Desulfobacterota; class Binatia; order Bin18; family Bin18; genus JABFSC01. The sequence goes on along the minus strand of SHZE01000002.1, from coordinate 24,932 downwards.
TCTTGAATGAGGACTGCGCCGAACACTATACGACGCGCCTGTTTTTTGATCCGCAGGCGATGGCACGCTGGTGGCACCAGGTCGGAGCCATGAAAATCGCGTTGGGGGAGAGCAAACTCCGCGAGGAGTCTGACGAGGAGTTCGAGCAGGCGGTTCGGGAGCTTCAGGGTGCGTAGCCCTGAGAGCACGACCGAGATGGGCGCGCTCTCAGGGAAATCATCTTTATTCCAGCGCTCCGGCGACCGCTAGCTCGCTGATTTTCTCTTCGCTATATCCCAAGAGCGTTTCCAAGACGTATTGATTATCTCGTCCCAGTGTTGGTGCGCATCGGTTGATTTGGGCTGGTGTTCGAGACAACCGGAAACGTGAGCCCTCGACCGTGGTGTGGCCATAGGTGGGATGTTCCAGTTCAACAAAATGTCCCTGATGGGTGAACTGCGAGTCTTTGTAGACCTCATGCGTCGAGCTGACCGCGCCCGCCGAAACTCCACGTGCTTGGAGTAGCGCTTCAATGCGGAACGGGTCAAGCGTCTTGGTCCATGTGGATACCTGGGTCTCGAGTTCCTCCTGATGGGTGAGGCGGGCCTCAAGTGTAGAAAATCGTTCATCACGGAGCAAATCAGGTCGTTGCATCACATCGCACAGTGACTGCCATTGCTCTTCGCTCTGCACGACAATGGCCACCCAACGGTCCGTTCCCGCCGCGGGATAGACACCATGCGGAGCCAGGTGCGGATCACGGTTACCTGTTGCTCCTTGCACGCGCCCGTTGACGGTGTAGTCGAGCAACGCCGGCGTAAGAAAATGGAGTGTGGCTTCGGCTTGCGATTGGTCAATGTATTGGCCCTGGCCAGTGCGACGGCGATGGTCAAGCGCGGCCAAGATCGACAACGCGGTAAAACGCGGGGCCACATAATCGGTGTAGGCGCTAAAAGGTCCAGCCGGTGGACGGTCCGGCCAGCCAGTCAAGTTGAAGAATCCCGAAATCGCCGCCGCGAGATTGCCAAACCCGGCAAACTTCGCCATCGGTCCCGTCTGTCCCATGAGGCACGAACTAATCATAATGATGTCGGGTTTGATCTTGCGTAGCGACTCATAGTCGAGCCCCCACATCTTCATCGCGCGCGGCGAAAACGACTCGGTCACGACGTCCGCCCAACGCACGAGATCGCGAATCACGTCACGAGCCTGTTCATTATTCAGGTCCAGCGACAGTCCTAACTTGCCGGTATTGAGATTCTGAAACAGCGCGGAACTGTCCGGCCCCGGCTTGCGGTTGTGGAAGGGTTGGAGCGTCCGCGCGGTATCAATGCGTTTCGCCGATTCGACACGCACGAGGGTCGCGCCGTAATCCGCTAGCACGCGGGTCCCAGCGGGTCCAGCCATGACCCACATGAGATCAAGAATTTTGACATCGGCTAATGGTAATGTGTTCGTCATGGTACTCCTCCCCGTCGTGCGTCAAATAATGCCGTGGCGTTGCAGGCCGGCGAATTCATCTTCACTCATCCCCAGCTCATCCACATACACTTCGCGATTATGTTCCCCGATCAGTGGTGGGCGACGGCGATAGGTCAATGGTGTTTCGCTGAATTTCACGAATGGGCCGGGGTAACGAAATTTCTCGCCTAACTCCGGGTGCTCCATTTCACACCAGTAGTGACGCGCCGCTAGTTGTGGGCTGCTAACGACTTCGTCAATTCTGGAGATGGGGGCCATGATAAGCCCTCGGTCGAGCGCGCCCCGCAGTAACTCCGCCTTGGTCTTGGTTTTGGTGAACTCCTCTAGCACGCCCTTGAGCCGCTCGTATTCCTTGCGCCCTTCGCCACTGAAGAGTTGCCCGCCAAACGTCAACCAATTGGTATCGCGTGTCGCTTGGTCGCAAACGCCTTCTTCGTAGACCCAATCCATCAACCGCTTGGTGAAATGGGCGAAGGCGGTGCCAAACAGGAACGTAATCGCGACATAGCCATCCTTGGCGGGCCAGATCAGGCGGATATTAAGCGAGCCGATTTTGACGCCGCCCGCCATCCGTTTAATCTCCGCCTCGCCTAATGGCGCGGCCAAGATCATCGCCTGCGTGGCTTGCGCGACCGCTTGTTGCGCGGACACGTCCACATGCTGGCCACGCCCGGAACGCTGACGTTCATGGTTCGCGACCAGTGCCGCGACCGCTGCTTCGGCGCAGGCATGAAGGTAGGCTTGGGGAACACTCAGCCGCACCGGCGGACGATCATCATCGCCGGTGAGCACTAATGGTCCGCCGGCGGCAAGGATCACCAGATCACTATCGACATAACTTGCCTTGGGGCCATCCTGCCCGAACGCGGAGATAGAAAGGTACACCAACCCTGGATTCAGTTTTTCGAGCTCCGCATACCCCAGTCCCTGCTCTGCCATCGTGCCGGGATTGTCGGATTCAATGAGAAAATGCGCGCCCGGAACGAGACGACGCAGAATCGCCTTCCCCTCAGTAGTCGCAAGATTGAGCGTGATGCCGCGTTTATTGCGATTATAGGCCCACCAGTAGAGCGAGCGATTGCCATCTGGGACATCATGGTAAAACGGACCAAGTCGCCGCGCGGGGGACCCGCCTGGCGGTTCGACCTTGAGCACATCGGCTCCCAGGTCACCCAGAATCTGCCCGCATAGCAGACCACGTTCCGTTGTCAGATCAAGTACACGATAAGGGCTGAGCACGTACTGCCTCCGCTTACAAAATGAAGTGGTTCACCCCCTAGCATAAAACGAGGACTTGGGCAGGGGGAGGTCGATGCTGGTAAGGGGCTAAGGCTATCCCACAGGACGCCCCCGCGATCGCCCCAGGAAAGATTCGAGCCAAGTCGAAAAAAGTCTTGACTTTTTTCGACTTCGGTCTAGGAATGACTGCCATGCTAGACCGCACCACCACCGTTCTTGTGGATCGCGTCGTCATGCAATTCAACAAGATGGCGTTTGTCAGTGGCCCGCGCTAGGTGGGTAAGACGACGTTAGCCCAGCGTTATCAGCAACAATTCCCCCAAAGTCGTTACGTGAACTGGGATATCTCCGCGCATCGAAAATAGATTCTGGCCGACTCGGAGTTCCTGGAAAAAGAAAACCGCGATCCCCGCCAGCCGTTTCTCGTGGTCTTTGATGAGATTCACAAATACGCACACTGGAAGAACTACCTCAAGGGCCAGTACGACCAGTACAAGGAAGAATTTCGCTTTCTCGTCACTGGCAGCGGGCGACTCGATCTGTTCAAGAAAGGGGGGGATAGTCTGTTGGGGCGCTATTTCAGTGTGCCCCTTTTCCCCTTGAGCGTCGGCGAACTCAGTGGCAGGCTCAAGAGCCTCGCCGATTTCAAGCAGGGGCTTGAGAACCCGCCAGATGCGTCATCCGAGCGCCGCGACCAGTATGAGCACCTCTTTCGCTTCAGCGGATTTCCAGAACCCTTCACGCGCGGCAACGAGGAGTTTTACAACCTGTGGGCCGCGGAGCGAAAGACGCTCCTGGTGCGGGAAGATATTCGTGACGCCAGCGCTATTCGAGAAATCTCTCTCCTGGAACATCTCACGCATCTGCTCCCAGAGCGGATCGGCAGCCCACTGTCAGTCAACGCTCTCAGAGAAGACGTGGGCGTCGCCTTTGAGACCGTACGGGATTGGTTGTCGCTCCTCGAACAGTTCTTTTATCTGTTTCGGTTGCCCCCGTTCACTGGACGGCTCACACGGACCTTACGGAAGGAAACCAAAGCGTATCTTGTTGACTGGGCGGAGATCGACAACGAAGGGGGACGATTTGAGAACCTGGTTGCCGCGCATCTGCTCAAAGCCGTTCACTTATGGCGGGCCATGGGCATGAAAGACCTGGGCTTGCATTTTCTTCGCGATAAGGAGAAACGCGAAGTCGATTTTGTGATCACGGAGCGTGGACAGCCGCTATGTCTGATTGAGTGCAAAACCACGGACACGGAACTCGCTCCCAGCCTGGTGCACTTCCAGCAAAAGCTCCAGATTCCAGCCGTGGTTCAATTGGTCCACAAGAGCGGTGTGAGTCAAAAGCGTAGCGTGCAAGGGATGACCCAGTGGGTGATGTCCGCGGATCGGTGGTTGGCGCTCTTGCCGTAGGGGTGCCGCATTCGCGGCGATTGATCGCCGGAGTGTTCCGGGTGTTCCGTAAACCCGCGATCTTTGTCCATGTGTAGTATTCTGGCTTGGTTATCGCGGTGATTTGGTGAGGGAGGGGAAATACAAACCTGCTCCCATGAGAGCCGCTCTGGCGCATTGAGAAAGGGCAACATCCCAAACCGCGGATCATTTGCTCGTCACTGTCTCCTCGAACGAACACGGTAATTTCTCTGTTGGCCGACTTTTGTCTACCTCTTCCTGAGTTGACCAGATCGGAGCGGTCTACTATTGTCGCCGCACTATGACTGAGAACCAGAACAAGACAGTTGGGATTCCAGGCACAGAAGAACGGCTGGCCCTCGCGGATGTCGAGGAGCGGCTCCGACAGGTCCGGGGACGATGGAATTTCCATACGGTGCAGCATCATCTCTATCGTCTTGGCGCTGTGCTCGCCTTGGGGACGGCCCTCTTGATTGTGTGTACGTTCGTGTTGTCGCCCATGCTGTTTACGCTCCTCTCCTGGCCAGTGCTTCTCCTGCTCGCTTTCTGCTTTCTCTTTTTTGTGCGCCGTGGGGTCGAGGACTGGGCCGATCTCAATACGATCGCTCGGCGGGTGGACGCGCGGGCTGGCTTAAAGGAGCGTCTGGCGACCCTGGTCGCCCAACTCACAGGTGGAGCGATTGGGAAACCGCCACCCTCATCCTTGTGGCCACATCTCCTTGCCGAGAACACGCGGCTCCTGAACGATTGGGAGGTGAAGAGAGTCTCTCCCTCGCGTATCCCCTGGAGCGCCGTGCCATTTCTGCTCGCTCTTCTCCTGACTTTTTTCATTGCGTCCATCCCCATGCTTTCGGAACGCTCTACTCAAGAGCCGTTCTCGCTCGCGAATCTGGAAACGGTCTTAGGCGATCTGCCCAATCGCGCGGGGGAACTCCTTGATCGCAAACTCTCTTTACTGCCCGACACGCCGAAGCAGTGGGGAGGAGGCACACTTTTTGACACTCCTCGGGATCAAGAGAAGAAAGCTCAAGATGCACTCGAGGCGGGCAATGCCGAAAATCAGCGGAACCCGGAGAGCCCCGACAAGTTAGACGCGCAGTCCCTTGCCTCCTTGCCTCAAGCGCTGCAAGAGAAAATTCGCCAGGCGCTGCAAGGGCTGCCGGATAAAGCGCCGAAACCACCCACACCAGAAGGGCAGTCAGCGGAACAAGATCCTCGGTTGGCACTCCAAGCGCGTGAAGAGCAGAAGACGCCGAGCGCGTCGATGGACGGACAGGGGGACCGACAAGGGGAGCAATCTCCTAGCACTTCACGGAATCGCGACGACAAAAAGAAAGACGGCTCGGCGAGTGGGAAAAATCCCGGTGCGGCCATGTCCGCGCCCTCGCAAGGATCCGGTCTTCAACAGCTTGAGCATGCCCAGCTTGAGCGGAAAAATGCTAAAGGCACCTTCCAACCTGATAGCCCCCAGGTGCCAGGGAGTGGTGGTGAATCAGGAGAAGGCGGTCCAGGAGCCGGGAGCGGGACCGAGCCCCGTCTCTATGGCGAGGAAAAAATCACCGGCAAGGGCGGCCAGACCTTCCAGCTCGCGCTTGAAACAACCCATAAAAAGAGCCAAGAAGGGGAGCTGGACCCTGAGGAAAAGGACACCGGCGGGATTATTGAAAAATCGACCAAGGGCCTTAGCCGAGAGCAGTCACTTGACGATGCGATTCGGAAATCGCAAGTGCCCGCGGAGTACGAAGATATTGTGAAACGTCTATTCGTGCGAGGAGAATCACGGTGAGTGAAGCCCCAGCTACCCAGTTGATTGCTGATTTCCAACAGACCGTCCGCCGCATAGAAGCGGAATTGGCGAAGGCCGTGGTCGGTCACGAAGACCTGGTCCGCAACATCTTGATCGCCTTTTTCGCTGGTGGACACGTGCTGATTGAGGGCGTGCCCGGCACGGGCAAAACCTTGATCGTGCGCTCGTTGGCCGATGTGTTCAATCTGAGCTTTAATCGCATCCAGTTCACGGTCGATTTGATGCCGGCGGATATTACCGGAACGCGGATGGTGATGGACCGCGACGAGGGGCGCCGTGAGTTCGTCTTTGTCGAAGGCCCGATCTTTTCTCATGTGTTGCTCGCGGACGAGATCAATCGGTCCACTCCCAAGACCCAAGCCGCGCTCTTGGAAGCGATGGCGGAACAACAAGTGACAGTGGCGGGGACCACGTATCGTCTGGCGCCGCCGTTCTTCGTGCTCGCCACGCTCAATCCGATTGAAATGGAAGGAACGTATCCATTGCCCGAAGCGCAACTCGACCGTTTCTTTTTCAAGGTTCGCCTCACCTATCCCACCCACACCGAAATTCAGCGCATTATCAATACCACCACCACCACGGCCGTGCCTGACCTCCACCCGGTGTTCGTGCATGCGGAAGCATCAGAAAAAGTCATGGCCCTGCGCACGCTGGTGCGCGAAGTGATGGTGGCCCCTCATATCGAGGAGTACATCGCCGCGCTCATTCATGCCACGATCCCGGCGGGCGCTAAATATCTCAAGGCTGGGGATACCGCCCGGACCACCCTGCCGAAAGATGACTTTGTCAATCGTTACGTCTCTTTTGGCTCCAGCCCGCGTGGTGGCCAGACGCTCCTGTTAGGCGCCAAAGTAGTGGCGCTACTCGATGGGCGTGCCAATGTCAGTTATGAGGATGTTGACCGCGTGGCCATCCCCGCGTTGCAGCACCGCCTGGTGCTGAACTTTGCCGCCGAGGCGGAAAACATCGATCCCGCGATCATTATTGAACGCATCCTCCAGTCCGCCCGCAAATTGCGACGATAGAGATGAAGGCGTGAGAGAGTTGATGGGGCTGATATCGTGGCGCTGACTGATTTCACCTTCTTTCGCCAATTGGACCGGCTGCGGCTGCGGATACGGACCGCGCGTGGGCACCGGCCCGGCGAAACCCTGATCCCGCGCGCGACCCAAGCCTGGGGCGTCGAGTTTGAATCCTACAAAGAGTATGTCCCTGGCGATGACTTCCGCTATGTCGATTGGAACGCGGTTGGGCGACTCGATCAACTCGTGGTCCGTACCTTCACCGCCGAGCGCGAGATTCCGGTCCATATTTTTCTCGACACCAGCGCTTCAATGGGGGCGCCAGTTGTTGACCAAAAATTCGTCTTTGCGACTGACCTGGTCTCCGCGCTGGGGTACGTGGTGCTGAACAATAACGACCCTCTGCACCTCGTTGCGTTGGCTGCCCCCAAGCCCGGGCAAGCGCCCTTTCGTCCGGCGCCGTTGCTGCGCCATCGCAGTCAGTTCGCACGGCTGCCGGGTTTTCTCCACACCCTCACGCCTGGTGGAAAAACCTATCTCCGAGAGACCGTGCGCGCCTATATTGAACAAACCCGCGAGCCCGGCGTCGCCACGGTCGTCTCGGATTTTCTCGTTGAACCGGCCCAGTACGAAGGCGCGTTGACGTTGTTGCAAGCCCGCGGCTATGAGGTGCGGGCGGTCCACATCATCGGCGCGGCGGAACTCGCTCCAGAGCGACTCTTTCGTCGTGGTAAACTCTATGATGTTGAAGAGCAGAAAGAACGGTGGGTCTCTCTGAATCGCTCACATCTGCAACAGTACCAAGAGGCGTTGCAGACGCATCTCGACGCGCTCCAACAGTTCTGTCACCGCCATCAGATACTCTACTCTCGGGTGACGACGGACACCCCGTTAGCTCAAATTATGACCGAACAGTTCACCCGGGCAGGGTTGCTCGCTTTCCGGTAGAAAGTACGGACTATGGGCATTCTCAATCCGGCCGCGCTGCCGCTCCTCACCCTGCTTGGGATTCTCGTCCTTATTTACTTGCGTGAACGCTGGCGTCAGCGGATCGAAGTACCCTCGCTGCTCTTTTGGCATGCCGTGCCAGAGGACAAAGCCCGCATTCGTCGCTTTCTCCCCGACCTGCTCTTCTTTGCTCAAGCCCTTCTGCTCCTCCTCCTGATTGGTGGCCTCTTGCGTCCCTATCGCTCACAGACCGTCACCGAAACGCATGGCAATCGTCATATTCTTGTGATTGATGCCTCGGCCAGCATGCAGGCGCGCGAGGGACGGAGCAGTCGGTTTGACCTCGCGCTGGATGAAGCCAAACAGGTCATGCAATCGCTTGGTCCGCTGGACGAATCCATGGTGATTAGCATTAGTACCCGTCCACAAATCGTGAGCGGTTTAACCAGTGACCACTTGCTGGTGCTGCATCTGCTAGAGATGCTCCAACCCGTGGATACGAGCACGAATCTCGATTTGGGAGTGGAGCTGGCGTTGGCGCAACGAGGTCGTGACGGACGCCGAGGGCAGGTGCATGTGTTCACCGACCTCCCACGGAGCACGCTCAGTTTGCCGCAAGAACAGGTGCAAGAGCTTGTCTATCACCGTGTCGGGAAGAACGACGACAACGTCGCCCTGGCCGCGTTCCATCTCTACCAGAACCCTTTTCAGACCTACTCTCAGGCCCAGGCGTATATGCTCGTGCGCAACTATGCTTCTCGACCCAAGAAGGGGACGCTGACGTTACAACTGGACAACAAGTCAGTTTTCCAAAAGGAGTTCACGCTGGCCGCGCGAGAAGCGGCGTCGTTTTCGATGAAAGGGTTCGAACATGCGGGGAAACTCACGGCGAAGATCGAGCCGAGCGACGCGCTCGCGCTTGATAATCAGGCCCTGTCGTGGTTGGCGGAACGCTCGCTACGGCGACTCGTGGTCGTATCCCCGGTGAAAACCCTGCACGAGGAATTAACCCGCGTGAGTGAGTCGATTCCTGGCCTCGCGATTACCGCCATCACGCCCGAGGAGTTTTTTTCCACGAGGCTGAACCCACAAGATGTGGCCCTGTTCCACCAGTTCGTCCCGAGCGCGACGGTCGCGGTGAATAGTCTGTATGTGTTCCCCCCGCCCAACAATCCGTTGTTCCCCGTGATCGCGGAAGCGGCGGACCTCAGCATTCTCGACTGGCGACAAGAGCACGACCTGCTGCGCAACCTGCGCTATGTTGAAGCACTCCCGCTGAAAAAAGCCCGCGTGTTGGCGCTGCCGCCGTGGGCGCAGGTGTTAATCTCGTCGCGCACCAAAACCAGCGAAGTGCCGTTGGCGCTGACCGGCGAAAAGGACGGCCATCGGGTGGTCTGTCTCGCCTTTGATCTCAACAAAGGCAACCTCACGAATTCCGACAACCTGACGTTGCTGCTGCTGTTCCTCAACACGCTGCGCTGGCTATTACCCCCAGACCCGGCGATCCCTCAACTCGTCTCGACCGGAGAGGCATTTTTCCTGCCGCCCGGCACCGCTCCTGATTCCCTCCGACTCCGTCCTCCACGTGGAGAGGAGCAAACACTTGAAACTGATACCGTCGAAGTCGATCAAATCGGTGAATACCGCCTGGACGGCAGCCGCTATCGCACCATTTTGTATGCCAACCTTTTCGATGAAGCTGAATCCGATATTGCCCGACGTGAAGAGGGCGCTACGAAGGTGGCCCCCGTCACCAAGCTACCGACGGCACCACAAGAACTCACCCGCAGGGTGCCGCGCGAATTCGGACGGCCTCTGTATTACGGGGCCGCGCTCGTGTTACTCCTCGAATGGTTGTATGCCATGTGGCGCTATTCCCGTATGAGGACCGCATGACCTACGAATTTTTGGGGACGACGTACCTCCTGCTCACCCCAGAGTGGCTGTGGTTGCTGGCGCTTCTCCCCCTGCTGTGGGCGCCACTACTGTGGCAACAACGGCGTGGGGCGCTGGCCATTGCTGCGGTACTCCGTACCCTCGGTGTGGTGCTTCTGGCGGCGGCGCTGGCGGGATTGAGTTGGCAAACGATTCTTTCCGAGCATAAGCTCGCGCTGGTCGCGGCCATTGATGTGTCAGACAGTGTGGCCAGTGAAGGCCGTGCGTGGATGCAGGAATATCTCACCCGACTTACGCAAACGTTGGAACCCGCCGATGAGTTTTCCGTCCTGACCTTCGCCGCCGATGCGCAGGTGTTGATTCCGCCCGGCCCTCCCTCTTCTTCTGTGTCGCGGACCCCGTTGCCCGCGACCCCAGAAGGGCAGGGGGGGGAGACCAACATCGCTCGCGCTTTGGAACGTGCCTTTGCCCTTTACCCGGAAGGAGGAGAGAAACGTCTGCTCCTCCTGACGGATGGCAATGAAACCCAAGGGATAGCCAAGCGGCATATCGCCCTGGCGCGCCGGATGGGGGTCAAAATCTTTCCAGTGATTCCGCCGAGTGGCCAACATCCGGAAGTCTCGCTGGAAAAATTTGTTGCTCCCCCGCTGGTGCGTGAGGGCAGTGCGTTTACGCTACGCCTTGTTGTCCGCAACGGCAACGACAAGACCCTGCCCGGACAACTGACGGTGTTGGCGAATGACCAGTCGCTCACCCAACAAAACATCACTATCGCTCCGGGCTTGTCGGTGTTCGAGGTGCCCGCGCAAATTTCTCAACGTGGTACCTATTTGCTGCGTGGGCAGATCAAAGCCTCCCCGGATACCATCGCCGGTAACAATCAACAAAACGCCAACGTCTCGGTGACGGGAAAAGTCCGCGCCTTGGTTATTACCGACAACCAGAAAACGCATTTAGCTCGTGCCTTGAAGATGAAGGAAGTGGAAGTCGAGTTCCGTCGTCCCGAGGGGCTGCCGTCGCAACTCTCGGATCTGCTCGAATATAACTGTCTGGTGTTCGATGATGTGGGACGTGGCGGGATTACCCAACAGCAGATGTCCACCGTTGAATCCTACGTGCGCGATTTCGGTGGTGGCTTCATCATGGCTGGCGGGATGCGTGCCTTTGGCGACTTGAACTATAAAAACACCACGATTGAGCGGGTGCTGCCGGTCACCTTTCACGAACAGCGCCCGAAGAAGAAGAAACGGACACCGATCGCGCTCTTCATTATCATCGATCGCTCGAACAGCATGGGCTACAACAGCAAAGTGCGGGGTCTCCATGATGGGCAGAAGATGGTCTATGCCCAAAAAGCGGCGACGGAACTGCTCACTCAACTCAAGGACACCGATTATGCTGGGGCCATCGCGTTCGATTCCGAGCCCTACGTGCTCTCCCCTTTGCTCCGGCTCTCTGAGAATCGCGCTGATCTCACCAACAAAATCGCGCGTCTCCAGTATGGTGGGGGGACGGATTTTTACGGAGCCCTCCAGACGGCCGCCGATCAATTGAGTCAAGCCCGCGGCGCCATCCGCCATATTATTCTCATTACCGATGGTGACTCTAATCGCGCGGCGGCCGACCACTATCCGCTGGTGGCCACCGTCGCCCAACGGCAAATCACGCTCACCACCATCCGCATCGGCGCCGATACCGTGAACCTGCAACTGCTCTCCGATATGTCGAACCGCACTGGGGGACGCTTCTATCACGTCGAGGATGTGGAGATGCTGCCCCAACTGCTCATCAAGGACACCAAGCAAGTCATGCGAGAAAACGATGATGAGAGCGAGGACCCCAAGGAAATCGTGCCCAAGATCGGCGAACGAGGGCAGATCCTGAGTGGGCTCACCGAGTTTCCGCCCCTTGATGAATACATGCTGACCACAGCCAAGGATGGGGCCGAAGTGCAGTTGTATACGGATGTCCACAAGGATCACGATCCACTGCTCGCCACCTGGCAATATGGTTTGGGCAAGGTGGTCGTCGTGGCGTTCGATCCCAGTGGCGGGAGTTCCATTGAATGGATTCAGTGGGATGGGTTTAGCAAATTTTGGTCACAGGCGGTGCGGTGGGCGATTCGTGATGAGACCCCGTGGGACTATCGACTCAGTGCCTACCAACGGGGAGATCGGACCATCTTGCAAGCCGAGTCCTACGATACCGAGCAAGACAATCTGTTGCAGGTCCGTCTGCCGCGTGGCGCTCAGAGCGACGAATTAACACTGTTGCCAGTCGCCCCCCGTGTCTATGAAGCGACGATCCCAGGGAAACGGCAGGGAAGTTTCTCGGTGGTCTTACTGAAACGGAAAGATGGGCAAGTGGTCAACCAGAAGAATGAGACGGTCATGGTCAGCCGCCTGCCTGGAGAGTCCCTGGATGAGTATCGGCAACAATATCCGAACCGCGATCTCTTGCGGGCATTGGCGGATGGCACTGGGGGCAGTATCGACCCAGACCTGCAAGAACTTGTGTCGCAAAAACGCGAAGGACAAAAGAAACTCCTCCATCCCCTCGACGGCGCTCTCATTACCATCGCGTTGTTCCTCCTGTTGAGCGACATCGCGGTTCGTGTCTTTTTTGGTCCTCTCACGTAGGGGGGAAAACAGAATCGGAGAACCGGAGACGGGGAGAATCGGGGACGAAGAAGGAAAAAAACATGTTCCCCGTTTCCCCGTTTCGTTTTCCCTTGCCGGACATGTGATGACCGCAAACGTGTTAACCGCGGACGACTTACTGAGACGGCTCGAAGAGCTTAACGCGATTGGCGCCGCGTTGTCACAGGAACGCGATATGACCCGCCTGCTGGAAGTCATTCTGGCCGCCGCCAAAGGTCTCACCAACGCGGATGGCGGCACGCTGTATGTGATACAGGAAATCGATGGCGAGCGTATCTTGAAGTTTGAGATCGTGCGCACCGACTCGCTCAACATTGCCATGGGGGGCAGCAGTGGGGTGGCGATCCCGTTTTCTCCTATTCGGCTGGTTGATGACACCGGCGCGCCGAATAACTCCATGGTAGTGACCTACGCCGCGCTGCACGACTGCGGCAAAGTCACCGCCCCTGTGCATGTAGTTGATAAGGCCACCAAGCTGCAAACCATTTTTGATCGTATTCATTTGGTGGATACACGCTTTGAGGTAGTGAAGCGCGATGCCGAAATCGCGTTTCTGCAAGCCAAGCTAGGAGCAGGCGGCGATCCCAAAACCATAGCCAGGTTGGAGGCCGAGTTTCAGGAGCGCATGAAGAGAATAGACGAAGATCGGGAATTCCTGCGTCGGCACAATACCGGCGGTGAATCCATGGCGCCGGAACTGCGGGAGCGCGTCAGACGCATAGGCACGGGCTACACCTGGCGCGATGTCGACGGCAAGGAGGCTCCGTTTCTCTCCGAAGATGAAATCGACAACCTCTGCATCAAGGCGGGCACTCTGACGGCGCGGGAGCGCGAGATCATCAACCACCACATCGTGGTCACCATCAAGATGCTTGAATCCTTGCCCTGGCCGAAACACCTGAAAAACGTGCCCGAATATGCTGGTGGTCATCATGAGCGCATGGACGGCAAGGGCTATCCGCGCGGCCTCACGCGCGAGCAAATGTCGGTGCAGGCTCGCGTGATGGGGATCGCCGATATTTTTGAGGCGCTCACCGCGGCCGACCGTCCGTACAAAAAAGGCAAGACGCTGACCGAATCGCTTCACATACTCGGCAAATTCAAATTGAACGGGCATATTGACCCCGATCTGTTCGACGTGTTCGTGCGTGAAAAAATCTACCTTGAGTACGCCAATCAAGTGCTCGACCCTGCGCGGATAGACACGGTCGATGAATCCCAAATTCCCGGCTACGATCCGTAGGAGGCGGCGAAAATCAAAAGGCAAAAGGCAAAAGGCAAAAGTGAAGACGAAAAGAGTATGAAGTGAATGTCTACTGGGGGAACGGTGCAAGTGGCGGGAAAAATGCCACCCCGTTCCATCCAGGCGATACGGCTGTTCCCAGAGTGCATCCTTTTTCACTCTTCACTCTTCACTCTTCACTCTTCACTCTTCACTCTTCACTCTTCACTCTTCACTCTTCACTCTTCACTCTTCACTCTTCACTCTTCACTCTTCACTCTCCCCTTCCCCGGTCCTCCCATCCCCTGTACCCTGCCCCGATGTTTTACGGTGAGGGGTTAGCGCTGCTGTCCGCGGCGTTGTGGGGGTCGATTCCTATTTTGGTGCGGAAAGGCTTGCCACATGCCAGTGCGTCGGTCGCCGTGGTTGTGGGCTTGCTCGCGAGTTTTCCACTGCTCGTGGCGGTGTTTCTGTTGCATCCCCATGCGGTCATGGAAGTCGTTACCCCGCCGGCGGCGTTGTGGTTCGCCGCGGTGGGCATCACCGGCCCTTGTTTGGGTAGACTGTTCAATTACATCGGGGTTGCACGCCTCGGCGCGGCTCGCGCCACGCCGCTCATTAACGCCTCTCCGTTGTTCACCACGATCCTCGCCGCTGTGTTCCTTCGCGAGCAAATCACGCTCAAAATCCTATTCGGCATCGTCAGCATCGTGGGGGGCATTGTGGTCTTGACCGGACAGCGACGCGCATGAATCCACGCGATTTGTTCTATCCCTTGCTCGCCGCGTTGTGTTACAGCACCAATCCCGTGATGGTCAAAATGGGCTTACGCATTAGTAATGAGCCGATCCTGGGTGCCTGCATCGGCATGCTGGCGAGCACGGTCGTGTATATCGTCTATTTTTTCGGGACTGGTCAGGCTAGTGACTTGTTCAAGATGCCCCGGTGGGTGGGGTGGTATTTCGCGCTGTCCGGCTTGTTTTCGACCCTGGGAGTGTTCAGCTTTTTCGCCGCGCTGCAACTCATTCCCGCCGCCATCGTGGCACCGCTGACCGCGGCGGCCCCGCTGGTGACGTTGACACTCAGTCACTTCTGGCTCAAGGAAATGGAGCGCGTCTCTACGTATGATGTAGTCGGAACGGTGCTGATTGTCCTGGGTGTGGCATTGTTGGTGAGTTGATGGCGTGGTGAGGATTGACGATCAACTTCGTGCTCTTTATGTGAAACTGAACAGGAGATCGCGAAGAAAGGCTGAGACGTATGCTGAAATCTGAAGAGCAATCTTGGCAGTCACTCACCAACGATTTCAACCCGGTCGGTCAAGTCCGCCCCGAAGAGGTCGCCCGTTTTTTTGTTGATCGCAAGGAAAACGATGAGACCCGCAGTATCGTCCAGCTTCTCAAACTGAGCTTGCAAGATAGCGTAGGGCAGCTGAAACCGTACAAAGGGCCGCTCACTGGCCATGTCGGTAGTGGGAAGAGTCCGGAGTTGATCCGCCTCGCGTAAGAACTGGCCAACGATTTCTTTGAGGCTGTTCGCTTCGCAGCCGCTCAGGCGTTGGGGCAATTGTCCGTCCATCCACAACAAGAGAGAGCGCAAGCGATACAACTCGTTCTGCCACTGGCGACCAGCCAGGATAGCGATCTGCGAAATACTGGGTATGTGTGTCTGCGGAATTTGCTGGCTGGGGAGGAGGAGAATGAGGCGGGGGTGAGCCTCGTGTCGAGATTGAAACCCTTTTCAGGATAGGGATAGCGAAGTGCTCAACACGACCACCATCGCCCGGCGATCAATCACCAGGCTACGCTACAACGCCCCATAAATGGGGCCGAAAAGTCGGAGGTCTCCGGCACCGTTATGGAGCGCGGGCAGTGCTGCCCGCGCGGAAAAACGTGATTCGTACCTGTGTGCAGTGGCACAAACTTTGACAGGCATCGCACGCCGCGCACCCCCTCTCTCGCTGTCTCTTGCCCACGAGGAGAGAGCGGACCTGAAGCCGTGAGGTCCAGCAGCGACCGTCCTATCTCTCGACCACACTTGCCCCTGGCTATTTTCCAGCGTACTGGAGAATGGTCATGGCTACTTTCCAGTACGCTGCAAAACAGCCGCCTCGGTACCTCGCCGCTGACGTGCTCAATGATCTCGCCAAAAAGATGGTGTTTATCGGTGGGCCGCGCCAGTGCGGGAAAACGACGCTCGTGCGCACCTTACTGAGCGATCATTTCGCGGAGCGCGGGACCTACCTGAATTGGGACGCGGATGATGACCGGCGGATCATTCTGAAGAAACGCTGGCCGCGCGACGCCGCGCTGGTCGCGTTTGATGAACTGCACAAATTCCCGAAGTGGAAGCGCTGGATCAAAGGCTTATATGATACGCGCCCGCCAGAGCAGAATTTCGTCGTCACTGGCAGTGCCCGGCTTGATGTCTATCGTCGTGGCGGCGATTCCCTCTTGGGACGCTACCATTACTGGCGATTACATCCGTTTACGTTATCCGAATGCCCCGCGAACATGACCATGGAGGAAGCCCTGCGGCGCTTGTTGACGATAGGTGGGTTTCCTGAGCCGTTCTTGGAAGGGGACGAAACATTCGCGCGTCGCTGGCGACGTGAGCGCATGGATCGGGTCTTGCGCGATGACGTGCGGGACCTGGAGTCGGTGCGCAACATTCAATCGCTCGGCCTCTTTGTCGAAGCCCTGCGTTCACGGGTGAGCAGCACGGTCGTTCTTGGTAATATCGCCACCGACCTGAGCATTAGCCCCACGACCCTCAAGGCGTGGCTGGAAGTGCTGGAACGCATGTACCTGGTGTTCACGGTCCCACCGCTGACACGAGACCTGCCCCGCGCCGTGCGTAAACCACCGAAAGTCTATTTTTTCGATACGGGCGATGTCGTCGGTGACGAAGGCGCGCGCTTCGAGAACGTCGTGGCGACCGCGCTCCTCAAGCGGCTGCATTATTTAGAGGATAAGTTCGGCTATCGCTACGAACTGCGCTATCTCCGCGATAAGGAGGGGCGCGAAGTGGATTTCGTGATTCTGCGCGAGAACAGCGTGCACGAACTCATCGAATGCAAATACGGGGATACGACGCCATCAAGCCATCTGCGTTACTATGCGGAGAAACTCAAACCACGCCACGTCTATCAAGTTGTCGCGCGCCCCACTCAGCGACTCAGCGCCGGGCCCATCTCGATTGTCGATGCTCGTGAGTTTCTCGCCGTACCTGAATCCTCTCTCTCCCCGGAATGATTGCTCCTTTGCTTATGAGACGGGTATTGACGGGAGAGGTGATGCTGTTGGTGAAGTCCCAAGCGTCCACTCCCGCCGTATGGTGCGATTTAGTCCAGTGGTGGCAAGGACTGAAAATCCAACACCGCCTCACACCACCGAGCCGTTGCCAGTAACCGCTCTTCAGTAAACGCACCACTCATAAGCTGCACGCCAAACGGCAGGCCGTTCGCGTTTACACCCGACGGTAGTCCAAGGCTGGGAATCCCGCTAAAACTGGCTGGCCCATTGAACGATGGATCACCGGTCGATTGCAACCCACGTGGCGCGGGGGCTGGGGTTGATGGGGTGAGCAGCGCATCGACCGTGCGACAGAGATCGTTCATGTCGTGGCGGAAGCGCTGTTGGTGGCGGCGGATTTCGATATACCGGGTCGCCGAGATTTTTCGTCCCTTCTCGATCAAATCTTGCATCTGAGGGCTGTAGCGGGACGCGTGTTGCGAGTAGGAGTCTCGATGCGTGACCGTGGTCTCTACCTGCATCATGGCGAAATGCGCGTCGATCTCACCAGCGAAACTGTCTGGCAGTCGGACTTCGACAATCTCAGCCCCGGCTCGCGCCAACTGCTCGGCCACGGCTTCGATGTGTTGTCGCGTCTCGTCCTCGGCTTTCTCCAGGAAGAACTGGCGTACCAGGCCAAGTCGAGGTGGCGCGGGATCGCGGAGCGCCAGGCTGTAGTCTGGCACCGGGACGGGTTCACATGCGGGATCGTTGGGGTCATCTCCGGCAAGAGCTTGCAACAAGAGTGCGACATCACTCACCGTGCGGGCGAAGAGTCCGACATGATCGAGACTCCAGGCGAGCGCGAAAATACCTGACGCGCTGACACGTCCGTAGGTCGGCTTCAACCCGACACAACCACAGTAGGCAGCGGGACGAATCGTCGAACCATACGTCTGCGAGCCGAGGGCACCGGGACACATGGCCGCGGCCACCGCTGCGGCTGACCCACTACTGGAGCCACCAGGGGTATGTTCCAGGTTCCACGGATTATGCGTGGGTGAAGGGGCGAGAGCGGCGAACTCAGTGGTGTGTGCTTTGCCGAGAATAATCGCTCCGGCTTCTCGCAGGCGACGGACCGCGCCGGCATCCGCATCGGGCACGAAATCCGCGTGAATGGGAGAGCCCGCCATCGTTTTCAGTCCAGCCGTATGAAAGATGTCCTTGATGCCAATAGGAATGCCATGCAGTGGGCCACGAGATTGGCCGCGCTGAATCTCCTCTTCGCACCGGTGGGCAACCGCTAGTGCGTTATCTCGATCCACCGTTGCCCAGGCTTGGAGGCGAGATTCAAGTTGGTCGATGCGCTCAAGACACGAACGGACAAGATCAACCGGAGACAACTGGCGAGCGCGGATCTGTTTAGCGGCGGCGGTGATAGTGAATGTGTATGGATTCGGCATAGTGACCTCGCGGGGAAAGTATGGGTGAACCGGCAATACCGTGGCAGAAGCGGGGGACGGAAAACAGGGAACGGGGAAATCGGGGAAAACCCTTTTCCTTTTGAGTCTCCGAGTCTCCGGGTCTTCCCCCGTCCCACGTCCTTTCAGGGGTAGGTTTTTTCCCGAAAGAAAGGCAAAGTCGTCATTCCCGCGAAGGCGGGAATCCAGTAATCCCGCAATCCACGGGGCTCTGCGCCTGGATGCCCGCCTTCGCGGGAATGACGAACGGGAGGAACTAGGAATGCGGAAACCCCGTGAAAATTGCGGACGACGAGAAAAACCTACCCCTGAAAGGTCCCCCCCGTCCCCTGTCCTCCGATTCCTTCTAGTTTTCGACCAGCTCATCTAACTGCACAAGAATCCCATCCGGGTCGGCGATAAAGGCACTGTTGAAATTCCCGTCCGCGGTCTTGGTCACCGTCGGTGGGACGATGAACTCGATGCCTTTGGCCTTCAACTCTTCGTAGACTTTGGGCAGGTTGTCCACCCAGAACGCGAAGTGATGAATGCCAATCTGATCGAGTTTGATTGCCTCGCCACTCACGGGTTTGTCGTTATGCTCAGAGAGAACAAGAAACGCCTCTTCCTTGCCGCGCTTCCAATATAGGGTCGCCACCCGACGTTGGGCATGAGCGTCTTTGTAGACGGCGGGTAAGACTGTCCCCGCAGTTTTCTGCACTTCATCGCGGACCACCTGAAAGCCAAGCTGGTCACGGTAAAAATGCAACGACTTGTCCATGTCGCGAACACCAATCGCAATGTGAGAAACACCTTTGGTCATCATAACGATCCCTCCTTTTTCTTGTTGTTCTTACTGTCCTGTCACGCCAACCGCCGCACCAGAGGTGAGCGCTTGCCGCGCGACTTTCTCCTGCTTGAGGCGTTTTTCCTCGGCAATCACCGGAATGAGAATGAGGCCGCCGATCATCGCTCCGGCACCAAGAGTCACGAATCCCCAGAAGAACGTGCCGGTTTGATCGTATAAATAGCCGAGTAAGAGTGGGCCGATAATACCGGCGAGTCCGCCGCATAATCCCCCGACGATCCCGATGGCCGTGCCAAACACTTGAGTGGGAATCAGATCAAACACCAGAACGACAAATCCGTTGACCGCCGCTGAATTGAGGAAGAGCGCGACACTCATCATGGTAATGGTCATGAATACGCTCTCACTCTCCGCCATTGCTAACAGCGCGGGAAACGTCAGCACTCCAGCAATCAGGGAAATCAGACTGCGATTGCCGAAGCGGTCGCCCAGTCCGCCACCAATGAACATCCCAGCAAACGCGGCGAGATAGGGAATCGTGAGGAAGAAGCCACTGCTCAGGATGGTGATGCCCCGTTCCTTGACGAGATACCCTGGCAGCCAGCTCATGCCAGTGAAATACACGCCGATGCCAAAAAACGCGGAGATGCTCAACAACCAAAAGGAGCGGATACTGGCCAACGTAGCCATGCGTTGCCGAAACGGCATGATGACAGTGGGGTCCCCATGATCGCCGAGTCCGGCTTGGGCCATGCGCAAATCCTCGCGAAATTTGACCTTCTCTGGTTCGGGCAGCCAAGGGTGTTCGGATGGGTGGTCCCGAATGATGACCGCGAAGAGCGCGAGCTGAATCAACGTGAGGAGCCCGACGGCCACGAACATCCACCGCCACTCCCAGGCGTTAATGATCCAGCCAACCAGCGGCATCCCGATCGCGATGCCCAGATAGGCGAAGCCGATAAAGATACCGTAGGCTTTGCCGCGTTCAGCCGGGAGTAACCAGTTGTTCTGGAGTTTGTGGGTAAGGTTCGCGGTTGCCCCTTCACAGATGCCGAACAACAATCGGACCACGGCAAAATGCCACAGCGCCGAACACGCACCAGTGAGGGCGGTGAGTGCGCTCCACAGCAGGATCATCACCGAGGTGAAACTGCGCAGGCGGATTTGGTCGCTAACCAGACCGCTGGAAAAATGGCCGAGTAAATATCCCCAGTAGTAAATGCTCAGAATGAATCCCATCTGGGTCCCGTCGAATTTCAGCTCGTCCATGATACGCGGCGCGGCGAGCGAAATGTTGACGCGATCCAGAATAAGAAAAAATGACCCACTCCAGATGACTCCCAAGACAAGCAGGCGAACACCCCGCATGAAGTCCCCTCCTTCCGCACGGCGTAGTAAGCCGCACTGGCTAGCCAGTGTTGGCAGGCGCACTCTAGCGAGGTGCATTCTGCTTGACAACTGTGTAGGGTGGGAGCGAAGAGAATGAAGAGTGAGGATGAGATTATGCAGACCGTTGGACTGAAAGCTGAAGGCGTGCAATGGAACTTGGGTGAACTGTATGCGGGACCGGACGATCCACGCATAGAAGCGGACCTGGCGGAAGCGCGACAGCAAGCGGACGCGTTCGCGCAACAGTATCGAGGCAAGATCGCAACGCTGGATGGACCGGGACTGGCGCGCGCTTTAGGAGAATACGAACGGCTCTCCGAGCTTGAAGGGCGCCCGTCATTTTATGCGAACTTACTCTTTGCCGCTGACACGCAGAATCAGAAAGCGCAACAACTCGTGCATCGCACCCGCGAGGCGGCGACGGAAACTTCTAATCTCGTGGTCTTCTTCTCGCTCGACCTGATCGCGCTCGACGACGACCGCGTCTCCGTACTGCTAGCCGCGCCGGAGATGGCGGACTACCGACATTATCTGGAAACGATCCGCCGCTTTAAGCCGTATACGCTCAGTGAAAAAGAAGAACAGCTCATCAATCAGAAAACGCTGACTGGGCGCAGTGCGTTCGAGCAACTTTATGAAGAACTGACCGGCTCGTTGCGTTTCCGCGTGTCCGTCGATGGGCAAGAGCAGGAACTGAGCGATGGCGAAGTCATGGCGCTGCTCCGCCAGCCCAACCGCGAGTTGCGAAAACACGCCTTCACCGTCTTTCTGGAAACCCACGCGCGGCAGTCCTTGGTGATTACGTCAGTTTTCAATACCATGTTTCTCGATCACAAGGTCGAGTGTGAGATGCGACATTATGATGATGTGGTGCTGCCCACTCATCTCGCCAATGAGATCGCGCCCCAAACGGTGGACGCGATGATGCAAGCGGTCGAACGACACTACCCGCTGGCGCAGGAGTATTTTCGCCTCAAGGCGCGGCTGTTGGGGCTCGACACGCTCAAGAACACCGATATTTATGCGCCGATCGCCGCGGAAGCGGAACAATTGACCTTTGCCCAAGCTCAGTCGTTGATCCTCACCGCTTTTGGTCGCTTTAACGGACAGTTCGCCGCGTTGGCGACGGACTTCTTCCAGAAGCGGTGGATTGACGCTGAAGTGCGCGCGGGAAAACGTGGGGGCGCTTTTTGCGCCGCGCTCACGCCCACGCACCATCCGTATATTCTCTCCAGTTACAATGGGACGAGCCGCGATGTCTCGACCCTCGCCCATGAGCTCGGACATGGGATTCACTATTCGTTAGCGCGTAAACAAAATTTGATGAACTATGACGCGCCTCTCGTGTTGGCGGAAACCGCCTCGGTGTTCGCCGAGATTGTGCTGACGCGTCACCTCTTGGCAGAGACGAAGAATCCGGCGGCTCGGCGGGCGTTATTATGTGACTTACTCGAGGAAATCTACGGCACGGTTTTTCGCCAAACCGCGTTGACACGCTTTGAGATGGCGGGGCATCGGCAGCGCCGGTCCGGGCAACTGAGCGCTGACGACATCGGGGCCCTCTGGTTGCAAGAACAACAGAAGCTGTTCGGCGACAGCGTGGAGATGATTCCCGCCTATCGGTGGGGGTGGACCTACATTTCGCATTTTATTCACAGCCGGTTCTACTGTTACTCGTCCTCTTTTGGCGAACTCCTGACCCTCGCCTTGTTTCAACGCTATCTTGATGAGGGCGAGACGTTTGTCCCGAGTTATATGCGGCTCTTGGAAAGCGGCGGCTCGCAGCGGCCCGAACACGCGCTGGCGCAAATCGGTATCGATATTAACCAGCCGGAATTTTGGGACCGCGGCTTTCGCGTGATCCAGGGATTTCTGACGGATTTGCAGGGGGAAGTAGCCAGTAGTCAGTAGTCAGTAGTCAGTAGAAAAACTTTGGACCTTGAACCTGTTTCAACCCGAACCCCGAACCCCCGAAACTTCTCATGAAAACCTGGCAGCTTAATCAAGAACGATTCCTGCGCGTCCTCGGCGATATGATGGCCGTGAGCGAGCGCCTGCAAAATTTTCCTGCGAAAGACAAGCCTCACCCCCAAGAAGACTTGGCGGGGGATGTGGTGTTACGTGAGCTTGATCCGTTTGTCCGCGATGGCGTGCTGCGTGTCGAACGGGTCAGTTATGCCGAGGGGCGTGGGAATCTTATCATCACCTATCCTGGCACAACCTCGCGGACCGTCGCTTTTGTCGGGGCACACCTTGATGTGGTCCCAGCCGATCCCGCGGAATGGCAACGTCCGCCGTTTGGGTTGCGGATCGAAGGAGACCGGCTCTATGGACGTGGCGTCACTGATTGTTTAGGCCACGTCGCGGTGTTGACCGATCTGTTTGCCCAACTGGCGGAACGTTGTCCACGACTCGAGCACTCCATCGTCGCGGTCATTATCGCCAATGAAGAGCTGTCCAGCGTCGGGGGGATTGGCATTGGCCAGTTGGTGAAGGACGGGAAGCTTGCTCACCTCAAGAACGGACCACTGTATTGGATCGATAGCGCCGACTTCGGACCGACGATTGGGACGGGAGGGATGGCGACCTGGCGATTGGTCGTGGAAGGAAAAATCGCTCACTCCGGCTTTCCCCATCAAGGCATCAACGCGGCGGAGCTCGCGTTCGCGGCCACGCAAGCACTCCAGTCGTGGTTCTATCGCACCTATCCACCTCACCCCAAAGAGCAGGAGTACGGGTTCCTCGCACCGTCCTCGCTGAAGCCCACTCGTGTCCATATCGAGAATGACACCTTAGCGAAGATTCCCGCCAAAGCCGTTGTCGAGGGGGATATTCGCTTGACGCCGTGGTATGCGCCACAAGAGGTCAAAGATGGGGCACTCGCTTTCATCAATACGTTGGACCTCGCCACACTCCCCGTCTTTGGGCCTAGCCGGTATTATCTGAATGATGGCGCTGGAACGGTCAAACTCGAAGCTGTTGGTACTCCCACCGGCGGCATTGCCTGTGACCGCACCTCTCCTGGCTACGAGGCGCTGACCGAGGCCATCACTGCCGTGCGCGGCGCGGCTCGGACTTTTTCGCTCACGGGCAGTTTGCCTTACGTGCGGCTTCTCCAGAGCAACGGCTTCGACCTACAAATCACCGGGTTTGGCCGCATGGACACCTATCATGCACCCAATGAGTTCGCGGAACTGTCTCACATGCACGATGGATTTCGGATTTTATGTCATGTGATGGAGAAGTTTGGGTAAAGTCGCGGACAACCTGAAACGTAGACTGGTGATGAGCGGAGCGAATTCCAGCTTGGAGGCCGTGCCTGCCACGCCGGGATTCCCGTGAATCCGCGAGTGACCTTCGCCACCAAGAACGGCGCGAGCAGCCAACTTCCGGCTTTCATTACCGCGGTTGGGCCGGTGCGCGAGGCGCGATTTATCAAGAACCCTCACGGCACCGCGGACGAGGTTGGAACGCCCTAAAAAACGACCGGTGGTGACACTTGGCAATTGCGCATGGACAAAATCTATTCATTTGAGTTTCTGACAACTTTGTTCAACGAAATGGCGGGCTCGTATGATCGGGTCAACTACTTGACCTCATTTGGCTTCTCTCATCGCTTCCGTCGTCAATTCATCGACCGAGCCGAACTCCACACGGGCCACGCCGTGTGTGATCTCATGTGTGGTCGCGGTGAATCCTGGCAGTTCATCCTCAAGCGCATTGGCCCGCAAGGGCAACTCGTCGCCCTCGACCTGTCCCCAGGGATGTTCGACGGCGCACGCCAGCGCCTCACACGCTATGGCCAGCACGCGGTTTCGGTGGTCGAAGGCAATGCCTTGGCGACAGGCCTGCCAGCGGCGTCGATGGATCGAGTGCTTGTCGCTTTTGGGCTCAAGACGTTGGCTCCTGAGTTGCGGTCCGCGTTGGCCTCCGAACTCTATCGGATTCTACGGCCTGGAGGAGTGGTGTCGGCTATCGAGATGTCGGAGCCGCGCGCGTGGATGCTGCGCCCACTTTTTATGTGGTATCTGAAGCAAGTCGTCCCCATCCTTGGAGCGCTGCTGCTGGGCAATCCCGCCAACTACCGCATGCTGGGCATCTATACGGAACGGTTTCAAGGATGTGGTCCGGTCGCCGGGGAGATGATCCAGGCAGGATTCGAAGCCCAGTTGGTATCGTACTTCCACGGCTGCGCCACGGGGGTCGTCGCGCGGAAACCTCTGGAGAACAGAGACTGTAGTAAAGACACCGGGTTTATCCAGCCCGTGCATGATGCAGTGATGCGAGGGGTTGTTGACGGCCTTCACGTAGGGCTTCTCGCCACATATCCAGCGCCAAGCGTGCACTGATCTGTTCTTGCGTGCGTACCCGGTAG
>SHZE01000036.1 GCA_009692435.1 Deltaproteobacteria bacterium | reverse complement strand
TAAAAAAACACTCGCGCGAGAAATCAAAGCATGGCAAACCTACCGTAACAAACACCACTCAAAAGCAGATTGGCAATTTACAACCGCCGATGCCCGCATTACACTCAAACATCTCTATCCTATAATTTAGTTAATACAGGCCACTAGCCGTCGCTGCACGATACACTAATCCCACATCAATCCACCGTCCACGTTCCACGACTGGCCGGTGATGTTCTGCGCTTCGTCGGAGGCCAGAAATGCAGCTAGGTTGGCAATGTCGTCACCGGTGTTGGACCGTCGTAGAGGGATCGAGGCATCCATCCGGGCGATCGCTTCCGCTTCGGTGATTTTTTCGCGCTCGACAATCTGTTTCATGATTGCGTCGTACAACTCGGTGCGTGTCGCTCCCGGACAGATGGCATTGACGTTGATGTTGTACTTCGCCAGTTGTGAGGCCCCAATACGGGTCATGGCGATCACCGCGCCTTTCGAGCCTGCGTAGGCGATATTCGACGTACCACGAAAGCCTTTCCCGGCAATGGAGGCGGTGTTGATGATCTTCCCTTCTTTTTGTTTCGCCATTTCCCGCGCGACGGCTTGCATACAGAAGAATAGCCCTTTGGCATTCACCGAGTGAATCCAGTCCCACTCGGCTTCCGTGACCTCAAAGAAATCGAGCTTTTTCGTCACGCCAGCGTTGTTCATCAGGATGTCGATGCGCCCAAACGTCTCCATTGTTTTGGCGACCATCGCGTTGATGTCGCTGAGCTTACTCATGTCGGTTTTCACAAACAGGCCACGTCGATCATGCGCGCTCACCTCCGTCGCGGTTTGCTGCCCGGTTGTCGCGTTCACCTCCGCCACGACGACATGCGCTCCTTCCTTGGCATAACGCACCGCGATGGCTTTCCCCATACCAACACCGGCACCGGTCACAATGGCGATTTTATCTTTCAGTAACATGATGGTTTCCTCCTTTATCGATTCACTAAATGTTTTTCCTGCGTCCTAAAAATCCAGCCCTAGCTCCTAACCCCTCACTCCCGGTCCCCTGAACTCCGGCATCACTTCCTGGGCAAACAGTTCCATGCTCTGCCGTGCGCGTTTGGGATCGCGGGCTCCCGCGTGAAAATAGAATGCCACCTGGTCAAGACCGAATTCGTCGTCCAGTTCGTGCAGCCGACGGCGACACTCGGCTGGTGTCCCAACCACCGCCCGTTCTTCAATATGGTCCGGCATGGACCGGACGAGTGTCAGAAACTGTGCCAGTGGATGCGTTTTCGGTAGGTTTGCTTGTTCGGTGGTCGCAAGAAACTGCGTGGTCCGCTGCGCATACGCACCCGTCACCTCTCGCCCTTCACGCAGGGCGACCTGATGGTCCTGATCGACAAACATAAAGAAGATGAAAGTCGTGCGTTTTGGGGCATGCCCGTGTTCCTTGAGGGCTGCGCGATACCGCTGTACCCGTTTTTGCACGTCCTGGTGCGGCCCACTGAGCCACGGCACTACGAAGGCATTATCGCCTACGGCAGCGGCGATTTCAAAGGACTCCATCATCACTGTGCCACGATAAATCGGCGGCATCGGCTTCTGCACCGGTTTCGGTGAGACGGAGATCGCAGGAATTTGCCAGAAGGCGCCTTCATGCGAGAACGTCTCTTCCGTCCACGCTTTCTTGATGATGGTCAGTGCCTCTTCGTAGCGTGCGCGACTTTGTTGCGGGGGAACACGAAAGCCTTCAAAGTGTTTAGCGATTGATCCACGTCCGACCCCAAAGTTGAGACGACCGTTGCTCAGAATGTCTACCATTGCGAAGTCTTCCGCTTTGCGTAACGGATTCTCAAATGGCAGCAGACTAATCGCCGTACCCAGCCGAATACGCGAGGTCTCACGCGCCAAGGCCGTCAAAAAAATCTGCGGACTGGGACATATCCCAAACGAATAGAAGTGCTCCTCTCCTAACCAGACCGAATCGAAGCCCAGGCGTTCAGCGAGCACGATGAGGTCAATAGTGTCCTTGTAGTAGGTGACTTCGTTCTGGCGGTCAGGAAAGAAATCAAACAAGGAAAACAAGCCAAATTCCACGGAACCTCCTTAAAAAAACCTAACTCGTAAATGTGTAAAACGTAAAGAAAAAAACGGGGAAGGTGAGGTGGTTACGTTTTACGCTTTACGTTTTATGCCCCCTTTCCCAACGCCTTCCCAAACAGATCAAGACTCAACCGCATGACGGTATCGAATCCCTGCGAGTAGGTTTCGTAATGAGAAATGCCCGGTAAGATATGCAACTGTTTCGGCTCACGGGCTTTTTCGTAGAGACTGACGCACTCCTCAAAACCGGTCAGGTAATCCAGCTCCGCCCCGATGATGAGCACTGGGCGTGGGGAAATAAGATGTGCCACTGCTTCTGGTTTGTACGAGAGAATGTCGTCGGCCGTTTCGAGCGGCAGTTCCGTTTTCAAGGCGGCGATTTGTCCACTGCCGCTATAGAACTTTTCCTCGGCTGGCGTCGGTACGAGAATCTCGTAGGTATCCACGTATTCGGATTTGCCAGTGAGGACACGGCGTTCACGATCTTTGTCGATCCGTTTGCGCAACGCCCAGTATTCCCATAAACGCCGACTGTTGCGCAGCCAGCGGTCGCCGTCGCCAAAGCCGACGACACTGACAATCGCTTTGGTGCGCGCGTCAGCAGCTCCGACTGAGATCACATTCGCTCCCCCGTAACTAATGCCGAACAGGGCAATACGGGTGGCGTCGATTTCCGGTTGCAGTCCCAAGAATGTCGTGGCGTTGATGATGTCTTCGTCACGTTCATGGGAGATGAGACGGTTCTTTTGGCCTTCGCTCTCGCCAAAGCTCCGATAATCGAAAATAAAGGCCGCGTAGCCCTGTTTGTTAAAGGCACGGGCGAAGTCGGGCAAAATCACTTTGCGGTTGGCCCGCAGCCCATGACAGCAGAGCACGGTCGGGAGCTTCTCTCCTGGGCGCATCGTGTCAGGGAAGTACAAGGTGCCAAACAGTTTGAACCCGGCACTGTAAAAAGTGACCTCTTTTTCCATATCGCGAATTCTCCTTTTTGGGGCGAATGATTATTCTGCTCGGATACCGTGGCTGTCAATGTTCGGAGAGAAAAGCAAGACCCAAGGGGGGCTCTTACCGCCAGCGTCGGCGCTGCCCTCGTTTACCGTTCCGCGCGGTTTTTCCTTCGGTGGTTTTGGCGGTGGTGTAAAAATGGCCGTCACCTTTCGCTCCGCATCCGCCATATAGGTCGCAGCATCTTCTTCGAGTAATAAGCGCTGGGTTTGCAAATCTGTCACGACCTGTTTCATCTGCTTGAGATAGCTCGTCTTTTTTGGATAGCGGTCGAGTAACGAAAGACGCGGATCGCGTGCCTGATTCCGCTGCGACCTGGAGTAGGCAAATGGGATGAATTGTCCAAGATTGCCACACATGGCGTCGGGCACATCCGCACGCACGGCCCAGCCGGTGTGCGTACCAATCGGCACGGCGATGTCCGGCACCTGGATCCCCGCGAGGTCATTCCCACTGGCATTCGGCTTGGGCACGAGCGTGGGGTACTGCGTTTGCGGGGTTTTCAGCGCCACGCTGCCATAAAGTGCATAGGTGGGTGTCGGTTGGCCAATATGCGTGACGCCGGGAATCTTGGGGAATGCGGCCACACTTTCCTCCGCTGGCACCAGCGTGCCAGCCTGACGTGTTGGCACCCGACTCTCCGGTGGTGGTGTTCCGGTTGTGACCCACTGATCAAGGGCACTGAAGAGCGCACGCATCACTGGTCCGCGAAAGGCCGGATTTTGCGGGTATTGGCAGGGGCCTGAGGGCAAGCGCTCGCCAAGGGAGGTTGTGATCTGTGGGAAGATCGGGAAATGTTGCGTGCTGGCGAAGAAATACAAACGGACGTTGTCTGGAATCGGCACGTCATTCCCTGCCGTGTCAGTATGCAGCAGCGACGCCCCTTTACGCCAATACTCCGTGGCGGTGTTCGTCACCATCACCACGGGGTCGAATCCGTCACCGACTTTG
Source organism: Deltaproteobacteria bacterium (assembly GCA_009692435.1). Taxonomy (GTDB): domain Bacteria; phylum Desulfobacterota; class Binatia; order Bin18; family Bin18; genus JABFSC01. Next base: position 18,667 of record SHZE01000036.1, on the reverse strand, counting down.
CCACTGCCGTTGCGGAGGATGCCATCCTGTTTTTCCGTCAGTGGATCAGTTTGGGAACCATAGGCGAACGGGAACCAATTTTCGGGAAAGTCGGAATCTTGATGACTGCCACGTGTTCGTCCCGGCTGTCCAAAGGCAAAGTTGGTGAATGTTTTGCCCGCTCCGGCAATATCAATCAGGACGCCGTCGAAAACAATGCGTTTCTTTTCATCTTGATTGAAGCCGTTGTAGATATGCTCTTGGAGGTACCGTCCTGCTTGGGAAATGCCCAGGGCGAGTACTTTCTGGATTCCCCCTTCACGTGCACTCAGGCGCAGGGGATTCGGCGTGTTTTGCTCATCGGTCGAGCCATAGCGAAGAAACGACACCACATCGCGTGTAATGGCGAAGCCCAGTCCTAAGACTGGTGGGTTCTTGCCTGGGTACACGAACTCGTAGAGCAAGCCAGACTCAAATTGGGGCATGATACTAACCGTTTGCTCATCAACCAGATGCCAACAGCGAAAGACTTTCGCGTCTGCTTTGCACGCGGGAATGGGTTGGGATAGTTCCTTGTCCGCTTTCGTACGCACGGTGACACGGATCGCTTCGGGGTCTTGCCTGGCCGTGGGATAACTGAGCGTTGCCGTTGTATGGTCCGGGGCATTACTCTGTTGCCGACCAACGAACAGGTCGCGGACGTTACCAACGATGGGCTGGTTGTTGTTGAGCGGAATAGGGAGTTCTGCCCCCATGAGGGAAGGGGAGGTGTCCACGCAGCACTGGGCCCCGGTTTTCCCGCGTGCTTGCCATCCACTCCATACAAGGGTGTAACCCTGACGCAGAAGAAACCCGTTGCCCACATCAGCCCCGGTAGTTGGGTCATTGGTCTGTGGGCCAGACGGGGCATTATTCATAAGGACTAAGTCGATTTTGTTCCCACGGTTGAGGACGCCGTAAAACATCTTGCGGTTCCCTTTCGTGAGGTCCACGGGCTTGAGAACGTAGAGGTCGGCGCTATAGGCTACTCGACCAGCCGCCGTGCGCGGGGCTTTATCGAGGTTAACGATCCCCGCGTTTTCAGGGGCTGTGGGATCAACTTCGCCAAAGACCCGGCCCGTGAGTTTCTCATACGGCCCGGCGGTCCCAAACGATTGGCCCGTGAACATTGGCGATTCGATTTTCTCGATGAGCACCCTCGTGACTCGCGCGTACCCTGCTGAAGGAATGAATCCGTGACACAGCAAAATGAGAGAGAGGAACCAGAGCGGAAGAGTACGTTGCATAGCGCGCCCCTCCTATCATCTTGCCTACGTTATCCGCAAGCGCTTCGTGCTTGACTTAGACGGGAGAGTGCTCAATAGTCCCGGAGGTCAGTAATTTCTCTCAAGGGGGTGTCAGTATGAAGCTCTACAATTTGATGCTGAGCAATTTCGCAGCGAAGAGCCGTATCGCCATTTATGAAAAAGGTCTCACCGTCGAGATGGTTGACCCGCCTGGTGGTATGGGTTCGGCGGACTACAAGAAAGTGAATCCACTAGGCAAAGTGCCAGCCCTTGGACTCGACAATGGGCAGGTGATCGCGGAATCCGAAATCATCAACGAGTATCTCGAAGAGAAGTACCCGCAGAATCCGTTGCTACCCGCGGATGCGGAAGGGCGAGCCAAGGTTCGCGCGTGTACCCGGTTCCACGACCTCTATTTGGAACCCCCGATGCGCGCGGTATTCCCAAAACTCTTTGGACAGAAGCTTGACGACAAGTTTGTTGAAGAGAAGATCAAGGAGGTGAACAGCCGTCTCGATCAACTTGACGCAACGATTGGGAGTCCGTGGGTGGCGGGCAGCGCGTTTACCCTCGCGGATGCCGCCATTGCGCCCACGATGTTCTTCTTGAACACCTTCCTCCCGCAGCTCGGCTCCAAAGGCCCGCTTGAAGGGCGTCCGAAGGTGGCCGCGTGGTGGAAAAGCGTCCAAGAGCGCCCTTCGGTCAAGAAGGCGATTGATGAGCAGCAAGCTGCTCTCGCGGCGATGATGAAAAAGTAAACCGTCTTTTCGGTGGGGGTGGGTCATGTGACCCGCCCCTCCACAACACCTCAGTCCCTACACTGTCTTTTCTGCTTCAGGCGGAAAGAATTTCTCGTACAGCTTTTTCCAACGTGCAATCTCTGCTGTCACAATCCGAATGACATCGGTCTGAGTACGCTGGATCGTCGCGACTAATCCTCCAATACTGTCTTCGAGTTTGCGCTTCTCTTCTGATCTGCTCGTTTTGTCCAGCACTTGCCGTAGGACATCGAGCTGCTGAGTCACCCCGCGGACCGTGCTGTCGAGTGCGGCAAGCCCTCGTTTAATCTCTAGCTCCATCTCCGAACCAACTCCAGCAATGCGACTGCCTGGAGGAAGCGCTGGACTTTTTTCATCGAAAACAACCAGCGTCAGCGTGGGCCGAGTCGATTCTGGGGGCGTAGCGACAAAGAAGGTTGAGCGCTCACGGAGCCGGTTCTGATGGTTGCGGTCTAATGTAATGAGGACATCGAATCCGGATTCTCCGTCGGGCGCGGTATGGGGAGCCACTTCCACGACGTGGCCGATCCGTGCTTTTTTTTCTTCAACAGCATCTCCAGCGATAACACCGTGGCTTTCCCCCAGACGGACAGTCCAGGTTGCCGCTGCTGGTGCGGTCGTCGCGTACACACGCAGTAAAAAAAGCGAAGACAAACACAACACGCCAACCAACATCCATTTGCGCATAGCTCTCCTCCGTGGAAAAACGCTGACCATACAACACGCTGATGCTCAGGAGGTTGCAGCTTTGGCGGATGGCTTATGGTGTATGGCTTGTTCGCCACGCTCACTTTATGGCAGGAACGCTAACCATACGCCATAAAGCGACCGTAGGGAGTGGGCCATACGCTATCCGCTATCCGCCGATTCTGCTATGGGACGGTTGCAAAACACAACCGAGGTGAGGCATGAAATTCGGTTATTTTACCTTAACGGACAATCCTCCAGCCTATGGAGCAACACGACGAGACCCGAATCAGTTCTTACTTGATGTGGTTGAGGAATGTTCGGTCGCGGAGGAGTTAGGGTATCATTCCGCATGGGTGCCGGAGCATCATTTTGGTCTTTTCGGCTGCCTCCCTGCCCCAGCCACGTTTTTGGCCTACGTCGCGGCACGCACCAAGCGTATCCAACTCGCTCCCGCGACCGTGCTATTGCCCTGCGACCATCCGTTACGCGTGGCGGAAAACTTCGCCTTGCTTGATCTGTTAAGTAATGGCCGCGCGGTGTTCTCCGCCGGGCGTGGCTATGACAAACGCGAGTACGATGCCTTCGAGGTGCCATTCGAGGAGAGTCGTGACCGGTTTACCGAAGGACTCGATCTCCTCCGTATCGCCTGGACGCAAGAAGAATTCACCTACAAGGGCCGGTTCTACACGATTGCAGAGCCGGTGACCTGTTTGCCTCGGCCAATCCAGAAGCCGCATCCGCCGATTTATGTGGCCTGCTTCAGTCGTCCGACGGTCGAGATGGCGGCTGAGCAAGGGTTTCACACGTTGTTTGCCCCTTTTGCCGCGGCGATGATGTTTGGCAGCGTGGGGGCGGCGGTGCAATCGTATCGCGAACTGGCCGCGAAACACGGCTACACTGATGCACGCGCGAAATGTTCCTACTTCGTCGGCGTCGTTGATACCAAGGAAGAAGAGCTACGGACCAAGGAGCGGCTCCGACATTACCTCCACTCGGTATTGCCCGCCTTCCCTGGAGATCGCGCCTCCGCGCCTCCGCATATCGCCTATTTCGCGGATATTGTCGAACGCTTACAAAAGATGAAAGCCGAGGATTTTGGGGAACGCAGTGTGGTGACGGGTGATCCGGAGACGTGCATTGCAACGCTCAAGAAATGTGAAGCCGCTGGGATCGAAGAAGTGATCCTCTATTTCAATTTTGGCGGGTTTAGTCACCGCGACACGCTCAAGGCCATGGAGCGGTTCGCGCGTGACGTGATGCCTCACTTTGCATAAAACGTCACTATGTAAAACGTAAAAGGGAGGTGGAGTGGTTACGTTTTACGCTTTATGCTCACTTGCACTTGGGATCGCACACACTCATTTTCTGTACAGCGGTTACTTCACAGACCTCACTGGACACATAACTGCTCATGCTTTCCGTGCATTTAAGAGCGTCGTTTAAGCCGGTGGTCATACAATTGCGGAAACACACCGGAGAATCCTTGCCGCCCGCCGCGGTGATCTTGTCCGTCATGTAAGTCGAGATCGCGAAGATCCGCGCGAGCACATTGGTCTCTCCGGTCGCCGCCGGTTTGGATGGTTTGTAGTCCGCTGGATATTTCCCTTCCGCGAAGACGCCAACCGTCCAGAAGAGGGTTGCCCCTAGCACGAGGCCACTGGTCACCGTCACGATCTTTCTGAGCGAAAACATAAAGTCCCCCTTTGTGAATTCTTAAAAATGGGATGGGAGTGTTCTTATCTTCCTTCCCTCAATTGCGCAACGCCAAGCCCTCATTCACGTTTAAGAATCCGTCGCGACGGTCGATAGACTCAGTATCCCTATGACACAGATAACTGCCCGGCGACTTTCATGGATTGGTCGCCTCATTTTTGTAGTCGTTGCCCTGTGGTGGCCGCCAGTGTGGCGTGACCAGATGTACTCGCCTCGTTACGCGCAAGCCACGGGACAAGAACTCCGACTCCCTGAAGGTGGGATTCCACAGACCGATGATGAACGTGCCATCGCTATTTTCTGGCGGTGGGAACAGCGAAAACTCATCACGACCGAGTTGATCGTCGGTCCCTATCGTGGCTTATTCTCTCATAATCCCGATGGATGGACACAGACGCTTATTGCTCTTGCCCTCGTATTACTCGTGTTCCAGGGCATTCTGTCTTATTGGGCACCGCCTCCGCCTCCAGAGCCCTCATTGAAGATAGCCAAGAATGTTTTCATAGGATATTGTCCACTCCGTTGTGGCACTTCTGGCAACGCCGACCGAAAGAAACGCGCTAACTCTAGAATCTGTCTCTTCACTCCAAGACACGACTGACTGTCGCCGTTATTTTTCTCCGTTTCCCCGCTTCTCTACTTCCTCACTTCCATCTTGATGAGCCGTGGCAAACTCTAGCTCTACCAACAACTGGCCAAGTTCAACCAAGTCTCCCACGGAGACGTGAATCTTCTTCACTTGGCCTATCCCCTCCGCCGTGAGCGCATTCTCCATTTTCATGGCTTCAAGGAGGACCAAGACTTGCCCTGCTTCGACCGTATCACCCGCGGATACCCGCACGGCGAGAATTTTTCCCGGCATCGGTGAGCGAATTTCCGGACTCAATCGCCCGGTTTCGCGTTGGCGGCCGGTGCCTTTTTTTTCTCCCGCCCGTGAGAACTCGTACACATGACCATCAATGGCGGCTAGTGAGCGCTGACCATCGTGTACGACATGGACGCGGAGGGGCTGCCCGTTCACCAGCAGGGTGACGGCGCCGTCCTCTTCGGACAGAAGCTGAATGCGAGTAGCTTGCCCGTTGATTTGGGTCTCGTAGTCGTTGTTCCCACGTTGCGTGTACTCGACGGTCACGGCTGTCCCGTTTGTAGCGAGAAGGGTCGTTTTCATTGGTGCTCGTTCTGTATTATTGGCCCATCCGCCAGCCACCGAGTTGTTGCCAGGGGGAGGCCGTCACAGGCTGCCCGCCCACCGAGGTTGCGGTGGTGACCCGGCTTTTGCGCGCATGCGTGATCGCAATCGTGAGGGCTGCCTCAAGGTCGTGCCCGGCTGATGATGTCGGTTGCCATTGCGATAAGTGCTCAGTGAGAAATCCGGTATGGGTATCACCAGCAATAAACGCGGGATGCGTTACGAGATCAAGCAGAAAGGGCAGATTCGTGGTCGGGCCGAGGACGGCGCATTGTCGTAGTGCCGATTCCATGCGACGGCGTGCCTGCTCGCGATCCTGTCCCCAGGTAGAGAGTTTGGCGATCAGGGGGTCGTAATAGACGGATACGACGGTTTGCGCCGTGACTCCCGCATCAACACGGATGCCTGGCCCGGTGGGCGCGTTCCATGCCAATACCGTTCCTGGAGAAGGGAGAAAGCCCCGCGCCGGGTCTTCCGCGTACACCCGACATTCAAACGCGTGGCCCCGACGCTGAATATCATTTTGCGCGAATCCCAACCGCTCTCCCGCCGCGATGCGAATCTGTTCACGCACGAGATCGAGCCCGGTGATCCATTCCGTGATCGGGTGCTCGACTTGTAGCCGTGCGTTGACTTCGAGGAAGTAGAACCGTCCCTGGTCATCGAGAATAAACTCAACCGTGCCGGCGTTGTAATAGCCCGCTGCTTTGGCCACAGTGAGCGCCGCCGTGGTCATCGCGTCGCGCAATTGGGGGGACACGGCGGGTGAGGGTGTCTCTTCGAGAATTTTCTGATAGCGCCGTTGGATCGAACATTCGCGTTCGCCCAAATGGACTAGCGTCCCGTGCTGGTCGCCTAGAATCTGCACTTCGATATGGCGGGGGCGTTCGATATATCGTTCGATATAGATCGTGCCTTCCGCGAAAGCGGAGACTGCTTCCCGTTCCGCCGCCGCCGCCGCTTCGAGCAGCTCTTTCTCCTGCCGAACAATGCGCATTCCTTTGCCGCCACCACCAGAGGCGGCTTTGATGAGGACCGGGTAACCAAGTGCCTGCACCTGTTCTCGGAGGAGAGCGGGATCACGCGAGGGATGCTCCAGAGCCGGAACAACAGGAACTCCGAGTTTGGTCACGGTCTGTCGTGCGAAAATTTTATTTCCCACCGCCGCGAGCGACTCTGAGGATGGGCCGATAAAGGTCAGTCCCGCCTCGCGCACGAGCTGCGCGAACGCGGAATTTTCCGACAGAAATCCATAGCCTGGATGGATCGCTTGGGCTCCCGTCTGTTGTGCCGCCGAGATGAGCGCTTGCGCGTTCAGGTAGCTCTGGCTTGCCTGAGCCGGGCCGATACAGACGGCTTCATCGGCGGCAAACAGATGGGGGGAAGAAAGATCGGCTTCAGAGTAAACAGCAACGGTAGCAATGCCGAGTTCACGACAGGTGCGCGCGACACGAATAGCGATCTCGCCGCGATTGGCGATCAGAATTTTCTGAAACATGGAGCGGTCTTTCCCCCAGCACGTTATCGGGCGGTCTGAAGCGAACGGTGCGTCTTTCTCTGGCCGAGGTCACTCTGCCGTTGTCTTCCGCTAGCTCTTTCTCCCACGGTGCGCTTAGGGCCTTCTAATTTCCCATGTTGGATGGGCGGTTTTTGATGTTGGCGATAATCGTAGCCGATCGCCATGGCGAGGAGAAGGCGGTCCATGCCTCCACTGCGCTCCCTGCGCAACACTTGCAAGCGCTCGAAGAACTCACGGAAGTCCTTGTTCACACGCTTGCCGTTCTCCATCGGGTGCAGAAAAAAGTCTTTAAGGCGCGTGACCGTGAAGCGGAGGGCGGAAAAGCGAAGTTCGTTGGGAAAAGCATCCCATTCGACGAGGGTGAGGGGACGCCGACTTTGATATCCCGTGAGCAGCGCCTTGAATCGTTCAATGACGAAATGTCCTTCGCCATAGCACAACGCGTTAATCGCGGTGGCAAGGTCAAACAGAAATTTTCCGTATCCGGCGGCCTCGAAGTCCAGCAGACCCACGACTTTGTCTCCCCGAAAGAGCAAGTTATCCGCGAACAGGTCGCCATGAATGAGTCCCTTGGGGAGTCGATCGTCCTGGTATTCCTGGTGGTAGGTGATCTCGTCATCAAGTGTGTGGACGACCTGCTTGAAATGCCCGGGCAGATGTTCTCTCACTTCTTGATAGAGCTCGGCAACGCGCGGAAAACTGAAGCGGTTCTCTTCACTTTGCGGGGCGTGCTCGCTCAAGAGATGCAGTGAGGCCAAGACCTCACCAACGTGCGTGAGATGGGCGGGCGTCACCCCCGTTGCGCTCAAGGCTTTTCCAGGTAACGGCAGAGAGAGGGAAAGCGGCTTGCCCTGATACAGTCGCAGCATCTTCCCCTGACGATCAAGAAGGGGCTGGGGGCAGCGGAGCCCGCGTGCGTGCAGGAACTGCAAGAGCCCGAGCTCCTGTTGTACGGCCGCCATGCTTTTGGCTTCGTCAATCTTGAGGAAGAACTTTCCTCTCGTGGTTTCTAGCAGATAGAGAGTGTTGACGGACCCGGCAGGCACGCCGGTGACTTTCGTCAATTTGCCCAAGCCGTAACTCTCAGCGACGCGTGTGGCTGTTCGCCGATCAAGAATTGTATACACCGCCATTGTTTGCTCTCGGTACCCCGGTTCGCCCTGGAGGCCGTTGTGACAAAGGAAAGGCTGCGGAGGAAGAATTTCTCCTTACTTATCGCCCTTTGATGGATGCTGTCAAGTAAATTCTGACTGAACGTCCATTCAGGGCAAGAAAAAATCAGACTCTCCTCGCAAGTCAGCGGGATTTTTTAAATTTTGGCATAGCGCATATCCAAAGCTTGCGCGTGAGTCCAAGTCAGGAAACCCGGGCAAGAATGCCCTCTTCCGGCTGGGAGAGGGAAAGGGCTGCTGTTCGGCACTGATTGCGCGCACTGTGCTCGCATAATGCCTCCCCTCGGTGACGTGCCTTGTCCCTTGTGAGAAAGCGCTAGGGTGAGAGGGCAGTCTCAATGGCCTTGGGCTTCCCGTGAGGTCAGCAACACTCACGTCTCGCCGTCTTCTTGATCGCTATAACGCTCTTCGGTCCACGGATTGCCGCGTGTGTGATAGCCGCGCACTTCCCAAAATCCGCGTTTGTTTTCCGCGAGAAATTCTACGCCTCGCAGCCATTTCGCGCTTTTCCACGCATACAGTTTGGGAACGACCAGGCGCAATGGCCAGCCGTGGTCCGGTTCCAGGTCTTGCCCGTCGTGGCGATGGGCGAAAATCACATCACTCTCAAGGAAATGTTCCAATGACACATTGGTGGTGTAGCCACCATCACAATGAAGCATGACGTGCCGCGCTTCAGACTTAAGCCGCACTAACGCGAGCACGTCTTTGACCATGACTCCTTCCCAGCGATTGTCTAGGCGTGACCAGGTAGTGACACAGTGAAAATCGGTCGTGAGTTGTGTCTGTGGCAGGGCGCGGAATTGTTGATAAGTTAAGCGCACTGGCTGTTCGACCGCACCAAAGAGACGGAAGTCCCAAGTCGCGGGATTGAAACGCGGCGTGGGGCCGTAACTGAGGACCGGCCATTTTTCGACGAGATATTGACCGGGAGGAACCCGACCCGATGCGCCAGCTGTAGTCTGATTCTTGTTCATGGGTTCTTGTCTTAGTAATTTCCTCGCGCTTTCGCAAGGGTTATGGGGATTGCGGATTGTGGATTGGACATTGGGGATCGCGGTTGTGCGCGGCTCGAATTTCTTACGATTTCCCTAATTCTCTCTCAGCCAGGAGAGGGAACTCGGACGGGAAGAGGAGCGCGATTTTGAGGTCCATCACGTTGGTGCCGGTCGGCCCGGGAGAGAATAGGTCGCCGAGGGTTGTGAAAAATCGGTAGGAATCGTTCTCGGCAAGCAGCTGCGCTGGATCAAGCCCATGCGCCCGCGCGCGTTGCACGGTATGCCCATCGACGAAGGCTCCGGCGGCGTCGGTTGGTCCATCAATGCCGTCAGTCCCAGCACTGAGCAGCGCCCAGCGCTCTTCTCCGGCGAGTGCTTGCGCCACGACTAGCGCGAATTCTTGATTACGCCCACCTTTGCCATGTCCAGTAAGACGGACTGTGGTTTCTCCCCCAGCGAGAACACAGACGGGCTCACGTATGGTGACAAGCTGACCTCGCAGCTCGGCAGCGAACTGTTGAGCAACGGCGGTGGTATCGCCGACGAGAGGCGTCGGCGATACGAAGGGGAGACATCCCAAGGCTTTGGCCGTGGTTGCGGCGGCTGCCAGCGCGATACGATTGGAGCCAAGCAGAAAGTTGTGAACCTGCGCGAACAGCGGATCGCCCGGCTTTGGTGTTTCTGTCCGCAGGCCACGACAACCAGCGACAAGATGGGTGAGCACCGAGGCTGGCACTTGTTCAAGTAATTGGTACCGTTCAAGGATGTTCCACGCATCGTGAAAGGTGCTGGCATCCGGCACGGTCGGGCCAGAGCCGATGGTGCTCAAGTCATCGTCAATGACATCCGACAAAATAAAACTGACCAGCGGTGTCGGAAAGGCGAGGCGGGCGAGATGACCACCTTTAATCTGAGAGAGATGTTTCCGGACAGTGTTGAGTTCGTGGATGTCGGCCCCGCAGGCGAGCAGCAAGCGATTCACCGCGAGTTTATCATTGAGGGAGAGGCCAACGGCTGGACTGACGAGCAGGCTTGAGGCTCCTCCTGTGAGGCAGAAGCACAAAAGGTCTGACGGGTGCGTGAGCGCAAGAAGCGTTCGGACCTGTTCCGCGCTACTGAGACTGCCTGGCCCTGGGAGCGGATGTTCGCCATGCACGAGTGTCACTCGTTGCGTATTCACGGAGACGCCGGTGGGGATCACCACGACTCCGCCACGGACGCGTGCCCCGAGTGTCGCTTCAAGACCCTGCGCGAGAAGTCCAGCCCCTTTGCCCGCACCGACAATAAAGACTCGTTCCGGTAAGGGAAATGTGGAGGTCGGTGCCCTCAGTTCATGAGAGTGGATCAGAAGTTGGTTGTGATCCACCGCAGTCGCCCGCCCGATCAACGTGCGGGGATCAACCGCGGCGACCGCGGCGGTGAAAAGGGCGCGGAGTTGGGCGCGGACTGCTTGGGTCAGTGTCATGTCGTTCGGCACGAGACGATCACAATCGGGAGAGGACATTGAGACTCCCCTCCCCCTGAAAGGTCAGGGGGAGGTGTTTCTCGGTTTCTACAATTTTCCGGGTTTTCCGTATGCGTGGCTTCTCCGGTCCGTCATTCCCGCCTGCGCGGGAATGACGACTCTGCTCTTCTCGTGGTGAAAAACCTACCCCTGAAAGCTCCCCCTGACCCTCTCCCAGCCGGGAGAGGGTCAGGGGGAGCGACATTCCTACTGTTGCCGAGCTTGGATGTCAAAGTTCAGAGGCCTATTTGAGCCCCATTCATGGGACGTTGTCGCGTAGCCCGGAGTTTTTAGCTCCGGGCGGTCGTGGGGTTTGGTATTGTGCTAGCAGTATATTGAAAGGGAATGTCTTCCCCGGCATTGTTTTTAGAGATTGTCATCGTCGAGATCGACCAGACTTGTACGGCGCTGACCCCGGTCTTCATCTCCTCGGCGGTGTTGTTTGGCCTCTTTCTCGAGATCGCTTTGGCAGGAGACGCACAGCCGTGTGAAGGGTAATGCCTCAAGTCGCTCCGTGGCGATCTCCTCTTCACACATGTCGCACATGCCGTAGGAACCGTTGCGAATACGATCCAGTGCTTCTTCAATCGCGAGTAATTTCTCGCGATCGCGGTCGCTCAAGATCAGGTTAATTTCTCGTGACCGCTCTTCGCTCGCCAAGTCGTAGGTGTCCATTCCCTCGTCGAGAGCGGCTTCTCGTCCCTCTTTTACCTCGGCGTTGAGCTGTTTGAGGACCTGGTCTTTCCAGGTGGTGAGGGTGCCTTGCGCTTTCTTCAGGAATGCCTTCCGCATACCCAGCTCCTTTTTCCAAAAAAGTGATAGAAAACTCTAGAGGCGGCTGTCCGCGAAGTCAATCGGTTTTTCCCACTTTATTTCTTGCGGTGGCAAAGGCGTCGCGCGCAGGTCGTACCCGGATGCGGCATGGATGCGCACCGGAATGATGTCGCCGATCTCAGCCGCCGCGCGATTCAAGTAGACAATACCATCAATATCAGGGGCTTGCCCGGACGTGCGCCCCCACAAGCGACCACGGTCATCATGCCCACACACGAGGACGTGTTGCGCACTCCCAATCAAAGCGAGGTTCTTGCGGCGGACCACCACGGCTTGCCGTTCCATCAAGCGTTTCCATCGTTCCTGCTTCACGTCGTCAGGCACTTGATTCGGCAGCGTGCCTGCGGTCGTGCCTTCTTCTTGGGAATAACGAAACACGCCCACATGGTCGAGCTGTGCTTCATCCACGAAGTCAAGCAGTTGTTGGAAATCCTCGTCTTGTTCACCGGGAAAGCCGACAATGAACGAGGTGCGTAAGACCACTCCGGGAATATGGGCGCGGATGCGGTCGAGGAGACGTCGCACGCCATCGCCACTTTTCTCGCGGCGCATGGTGCGCAGCATCCGATCGCTAATGTGTTGCAGCGGCATGTCGATGTAGGGGCATATGTTTACTGTTTCCGCGATACAACGCAGCAATGGCTCGTCCAAATAATTGGGATAGCAATACAGCAGACGCATCCAGGCAATGCCATCGACCGAGCTTAACGCGCGCAGGAGCGCCAGGAGGGTGGTGCCGTCCCGCCGTTCGCGGCCATACGCGGTGAGGTCTTGAGCAATCAGGTTGAGTTCCTTGACGCCCTGGGCCGCCAACATCGTGGCTTCGGTGACGAGAGAATCAATGGGACGGCTCTCTTGGAGTCCTCTGATCTTGGGAATGATGCAAAACGCGCACTTATGGTTACACCCTTCCGCGATCTTGAGATACGCGGTGTAAAACGGGGTGGACACGATGCGTGGGGTGTCATGGTCTGGCAGAATATGAGACGCCCCGATGTACGTGGTGGGAGCGTCGAGCAGCGCGCGCTTCTGCTTGAGAATTTCGGTGATGCGTAGAAACTCGCCGGTACCGACAAAGACGTCCACTTCCGGGAGGGATTCACGTAATTCCTGGCCATAGCGTTGCGACAAACAGCCGGTGACAATGAGCTGTTTGTTGGTGGCGGACTCCTTGTAGCGTGCGAGGTCGAGAATCGCTTCGATGGATTCTTCCTTCGCTTCATTGATGAAGCTGCACGTGTTGACCATCAGGACCTCGGCCAGCTCCGGGTCGAGGCTGATGGTATAGCCCTCGCGGGCCAGCAGTCCGAGCATGACCTCGCCGTCCACAAGATTCTTGGGACAGCCGAGGTTAACCATGTATACAGTTTTCTTCATTGGGTTCTCGTTCAGTGGCGAGTGCTCCTATTCGTTAGTCAATTGAATCGCGGATAGTTTTCCGTCTCGTGCCCGCGAAGACGGGCATCCCAGCACCTCAAGCGGAATCCGCCGGTGAAACCGCCTAGAGATTCCCGCCTTCGCGGGAATGACGCCCCTCACACATCCCTCATTTTCATACAACAGACTCCTTGCCTATTCGTCGTCCTTGCGATCCTTGCGGTGCCGTAAGAAGCGTTGCAGCTCTTCTTCCATATCCTTGCCATTGGCATGTCCGTTACCGCCGCCATTGCCTTTTGGCGCGGGTGTGGACGCGGGTTCGACATCGAAACTCTCTTCCTGATCTCGCGCCTCAAGCTGACGAACATACGCGGCCATTTGCGGGTTCTCGGCAATGGCTTGGGCTACTTTGGCGTCGAAGGCGAAGGCTTGATTCTTTAGCTCGGTGGTATCAATCGTAAAGTGGAGAAACGTTTCGACCCGGGTGATTAAAGCGAGCGCGGCCTTAGGGTTGGGGGCCGCCGAGATATAGTGTGGCACATTGGCCCAAAAGCTTGCCGACGTGATGCTAGCCTGACGACAGGCATCGTTGAAGACACCGACAATGCCGGTGGGTCCTTCGTACCGTGAGGACGTCAGTTGCAACCGCGCCGCCAGAGACGGATCGCTGGCAAACCCCGCAACGCGGACCGGGCGGGAGTACGGGACATCAGCGAGTAGTGCGCCGAGCGTGAGGACGAGCTTGACACCGCACTGTTTGGCGAGGTCGAGAATCGCCGCGGAGTAGGTTTTCCATTTGAGCTGGGGCTCAATACCAATACCAATGACCAGACTTTGCGGCAGGATGGTGGCGGTGCTGGAAAAGAAATCGTTGGCTGGCCAGGTGATTTCGCGATACAGCCCATCGCGGAGTCGCACGTGTGGTCGAGTTTCACTAAAATTATAGAACTCTTCTGGATCGATACTCGCGAAACGGGGGGCGCGTAATTGCTGGACGAGAAACTGAGCGGCGTGGGTGGCGGCTCCGCCCGCGTCGTTCCAGCCAGCGAACGCAACGATCAAAACGGGGTCTGTTAATGTTGGAATTGCATCAATCGTTAGGACACTCATGGCTTTCCCTCCTTCCCAGGTGCCCAAGGGGACATAAGGGGAACTCTGAGGAGGGAGGAGTCTAGCTGCTTCTCAAGGGATTGCCAAGAGATTTAGCCTTGTTGAATCGAGGTCCATAAGGACACCAGCAGCCCGAGGCCAGCAAGGATCAGCAAGAAAACAAGGGGGCGAAACAAGGAACGAGGGGGTGGAGTCTTCCGTGCTCGTCCCTCAGGCGCTTCTTGTCGATGTAAATCGCTAATGAACTCAACAACCACAGGTGAAGGATCAAGGTCGAGGAAGGTGGCATAGGTACGGAGGAAAGGCACCAGATACAACTCATCAGATAAGAGATGGGCGGCCCCACCTCCCTCCAAGTGCTGCAAATAGCGTATGGGGATACGCGTTGCCGCTGCGGTTGCTTGCAGCGACATCCCTTTTTCTTCGCGACGGCGTTTCAGCACGAGCGCCAGAGGCGCATGGGTGACTTCTTTTTGTGACTGTTCTAGCAGGGCCCAGCTCTTTTCCTCTTCTATCATGGCCTCTCCGCTGACCTTCCACCTGCCACTTTCCGTGTTAGGCGGCAATGCTTTGCAGTAAATACGCTTCAATGAAGGAATCAATACTGCCGTCCAGTACCGCATCGGTATTCCCGACCTCAACACCGGTGCGATGATCTTTGACCAGACGATAGGGGTGCAGCACGTAGGAGCGAATTTGGCTTCCCCACGCGTTATCCTTCTTCGTCTTATGGAGATCGTCCATCTTTTCTTTCTTTTTCTCCATCTCTAGCTCATAGAGACGGGCGCGCAAGATTTTCATCGCCATGGATCGATTCTTGTGTTGCGAGCGCTCGTTCTGACACGCGACGACGATCCCGGTCGGAAGGTGAGTGAAGCGCACCGCCGAGTCGGTTTTGTTTACGTGTTGGCCTCCGGCACCGCTGGAACGATAGGTATCCACCCGCAAGTCCTCGGGCCGAATTTCAATCTCCACATCTTCGTCAACTTCGGGATAGACAAAAAGAGACGCGAACGACGTATGGCGACGCGCGTTGGCATCAAATGGCGAGATGCGCACCAGACGATGAATCCCCGCCTCGGCATGGAGATACCCATACGCGTAGAGTCCTTCGACGGTGAACGTGACGCTTTTCAGCCCCCCGCCTTCGCCAGGCAGGTAGTCGACGATTTCGGTCTTGTACCCTTTCCGTTCCGCCCAGCGGAGATACATGCGGAAGAGCATCTCCGCCCAGTCTTGCGCTTCGAGGCCGCCCGCGCCGGGGTGGAGGCTCACAATCGCGTTGCCAGCGTCATGTTCGCCACTGAGCATCCGTTCCATCTCTGTTTGGGTGACGTCTTTTTCGAGTTGGGTGAGCTGGGTCTCAAATTCTCTCTCCGCTTCTGTCTCCCCAGCTTCGGCCATTTCTAAAAAGAGCACGACGTCATCCAGCCCACGTTGATAGGTCTTCCATTGCGAGATGGTTTCCACGAGTGGCGAGCGTTCCTTGAGGACGGCCTGTGCTTTTTCTTGATCGTGCCAGAAATTTTCCGAGAGGGTTAAGGCCTCAAGTTCCGCCGCGCGCGCTTCTTTCCCGGCGATGTCAAAGACGCCTCCCAAGTGTGTCCACGCGCGCGCGTAAATCCGTGATTCGTTCTTTGGCATTGGTGAACATAGCAATCCTCCAGTCTCCCTCTACGGGCGTCGCAAATAGCAGTACCCTAGCATGAGGCTACTGCTCATGACACAGAGCCAGACAAAGACATCTCCATACCTCGCATAAAAGCTGGCCACAAGTGGCCAGGAGAGGTCCTCTACCAAGAGTGTGGTTTCGTACAAATTGGTGCGACTCCGTATCCGTCCATCAAGATCGACCACGGCGGAAAATCCGGTATTGGCCGCGCGCACCAGCGGCACGCGGTTTTCCACGGCGCGCATCGCTTCCATCACTAAATGTTGATACGGCGCGGACGTGCGCCCAAACCAGGCATCGTTGGTGATATTGACTAGCAACTCCGCCCCACGGCCAACAAACTCGCGCGTTGAACTAGGAAATATCCCTTCATAGCAGATTAAGACGCTGAACCGAGCTTGTGGGAGCGAGAATACCGTCTGCTCGGTTCCCGCGGCGAAATCGCCAATCCCTACAACGAGTTTGTCGAGAAAGAACAGGAGGCGGTGAAACGGGATATATTCTCCGAAGGGCACCAATTGGATTTTGTCGTAAGAGTCGACGATTTCCGCGTTAGCGGACAGCAAATAGGCGCGATTGAACAGCGTCACCTGCGTTCCCCTGATCTTGAAAGCTGGACTACCGAAGAGAATCGGGGTTTTGACGGCAGTGGCGAGTTGGAGGAGTCGTTCGCGATAGGCTGCGTCGGGCAGCGTCTCCGCCTGGAAAAAGAAAGGAGCTGCGGTTTCCGGCCAGATTACGAGATTCGCCCCGCGCGCGACCGCTTCGCGAGTCAGCCGTTCGTAGCGCACCATCGTCTCTTCCTGAGCATTAGGATGCCATTTCGTATCTTGCGGGATGTTCCCTTGGATGAGCCCGATACGCAGATGATGAGCAGGAGGCAGCGCGGCAATCCGCGAACGTCGCCATGAGCCCCAAGCGGAAAGACCGAGGACTAATATCACCGCGGTCGCGAACAACTGTATCCGTCGTCGATTGGAGGAATGCCAGCACGTGAAGATGAGAAGATTCACGAACATCACCAACGCGGACAGGCCATAGACGCTGGTGAATTCAACGAACTGGATCAGATTGAGATGTTGGTGTTGTGAATAGCCCAAGTTGAGCCACGGGAAGCCGATGAAGAAAAAGGAGCGGAGCCATTCGCAGGTGATCCACAGCGGCGGACCGATGAGTAGGATGGCTCCCCCACGTTGTCGAGCGAAGCGCAATCCCGCGACGAAAAGCCCTGTGTAAAACGCAAGGATGGCGCACATCATCAAGAGCGGTCCGACGGCAACCACCGATGGGATATTGCTGTACAGCCCGATGGTATGAACGACCCAATAGACAGTGCAGAGGTAAAATCCCATCCCTGCCGTCCACCCAAGAAGGAACGCTCGCTTGGGGGGGTGCTCGCGAATGAGCCACAGCAGGGGCACGAAGCCCACCCAAGCAAAGAAGCTGAGATCAATTGGAGGAAACGCCAGCGCCAGCAGACAGCCGCAGATAAACGCAGAAAGAAAAGATTGGGACCAATGCATGAAGGGGGAAATGTAGCGTGGGGAACGGGGAGACGAAAGTCCGAAAATAGCCTTGGAGAAAATTTTGTTATATTTCGGTTCTCCCCTACAAGGGTAAGGAAATAAGTCAGTAGAAAAGGAGTCTTTGTGAAAACGTCACGATTGCAAATTGGGATTGTCTTTGCGCTGGTTGTCGTTCTCACTGGCTGTTCTCAACCACTGAATAAGCGGGAAAAAGGAACGTTAGTTGGTGGCGGGCTAGGGGCGGCAACAGGGGCAATAATTGGGGCCGCGGTTGGTGCGCCCGGCCCTGGTGCGGCCATTGGTGGCGGATTAGGAGCACTGGCGGGTGGTATTATCGGTGATCAATTTTTGGGTGTTGAGAATCAACAATACGCCCAACAACAGCAGATTAACGCCCAAGGGCGTGAAATTAGGCGTCAACGCCGTGAAATTCAGCGCCTCAAGCGGAAGAAGACAACGACAACAAAGAAAAAATATCAGTACGAGTAGATGGAAAAGTCAGGACTTGATCTGACAAAGAGTGATTTTGATCTTCGTTGTCAGGTGAATAAAAATATCCGATCGCCCACGCCGCTCACAACTTCTCCCTTGCCAAGGGAATCGTATCTTAGAAGTCCGCATGGGCGTCTGTTCAAAGCACCAGCGCCCTTGGTGCCCCCGTTCTTCAGTATAGTAAAAGAAGCCTAACCGCTCTCGAACTTATCAGACACGGGACTAGTGCTGAGCCCCGGCGACTTCGAGACGCGCCTGCGCTCGGAGTCGCGCGGCATTGGTGGTGGCGAAGGCGGGGTCGGTCACGTCTAACGACTTCAATTCGTCCTCGGCCTTTTGCAGCGCAGTCCTGGCCCGTTCGGTATTGATTTCTTTCGCGAATTCGGCGCTATCGGCGAGCACGGTCATCACGTTGTCCGAGACCTCGGCGAATCCACCACCGACAACCAGTGTCTGCGTTTGTCCGCGTTGTTTATACAATAACCGCCCCGGCTGAAGGGACGACAGAAACGTCACGTGGTTGGGAAGTACCCCAAACTCACCGACAGTGCCAGGTGCGGTAATCTCGTCCACTTCTTCATCAAGAAGCTGACGTTCCGGAGTGACAATACGAAGGCGAAGAATGTCTGCCATAAGTGAAGAATTAAAAATGGGGAATTAAAAATGAGGAATTAAAAATCAATACGGTAGACACTTTTTGAAGTTACCCTCTATGTGGGATTAATTGAGATTTTACGGGGCTCCAGCGGGAAAACTCTACTTTTGGGCGATCATGGGAGTGACAAAAAATGTCACGTGCAAAATTTAGAGAAATCACCGCTTTCCTT
>SHZE01000035.1 GCA_009692435.1 Deltaproteobacteria bacterium | reverse complement strand
GGCTTCGTCAAATTGGAACGCTTGAAGATGAAGACCAAGCTCAACCATTTCGCCCGCAAGTCTAAACTCTACGTCAATGCGCTCCGCTCCGCTTTCGCTACCTTACAGACCCTCTCGCCTGCACTCGGAGGCGCCGCGTAAGGTGAGTTCTCTAACGGTACCCGAAACATGGCGTTGGGGAGTGTTTCGAGTACCGTTCCCGTCACTTCAATGCCTTCCTTTGCCATGACCGACGCTGGCAGCTCATTCGTTTTCTGGCGTCAAGAGCTTTATTGCTACGCTTGCCTGCGTTGCTTTTTCGGCGGGTTCATACTACCATGCGCCCGCGCTAGGATACTGATACGGTCATGAGAATTGCTGTTGATGACATTAAAGCCGCTCCGACAGAGCTCCAATTCGTCGAAGAGGTGAGCGAACTCAATCGGACCCTTGCTGGAAGAAGCGAGGCGGAATACCACCTGCCTGTCTCCTTACGGGTCTCCTTGGCTCATTTTCGCTCTGGCGAGGATCTGATTTTGAGTGGCACCATTCAGGGCGAATTCGTTGGGACCTGTAGTCGGTGTGTCGAGGAGTATACGTCGCCGATTCAACGGGCATTTTCAGTCACCCTCAGCCCCCAGTTCCAGACGACTCACCGGGAAGTAGAACTCAGCGTGGATGAACTCTCGGCTGGGTTTTACAGCGAAGCGCACATCGATCTCTCGGCGTTAGTTGGCGAAGAAACGTTGCTCGCGTTGCCAAGCCAACCCTTGTGCCGGGAAAATTGTCGTGGCCTCTGTGGTCAATGTGGCACGAATCTCAATGTTGAATCGTGCGCCTGTCGCCCACTGTGGCGCGATCCGCGTCTGGCCGTACTGTCAACTCTGCGGCTACCTTCGCAGAGGTGATCGCGCACCTCTCCTGTCACTATTGTCCAAACCTGCTGCTGAAAAATTTTGCGAAGAATAAGGAACGACCATGGGCCTTCCTAAACGGAAAACCTCACAATCAAAACGTAATCAACGCCGCGCTCACGATGCCCTCCCTATCATTCAGACAGCGACATGCGCGAACTGTGGCGACCCGGTGTTATCCCACCGTATCTGCGCCACCTGTGGCTTCTATCGTGGCCGACAGGTGATCGCCGTCGCGGAAGAAGCATAACCCACGCATGTGCTGCCTATGGACCACCACATCGCCACGGCAGACCCGAGGCGATGTGGTGGTCCATAGGCACCCTCGGCGACCTGTGTCTCTTATAGAACGCAAGTGCGCGGCAACACGTAATTTCAAGCCATGTTTATCGCTGTAGACGCCATGGGAGGGGACCACGCCCCCGGTGCAGTCGTCGAGGGGGCACTGCAGGCAGCCGAGGAGCGTCAAGTTCCCGTCATCTTGGTGGGTGACGCGGATAGCATTCGGCGCGAGCTTGAGCGGCTGGGCAAACAGGAGTCCGCGTCTCTCGTCATTCGCCACGCGACTGAACGTGTCGAAATGGGAGAGTCTCCGATCTCGGCGATTCGTGGCAAGCCGGATTCGTCGATGCGCGTGGCCCTGCAATTAGTCAAGTCAGGCGAAGCGGATGCGGTGGTCAGTGCTGGCAACTCAGGAGCGATGCTCGCCCTGGCGGTGACCATATTGGGCACGCTCAAAGGGGTCGACCGTCCCGCGATCGTGACGGCCATTCCGGCGGTCGGGGGGTATACCTGCTTACTGGATGCCGGGGCTAACACTGAGTGTAAACCACTGCACTTTGTCCAATTCGCCATTATGGGAGAAGTCTATGCGCGTTTAGTGCGCGGGATTGCATCGCCCCGCGTCGGAGTGCTGAGTAATGGGGAAGAGGACTCGAAAGGCACCGACCTCACGCGCCTTGCCCACGTGATGCTCAAAAAAGCGCACCTGAATTACATCGGCTACGTTGAGGGGCGTGACCTCAATAACGGAAAGGTCGATGTCATTGTCACCGATGGGTTTACCGGCAATGTCGCGTTGAAGACCTTAGAAGGGTTCGCGCATTTTTTCCAAGGGCAACTTCGCACTTTGTTTACCGCGAATTGGAAAAGCAAGCTTTCATATTTGTTGATTCGTAATGCCTTGACTGACCTCCGTGCCAGTTTTGATCCTTCCGAAATTGGCGGGGCGCCGCTCTTGGGGACCGACGGCTTAGCGATTATCGCGCACGGAGCCTCGTCGCCAAAAGCGATAAAGAACGCGATTCGCGTGGCGGAAGAGGCTTCACGTCAGGACATCAATCGCAAAATCGTGGAAAGTCTCCAAGCCCTGCCTGAAGCCGCGCTGACTACGCCGGAGAGTAAAAGTGGTCGTCAGCTCTGGGCCTCTATTCGAGAGCGGTTTCTCCACGTCCGTGAACCCCATAACCCGCCAGCGGCGCCAGAACCGACGGCGAAGGAAGAGAAAAAGAAAGAATGAGTCGCGCTGTCGCACTGCTGTTCCCGGGACAAGGCTCTCAAGCCGCGGGCATGGGTCAAACGCTCGCGCGGCAGTTCCCCGTTGCCGCCCGCACCTTCGCCGAAGCGGATGAGGCGCTAGGGATGTCGCTTTCGACCCTGTGCTTTGAGGGGCCAGACGATGATCTGAAACTCACGACGAATGCTCAACCGGCGATTGTGGCGACGAGCATTGCCGTCTTACGTGTCCTGCAACAAGAAACTGGAGTACAACCCACCGTTGTTGCTGGCCACAGCCTTGGGGAGTATTCGGCACTCGTCGCTGCTGGTGCGCTGACGTTAGCCGATGCGTTGCGCGTCGTGCGTGAGCGGGGACGGTTGATGCAAGAGGCGGTACCAGTGGGTGTGGGCGCGATGGCCGCTATCTTTAATCTCTCTTCTGATGAAGTGCTTCAAGTGTGCACCGAGGCCGCGCAAGGTGAAGTTGTCTCGCCCGCCAATCTGAACGGGGGTGGACAGATCGTGGTTGCCGGGCACGCGAGTGCCGTCCGTCGTGCCATGGCCGTGGCAAAATCTCGTGGCGCGAAGCGAGCGGTCGAGCTTGCGGTGAGCGCCCCATTCCATTGTGCTCTGATGACCCCAGCCGCCGAAGGGTTGGCACGCGTGCTGGGGGTTATCGCGGTGAGTCCACTCCTTGTCCCCGTCATTGTCAATGTGACCGCCGATATGAACCAGGACCCGATGCGTGTCAAAGACCTGCTCGTGCAACAAGTGACCGCGCCGGTACGCTGGGAAGAAAGCATGCTGAAACTCAAAAGTCTCGGCTGTGCGGCGGCGATTGAGGTGGGGCCGGGCAAAGTGCTTGCTGGACTACTGAAGCGTATCGTCTCCGATCTGCCGTGTGTTTCTGTCAGTGATCCCGCGACACTCGTGGACGCTTCAGGGGTGCTGGCATGAGTACCACACACCCACGGCGAGTAGTGCTTGTAACGGGGGCCTCACGGGGAATTGGCCGGGCTATTGCCGAACGATTCGCGCGCGAAGGCGACCTCGTGCTCATTAACTATATGCAGTCCCAGAGTGCCGCGGAAGAAGTCCTCCGCGGCATCCAGAACAATGATGGCCAGGCCGAGTTGCTGCGGTTTGATGTGGCGAACAGCACTGAAGTAAATGCGGCCTTTCAACAGACCACCGAGAAGCACGGGCGTATTGATGTCGTCGTCAATAACGCTGGGTTGGCGATTGATAACCTACTGCTCCGCCTCAAGGAAGAGGAATGGGAGCGGGTGATGGACGTGAACCTCAAAGGGGTGTTTTTGTGCACCAAAGCAGCGGCGCGACCCATGCTGCGACAACGCTCCGGGCGCATCATCAACCTCACCTCCGTGGTGGCCCAAACCGGCAATCCTGGACAGGCCGCGTACACGGCGGCGAAAGCTGGGGTCATCGGATTTACCAAGACAATGGCAAAAGAGCTCGCTTCGCGGTCAGTGACGGTCAATGCGGTTGCGCCGGGATTCATTGAAACGGACATGACCGGGTCCTTGCCAGATGAGGTCAAATCAGGATATTTGAGCCTTATTCCCGCCGGTCGATGGGGCACTGTGGCGGAGGTGGCAGAGGTTGTCGCCTTCCTCGCGAGCCCGCTGGCAGGGTACATCACTGGGCAGGTCATCAACATTAATGGCGGTCTGTATGTCTGAGTTCGGAGCCGAGAGCAACGCGTCGGGTGTTCACCTCTCGTTGAGCGCCGTCCAGACGATCTAGCAGTCACGAGGAGGACACGGATATGGCGGCGTCAGTCGAGGAGCGCGTACGAGAAATCATCAGCGAACAACTCAACGTCAGCAAAGATGAAGTTGTGGCTGAGGCTTCATTCACCGACGACTTGGGAGCCGACTCCCTGGACTTGGTCGAGCTGGTGATGGCGTTAGAAGAAGAATTCGAGATTGAAGTCTCGGATGAAGATGCGGAAAAGATTCGCAAGGTCAAAGATGTTTTCGATTACATTGATAAAAATAAGAAATAGCACACAGCCCCATGCGTGCTCCCACGCGGCATGGGAGATGGGCAGTATTCGCGGCTGAAGAATCGCAGTGGCTCATGAGCCCTGCGATTCTTTGTTTGTGGCCCAGGCTTTCGTTGCGGCAAGAACAAGGAACGATATGATCAGTGAGTTGGCCCTTCGCGACCCGGACATTTATGCGGCGATTCAACGCGAGACCGAGCGCCAGGAATATAACCTCGAACTCATCGCTTCGGAGAATGTGGTGAGTGAGGCGGTGCTGGAGGCGCAAGGAT
Organism: Deltaproteobacteria bacterium; assembly: GCA_009692435.1. GTDB lineage: Bacteria > Desulfobacterota > Binatia > Bin18 > Bin18 > JABFSC01. The sequence continues at coordinate 18,304 of SHZE01000035.1, read as the reverse complement.
CGGTCCTGACGAATAAATACGCCGAAGGGTATCCCGGCAAGCGGTACTATGGCGGGTGCGAATATGTCGATATCGTCGAACAACTTGCGATTGATCGCGCCAAGCAGTTGTTCGGGGCCGAACACGTCAACGTCCAACCGCACTCCGGGGCGCAAGCGAACATGGCCGCGTACTTCTCCCAGCTTCAGCCTGGCGACACGATTCTGAGTATGAACCTGTCTCACGGCGGGCATCTCACGCACGGCAGCCCGGTGAATTTCTCGGGAAAATTCTTCAAGGTCATTCCTTACGGTGTGCGTGAGTCTGACCAGCGCATCGACTATGATGAAGTGGCTGAGCTGGCCCGCAAACATCGCCCCAAAATGATCGTGGCCGGACACAGCGCGTATCCGCGACAGATTGATGCCGCGCGGTTCCGTCGCGCGGCTGACGAGATTGGCGCGCTCGTGATGGTGGACATCGCCCATTTCGCGGGCTTGGTGGCGGCGGGACTCCACCCTTCTCCTGTGCCCTATGCGGAACTGGTCACCACCACGAATCACAAAACGCTCCGTGGCCCACGCGGCGGCATGATTCTGTGTAAAGCCTCCTTCGCGAAGAGTGTGGATTCGTCAGTCTTTCCGGGTAACCAAGGCGGGCCGCTGATGCACGTGATCGCGGCCAAAGCGGTGGCGCTCAAAGAAGCCCTGACACCAGAATTCAAGGTGTATCAACAGCAGATTGTGACCAATGCCAAAGCGCTCGCCGCAAGTCTCATGCGTCACGGGTTTCGTCTCGTATCGGGCGGGACGGATAACCACCTCATGCTCTTGGACCTCCGTGACACGGAATTGACGGGCAAAGTGGCCCAAGAAACTCTGGACCGGGCACGTATCACGGTCAATAAGAATGCGATTCCGTTCGATCAGCGCTCGCCGTTTGTCACAAGTGGAGTGCGGATCGGGACACCAGCGGTCACCAGTCGCGGCATGAAGGAGAAAGAGATGGAGGTCATTGCGGACTTCATCTCGCGCGCATTGCAGAAAGTCGGCAATGAACAGGCGTTGACGGCGATTGGCAATGAGGTCCGTGATTTCTGTTGCACGTTCCCAATTTATGAAGGTCGGTTGCAGAAGGTCTAAACAGTCCACAGTCTCAAGCCCAAGGTCCAAAGTCTAAAAAATTGGGGAAAGCGGCGTATAGGGGAAAGCGTATACAAATACCGACCCCTGTCCCCCGACCCCCGTCCCCTAGTTCTATGAAATGTCCATTCTGTTCCAGCCTGGAGAACCGCGTCATTGATTCACGCTTGAGTCGTGAAGGTGATGTGACGCGCCGACGGCGTACATGCGCCAAATGCGAGCGACGCTTTACGACCTACGAACGCGTCGAAGAGATCATGCCGCTGGTGGTGAAAAAAGACGGGCGGCGTGAAGCATATGACCGCATGAAGGTCATTACTGGGCTGAAAAAGGCGTGCGAAAAGCGTCCGGTGAGTATCACGACCATTGAAGAAGTCGCGGACCGGATCGAACAGTTTCTGCAAAATCGTGGAGAAAAAGAGATCGCCGGCGCGGTGATTGGTGAAGAAGTCATGCGGCAACTCTATGACCTCGATAAAGTCGCCTATGTCCGCTTCGCGTCGGTGTACCGGTCCTTTCAGGACCTTGATGCCTTTATGCAGGAGTTGAAAGAACTGGTCGACGGACGGGGGAATCGGAGAGTGCAACCGCCACGCCGACGGTCCGAACCTCCCACACGTGAGCGTTCACGGGCACGCGACTGAGACGTCTATGAAACGCGACCGTGATGAAACTTTCTTGGCACAGGCTTTGGGCCTTGCCGCGAAAGGGATCGGCAGAACCAGTCCGAACCCCGCTGTTGGGGCGGTGATCGTCCGTAATGGTCGTGTGATCGGCGAAGGGTTTCATCGACGTGCCGGGCTACCCCATGCCGAAATCGAGGCGTTACGACAGGTCCGCGGCACTGCACGCGGGGCGACGATGTACGTCACTCTTGAACCGTGCTCACACTTCGGACGGACGCCACCGTGCGCGGATGCACTGGTGGAGGCCGGTATCACTCGGGTCGTGGTGGGGATGGTCGATCCCAATCCGCAGGTTCGTGGGCGCGGGATTCGTCGCCTTCGACGGGCGGGAATTGAAGTGAAGACCGGGGTGCTGAAAGACGCGTGCCTGCGCCTGAACGAAGATTTCATCTATTGGGTGACGACGAAGAAACCATTTGTGACGCTGAAACTCGCGGCCTCTCTTGATGGCCGTATCGCCACCGCCAGTGGCGACTCGCAGTGGATCAGCGGCGAGCAGTCGCGACGCGTTGTCCATGCGATACGGAATCGTGTCGATGCCGTGCTGGTTGGAGCGGAAACCGTGCGCACGGATAATCCGCGATTGACCTGTCGCATGCGTGGGGGCCGCGATCCGGTGCGAGTGATCGTGGATGGCCGGTTGACGCTGGATCCCGAATCCCACGTGTGTACGCAGCGGTCGAGCGCCGCGACGGTAGTGTTTACCAGTGAAGCGCGGGCGCAAAGCCCACAAGCGGCAGCTCTCACGCAACACGGAGTGGAGGTCGTCGGCCTCGCAACGGGCACGGACCAACGGATCGCCCTGCGTCCGCTCTTGAAAGAGTTAGGCCAACGTGGGATCAAATCGGTGTTGATCGAAGGAGGCGGACAAGTGGCCGCGAGTGCCCTCCGGGAAGGGGTGGTCAATAAAGTGCTCTTTTTTTACGCGCCACTCTTGCTCGGCGGTGAAGGGCGGGCGATGATTGGCCCCCTGCAGGTTGACCGTGTAGCGCTGGGGTATACGCTTCATACCCTCGAAGTTGAACGGAGCGGAAATGATGTGATGGTGTCCGCCTATGTTGGCGCACCAAGGAGGAACCATGTCGATCGCAACCTTACCAATTGACGAAATCCTGGCCGACCTTCGGCACGGTAAGATGGTGATCTTGGTCGATGAAGATAGCGCCCAAGGAGAAGCCGATCTCTGTCAGGTCGCGGAACTCACGACGCCGGATTCAGTGAACTTCGTGGCGACTCATGCGCGTGGATTAGTCTGTTTAGCCCTCACTGAAGAAAAAATTCGTGAGTTAGGGGTGCCCCTCTTGGGGAACGGTCGTCCCTCGGCCAATCAACGGGTTTTTGGCGCGTCCATTGAAGCACGTCGCGGGGTAACCACGGGCATTTCCGCGTATGACCGGGCGTTGACCATCCGCTGCGCGGTCAAGGAAGGTGCCGGGCCGGAGGACCTTTCGCTACCGGGCCATATTCACCCGATAGTCGCCCATCGTGGTGGAGTCCTGGCGCGTTCTGGGTTAGCGGAAGGGGCCGTGGACCTTGCTCGTCTTGCGGGACTCAAGCCAGCAGCGGTACTGTGTACGATTCTCCGAGAGGATGGCGCACTGGCGCGGGGTAATGATGTGGAGCAGTTCGCGCGGCAGCATGGACTGAAAATTGTCAGTCTCGCGAGTTTGATGACCCATCGACTGCGGACCGAGTCGTTAGTGCATCGGGTCTCCGAGGGAGACATCACTAGTCCTCATGGTGGGAAGTTCCACGCCATCGTCTATCGCACGGATGTCGATAAGCATGAACACTTGGCTCTCGTGAAAGGGAAACTCAACGCGCGGGATGTGGTGACCGTGCGAGTGCACTCGCAGTGTCTCACCGGAGATGTGTTTGGGTCGGAACGGTGTGACTGTGGCGAGCAGTTGAATAAAGCGATGCAGTTGATCGCCGAGGAAGGGCAAGGGGTCATCATCTACATGCATCAGGAAGGGCGCGGCATCGGCCTCGCGAATAAAATCCGTGCGTACGCTTTGCAGGATCAAGGACTCGACACGGTCGAAGCGAATTTGCGACTTGGATTTAAGGAAGATTTACGGGACTACGGCATTGGCGCGCAAATTCTTCGTGATCTGCGGGTGGCACGCGTGCGGCTGTTGACGAATAACCCGCAGAAAATTACCGGTTTGGAAGGGTACGGGATCAAAGTCGTCGAGCGCCAACCGATTGAAACCCAGCCTCATGCGGGGAACATTCATTATCTCCAAGCGAAAAAAGAGAAGCTTGGACATTTGTTTACCGACCTCAAGCCCATGTTGTAAGGATGCAAGGATATGCCACGAGTGATTCGCGGAAAGATGGATGCCACTGGAATGCGGTTTGGCTTGGTGGTGTCGCAGTTCAACAGCCTAGTGACCGAGCGATTGCAGGCTGGAGCGATTGATGCGCTCTGCCGTCATGGCGTGCAAGACAGCGATATTGACGTTGTCCTGGTACCTGGCGCTTTCGATATTCCGTTGTTCGCCAAAAAGATGGCGACCAGTGGTCGTTATCACGCCCTGATCTGCCTGGGCGCTGTCATTAAGGGTGAAACGCCACACTTCGACTACATTGCGTCGGCGATGACCCAGGGAGTCAAAGAGATCATGCTGTCACATGGACTTCCTGTGACCTTTGGTGTGCTGACGACCGAAACCGTCGATCAAGCGCTGGATCGCGCAGGAGCGAAACTCGGCAACAAAGGGACGGAGGTCGCAGTCGCCGCGATCGAGATGGTCAATGCGCTCAAAGAGTTGGAGTCGCTCCAGTAAAGACCGAAGACCGGAAGACTTTGGACTTTGGACCTTGGACTCTCCGAGCCCTGAACCCTGGAACCTGAATTATGTCACGACGACAAGCACGCGAATGCGCCTTGCAGGTGTTATACCAGATCGACATGTCCGGGACTGATCCACGCCACGCCCTGGGCTTATTTTGGCAATGCTTTGAGCCGCCAGCGGACACGCGCGAGTTTACCACCGAGCTGGTCGAAGGCTCGTATAAAGAGCGAACCCGCCTGGATGGGATGATCGCCGATGCGGCTGAGCATTGGCGCATCGGACGGTTACCAAAAGTCGAACTCAACCTCCTGCGTATGGGAGTATATGAGCTGCTGTCATACCCCCAGATTAGCGCGAATGTGACGATCAACGAGGCGATTGAAATCGCGCGACTCTATTGTGGTGATGATGCCCCGACGTTTATCAATGGGGTCCTCGACCGAGTGGCGGCGGTAGTTGGGAAAAAGGCACAGGCAGATGAGTCAAAACAATAATCCCGAGAGTGATGCACACGAGCAGAAACCCGGGCGTGGCGAACGCGTTCGCTATCGCCCTCAGGACATCGAACCGAAATGGCAGCGCTACTGGTCAGAGCACAAAACCTTCAAGGTTGAAGTCGATCACACCAAACCGAAATACTACATCCTCGACATGTTTCCGTACCCCAGTGCCGCTGGGCTCCATGTCGGCCATCCCGAAGGCTACACTGCCACCGATATTCTTGCCCGCTACAAACGGATGCGTGGCTTCAACGTCCTCCACCCGATGGGCTGGGATGCCTTTGGCTTACCCGCCGAGCAGTATGCGATTGAAACCGGCACCCATCCACGCGAAACCACGGCGCGGAATATCAACACTTTTCGTCGGCAGATTCAGTCGCTCGGATTTTCGTATGACTGGGACCGCGAAATTTCCACCTGTGACCCGGACTATTATCATTGGACGCAGTGGATATTTCTCAAACTCTACGAACGCGGCCTCGCCTACATGGCCGATGTCCCGGTCAATTGGTGCCCCGCTTTAGGGACGGTGTTGGCCAACGAAGAAGTCATTGACGGCAAAAGCGAGCGTGGTGGGCATGACGTGGTCCGTAAACCCATGCGACAGTGGATGTTGCGTATCACCACGTATGCGGAACGGTTGCTGGCTGGACTTGAGCAGCTCGATTGGCCGGAGAGCGTCAAGGATATGCAGCGCCATTGGATTGGGCGCAGTGAAGGTGCCCGTATCCGCTTTCCCCTCTGTCGTGCCGATGGCACGCTCCTCCCTGGAGAAGATTCCTTCTTTGATGTGTTCACCACCCGACCCGATACGTTGTTCGGCGCAACCTATTGCGTGCTCGCCCCCGAACATCCCCTTGTGGATCGTGTGACCACGCCCGCGCAACATGAAGCAGTCGAGGCGTATCGCCAAGAGACCTCGCGGAAGTCCGACCTAGCACGGACTGATCTCGTGAAAGAGAAGACCGGAGTGAATACTGGTGGGTACGCATTCAATCCGGTGACTGGCGCGGCGATTCCTGTTTGGGTGGCCGATTACGTGCTCATTACTTATAGCACCGGTGCGATTATGGCGGTGCCAGGTGGCGACCAACGTGACTGGGAGTTTGCCAAGCGCTTCAACTTGCCGATTATTGATGTTGTCCAAGGTGGTGACATCGACAAGGAAGCCTACGTCGGGGATGGCCCCCATATTCACTCCGGATTTCTGAATGGATTGAACGTCGCCGACGCGAAAAAACGCATGAACGCATGGCTGGTCGAACATGGATACGGCGAAGGCACGGTGACCTATAAACTGCGCGACTGGCTTTTCAGCCGTCAGCGGTATTGGGGAGAGCCGTTCCCGGTCATTCATGTCGATGGCAAACCGCAGCCACTTGGGCCCAACGACTTGCCTGTCCTCTTACCTGAAGTCGAAAGCTTCTTGCCGACTGGAACCGCTGAGCCCCCACTCGCGGCGGTCACCCAGTGGGTGGAAACGACCGACCGAACGACGGGCAAACCAGCCAAACGTGAAACCAACACCATGCCACAGTGGGCCGGGAGCTGCTGGTATTTTTTACGTTTTATTGATCCCAAGAACAGCTCGCATCCCTGGGATGCGGAGAAAGAACGCTACTGGATGCCAGTGGACCTCTACGTTGGTGGGGTTGAGCATGCGGTTTTACATCTGTTGTATTCCCGCTTCTGGCACCAAGTGCTCTACGATTGTGGACTCGTTTCGACACCAGAACCGTTCCAACGCCTAGTGAATCAAGGCATGATCTTGGGCTTCAGTTATCGGTATTACGAGGACGAGACTGGAAAGCGCTACTCGTATCATACCGTTGAGAAAATCGCGCAAGACGGCGCGGAAGAGCCCCTGTATGTTGTCGCGGGCCAGCCTACTGTGAATCTCACTATTCGTTATATTCCTGTCGAGAAAGTCGAATGGCGAGATGAGAAACCCTATCATCCCGAAGAGAGTAACCTGGAACTCGAACCGCAGCAGGACAAGATGTCCAAATCGCGCGGCAATGTGGTGAACCCGGATGCCGTTGTCAGTGAGTACGGAGCTGATGCGCTGCGCTGCTATGAGATGTTTATGGGTCCGCTTGAGCAGGTCAAGCCGTGGAACTCCCGTTCAGTGGCTGGAGTGTCCCGATTCCTGGCGCGCGTCTGGGCGCTGCTCATTGACGACAACGGGGACCTCCGGTCTCATATCGTGGCTGAAGCTCCCGACCCACAAGCCAGTGTAACGCGTCGGTATCACAAGACGGTAAAGAAAGTCACCGAAGACTTGGAAGGGATGCGGTTTAACACGGCACTGAGCGCGTTGATGGAACTAGTGAACGAAGCGCAAAAGGCCGACCGCTTACCCCGCGCGGTAGTTGAAGGCACGGTGATGCTCCTGTCGCCCTTCGCGCCACATGTCGGTGAGGAATTATGGGAACGGCTTGGACACACAAAAACGCTGGCCTACGAATCGTGGCCGACCTACGACCCGATGTTGGTACGGGACGAAACCGTCACCGTGCCGGTACAGGTGAATGGCAAGGTCCGGGCCACGATTGAAGTGGCCGCCGATGCCGATCAAGCGGTGATCCTCACCCTCGCCCGCGCGCAAGAGAAAGTGCAATCCTATCTGACTGGCAAAACCGTGCGCCGGGAAGTCGTTGTTCCTGGACGGCTCGTCAATTTTGTAGTGTCGTGAAAGTATAGAGATGAACGTACCACGCCTCGCGGTCCAAGGTCCAAAGTCCAAGGTCCAAAGTCTTCAGGCCTCGGTCTTCGGTCTTCGGTTTTCAGTCCGAAGCATTTTTGCCTCTTGCCTTTTGCCTTTTGCCTTGCTCTTTTCTGGTTGCGGCTATCACTTCGCTGGCTCCGACACCTTGCCCCAAGGGATACAACGTGTGCGTGTGGCGGAGATTGACAACCAAACGTTAGAGACGGGATCGGAAAAAGAGTTGCAATGGGCGCTGGAGCGCGAGTTCCGCAGTCGCAGTGGAGTAACGGTCACGGACGAAGGCGAAGGGGTGCTCAGTGTGACGATGCGACAGTTAGACCTCCGTCCGCTCTCGTTTGATAGCAGTGATCAAGTGCTTGAGTATGAAGTCACTCTTATTCTCGACGTGCTCCTCACGCATCGCGAGACCGGACAGACCTTATGGCAGGCGGACAATGTGCGTATTACGTCCGACTACAACGCCATCCCACGAGTGGTGGTTACAACCTCGCCAGAATTCCAACAAGGGACGCTCAACCCTGAAGACCTGAGTGGACTAACGGATATCCAATTTTCCGAGACACAGAAGCAGGCGGCGATTGAGCGGTTATTTATCGCAGCCGCACGGGAAGTGATTTCTCGGTTGAACGATAATTTCTGACGGACGGCAAGGCTAATCGTCAGTCAGAAAAGTTTTGAGGGGGAGGAGAGGCGTCATGCCCGCGAAAGCGGGAATCTAGGCGGCTGAACCTCTGGCCTCTGCTTGAGGATCCTGGATGCCCGCCTGCGCGGGCATGACGGAAAACTATCTCGCGAAATTCAATTGGCTGAGTATTAGGCAGGAGCCGCAGCGCTCTTACTCTTTTGGACAAGACGCGAGAGGCGGGCTACTCGACGGGAGGCGGTATTGGGATGCAATATGCGTTTGCGACCAGCCTTTTGTAATTCACTCGCGGCCAGGCGCAATTCGGTCTCGGCGGCAGCCGGGTTTTGGGCTTCGGTCGCGGCGATCACTTTCTTGATCGTTGTTTTCAGGCGGGATTTTATGGATTGATTGCGGTCGTGTCGCTTCACGCTCTGCTGATAGCGTTTCTCTTCTGATGATGCCACTCTCTGTTCTCCTTTAGATACGGAAGTCTGGGCCCCCGGACCCTAGCATGGGGCTAGCGGTCAAGCAACGTCAGATGCTCGGCGGTGATTCCCTCGCCCGGCTGGGAGAGGGCTAAGGTGAGGGGGATTGAGTGCCTTACGTTTATCCCAAAGTCCGCTTCGCCTCGTCCCACAACGCCTCCAACCGCGCTGGGGTCGTCTGGTGAATATCTTCCTTGTTTCGCTCAAGCTGGGTTTCGATATAACGAAAGCGCGTGCTGAAACGCTTCCCTGCTTTGCGCAGCGCCGTTTCCGCATCGAGATTGAGATGGCGTGCCAAGCTGGTGAGCGCGAATAAGAGGTCGCCCAGTTCATGTTCCTGACGCTCAGCATCCGTGGACGAGAGGGTCTCCGCGAGTTCCTGGATTTCCTCTTCGACTTTCTTGAACACCTCAGGCGCGGAAGTCCAGTCAAACCCGACCCGCGCGGCCTTTTCTCCTAACCGTTGCGTTTGCACTAGCGCTGGCGCTCCTTGTGGCACACCCGCCAGGGCGGAGCGGTCCGCTTTCCCCGCCTTTTCCAGGGCTTTGATTTTTGCCCAATTCTGGACAACTTCTTCCGTGTCTTTGACTTTCACATTCCCGAAGACATGGGGATGGCGACGCACGAGTTTGTCCGCGATGGCCTGGGCGACATCATCAATCGTAAACACACCAGCTTCGGACATGAGTTGTGCATGAAAGACAACTTGTAACAACAAGTCACCAAGCTCGTCCTTGAAGGCGGGTAGGTCTTTCGCTTCCAGCGCTTCGAGGACCTCGTAGGTTTCCTCGATCAGATACGGTTTGAGGGTGTCTGGTGTCTGTTCCCGGTCCCACGGACAACCAGTTGGCCCACGCAAGGTGGCCATGATGTCAACGAGACGAGCAAAGGCAGGATGGGAGGGGTGTGTCATGGGGTCGGGATAAAGGAAAAGCACGAGCGGAACAAGGGCAGGAAGAGGAACGGCGATCCATCCCTCTCCGTGGCATCATGAAGCGCGCATGACGCGTACCGGCTTGCCATCAAGAAACGCGCGGATGTTCTCGACGATATGACGGAAGAAAATTTCGTAGGTCTCTTTGGTCACATACCCGATGTGGGGAGTGACCACGATGTTGGGCAGTTTGCGGAACGGATGATCAAGTGGCAGGGGCTCTTCCTCGAACACATCCAACCCCGCTCCGGCAATCGTGCGCTTTTGCAGTGCTTCGATCAGCGCCGATTCATTGACAATCGGACCGCGTGAGGTGTTGATGAGAAAGGCCGTGGGTTTCATAAGGCCAAGTTCACGTGCGCCGAGCAGGTTTCGTGTTCGATCACTCAAGACGAGATGGATAGTCACGATGTCCGAGCGTGAGAGCAACTCATCTTTTGAGACCAGCGTTGCGCCAGCTTGGGTTGCTCGTTCCGCCGTCAGATTTTGGCTCCACGCCAGAATCTCCATTTGGAATGCTTTGCCCACGTTCGCGACGTACGACCCCAAGTTACCCAAACCGATCACACCCAAGGTTTTGCCTTGTAGTCCAAGGCCCATGCTGACTTGCCACTGTCCCGCTCGTGTGGCGGCATCTTCACGCGGAATGTGGCGGAGCAGGGCAAGAATGAGCCCCCAGGTGAGTTCCGCGGTCGGTGGCAGTACGCCGCCGGACCCGCAGACCGTGACACCAAGGTCGGCGGCAGCGGCAAGATCAATTGCTGCGTTGCGCATACCCGTCGTCACAAGAAGTTTGAGCTTCGGTAATCGCGCCATGAGGTCACGACGGAACGGCGTCCGTTCGCGCATGGCGACCACGATCTCAAAATCCTTGAGCCGCTCCACGATGGCGTCATTGGCGGAAAGATGGTCCCGAAAGACGTGGATGTCGGTGTCTGGAGAGAGACTCCTCCAATCAGTCATTTGCAAAGCGACATCTTGATAATCATCAAGGACAGCAACACGGGTTTTCGGCATATCGTTTCTCCCTTTGCTACTTGCACGGTGTACGGACGGGCTGCGGCAATGGCTTTGACACTGTCGGGTATCGACTGGGGATAAAGGAAAGAAGCGTCCGAGGCAAGAGAGGAAGATGGAACATTCTCATTGGTGAGGGAGCGAGGAGAGGGGGCACGACAAGCGCGCCCCTCCGGTTGGGTTACGCCGCTTGCTGCACTTTTTGCTTGAGGAGTTTGCCAACAATCTGGTCAATAACCTGATCGACGAGCACCCGAACTTCATCTGGTGTTTTGGGCTGGATCGGATGCACGACAAAGATCGGCTTGTATTGCGGGAGTCCTAACGCTGAACATTGGGCCTGCGCCGCCCCGATGAACTCGGTCGTAGCGACATTCGCGGTCGGAATTCCACTGTCTTCGAGGGTGACGACATCGTGCGAACTGCACGAAATGCAGCCCCCTCAATCGCTTAACGCTTCGATGACCGCGTCGCATTTATCCACCAGCTCCGTTTTGAGCTGTTCCGACATCATTCGGCCCGGTGACACTTTCTTGCGTCGTAGTACCTCGGTCACCCCATACTGAGTACGGAGGACTTCCTCCAAACGGTCAAGAAAATAGACGCCTTTGGATTTGTTGATGTCCAACAACCCCACCGTCTTCCCGGCGAGTGTATCAAGCCGGGGAGCGAAACCCTTTTCTCCGCGATCAACCCTGTCGGTTGGATCAAGTAGCACTTCTCCCATACGGTACCTCCTTATGCAGACTGAATTTCTCTCGTTGTGATACGACTCCCCGCATCCCCACGGGCGAGTCCTGGAACGGCGGCCGAGAACCGTCCCGCGGTGCCACCAGCAACAATAATCATAATGCTGTCGAGTGCGGGGAACTTGGCATACATGGTGTCATCGGTTGGGGGTGTACTCGGGGTGTTGCGAGTCGGAAGCATGCTAACACCCGCGCCTTCCCCACCGTTCACTCCTGGACGGAGTTCGCGAAACGGCTTGCGAATCTTCTCAAAAAGAAACTGGCGTAGGTCATTCTTGGACCAGCCATCTTGCGCAAAGGTTTTGGCATGTTCTGGGCCCACAATCAGTGTCGTGTCCGAGAACAGCGGAAAATTTTTATGGTTCCACAACGACGCCATTGTCCAGCCAATGGAGAGCGCCAATTGTTCGGCGCTACGGCTGGCATGATCGCTAATCTGAAACGGCGAGTGTCCACCAAAAAGCGTGACCGTGCTTTGGTCTGGCCGAAAGCCTTTTTCCACATGGAGCGGCTCCCACGGACTCTCTTCTTCATTCTCCCCCACACAAAAAGTGTACTGTGCCGGGTGTCCCATTGTCGCTTTGGTGATCTCCTGGGGTTTTGCCCCGCCGATATTGATGATGAGGAGGCGCAACGTGCGTCCAATGGTGGCATTGGCGCGAAATCCGTGCCCTAGTGCATTATGGCCGCAGTTCACTCCAATGGCTTGTCGGATGGGGCCGTTAATGATGGCAAGTGGAGTCGCCGAAAACGTTGTCACATTGAGGGCATGGGTGTTGAATTTTTCATCGCTCAATGCTGAGGCGGCGGCGATGACGACTGGAAAATAGGAGGGATGGCAGCCCGCCATCACCGCGTTGATCGCGACTTTCTCAATGGTGGCGCGACCGTAATTGGGACCAACCGTGCCGAGCAGTTCTTGCGGGTCTCGATTCACCGTCGCGAGCATCCGTTTCACGCGGTCTTCAGTCGGAGGCACGATGGGAAGACCATCGGTCACTCCGCGTGCATACATCAACTCGACTGAGTCTTCCTCGTGGGTCTGAATACGCTGCGAACGCAGCGAAACCGACTGCGACATGATTCCCCTCCTTTTTGCCAGCCGAGTGTCGCACTTCAGCGGCTGGGTTGTCAATCTTTTTTGCTGCTGTTGGATTCTGGTACCCGCAGAGTTGCGAGCGCCACACGGGGTTCCTGGTGCACGACGACACTGCGCCCGCGAACTTCCAAGCGTCCTTCAGCAAACAACCGAATCGCGTGCGGATAGAGACGATGTTCCTGCGCGAGAATCCGTGCACCCAAGGTCTCTTCGGTGTCATCTGGGTACACCGGGACAGCGGCCTGCGCAATGATCGGGCCGTGGTCGGTTTCTGCATCGACGAAATGGACCGTCGCTCCGGCAACGCGGACCCCGTATTGCAGCGCTTGACGTTGGGCATGGGTGCCGGGGAAGGCAGGCAGGAGAGCGGGGTGGATATTGATAATCCGTTGTGGAAAGGCGCGGACGAAAAATGGGGTCAGGACGCGCATGAAACCCGCCAAGACCACCAACTCAACCTGATGAGTTTGTAGACTCTGAATGAGTGCCAGCTCAAAATCTTCGCGTGACGAGAACTCTTTGTGATTGATCATGACGGTGGGGACGCTGTGTTGCTGGGCACGGGTTAATCCATACGCATCGGCGCGATTGCTGATAACCACCTGAATCCGGGCTGCTAATTCTCGTCGCTCAATCGCATCAATAATGGCTTGGAGATTCGAGCCACTACCAGAAATGAGAACGCCAAGGGGAAGAGGAGCAATCATGTTGCGTGAAAACCTATGAGGCGAACGTCAGGGTTATGAATTGCGACAAACGACGGCGAAGACACGATGATGCACGGCCAGTGGGTCAGCGGGAAAGCGTTCTTGAAGCAAGGCGTGGAGCGCGGCATCAAATCGCGTGACCTGTTCCGGTGGGAGGCTCGCCGCAATGCCGGCGCTGGCGCGAATACGGCCACGCCACGCTTCGTGGGAGTAGGGCACGAAGATATCGAATGAGAAGGTTTCGATGTTGTGAAACCCAACAATCGCGACATCACTCAGCCACCGTGAATACAGACCTCGTCCGCCACTCATCGTCCATTGGGGGTTGTGTCGTTCGATCAACTTCTCGGTTGCTTCCACAACATTGCCAGGAAGAGGAATCCAGTCGAAATGAGCGATCACGAACCAACCGTTGGGAACGAGCAGTCGGCGTACTTCCCGTGCGGCTTTTGGTCGGTCAAACCAATGCCAACATTGTCCAGCGGTGACGACCTCAAAACCGGCGTTTGGAAGCCCAGTCTGCTCAGCTTTGGCCGTGACATACTGAACCGCAACGTGAGCTTCTTGATCCAGTCGCTTGGCTTCTTCCGTGAGTGAGGTAGAAGGGTCAAGCCCTGTGACCTGACATCCCCGCAAGGCAAACCCTCGCGCTAAAGTTCCGGTGCCAGTGCCGAGATCAAGAACTCGTTGGCCGGGAACACCGACACCGAACGTTGCGACGCGATCAAAGAACGCAGGGGGGAATCCTGCGCGATAACGGCCATAGTCGTGAGCGGTTTTGCCGAAGTCGATGTGCACAAGACTGTTCCCGGGTACACCCTCAGAACCCTAATGCTTTGGCGGCCATGTCGAGAACCACGGGAACAGAGTACGTCGTCCGCGCCAAGCGCAAGTCTTTGTTTTTCCCTTCGGCAAAAAGCCCCGACGCGCTGAGCCAAAAAGCGGTGCTGCGCATCATATAGAGGATTTCATAGTAACGGCACGCGTCGAAGTCGATGGTCAGTCCGGTCATCTCTTGATAGGTGTCGATGAAGAACTCGCGCTCGACGACGCACGACAGCAGCGGCGAACCTTCACGATTTAAGTCCGAGAGGACATACGCGACATCATACATAGGGTCTCCAATCACTTGGAGTTCCCAATCAATGATGGCGGTAATGAGATCGTCTTTAATCATGAGGTTGCCGGTACGATACGCACCATGAACAAAGGCCAACCGTTGGGTCTTCGGGGCATTGGCCTTGAGCCATTGGAGCAACTCGGTGAGCACGGGCTCCGGCTTACGCGACGACTGTTGGATGAGCGATTCCCACTTAGCGACTTCGCGGAGGGCAAAGTCGGTGCCGGGGCCGGGAACCCCGATGAAGTCGAGTCCCACCGCGCGCCAGTCGAGGTTATGGAGCGAAGCGAGGGCCTCAATAAAACTGCGTGGCAGCTTCCCGCGTTTCGCGGCTTCAGCATAAAACTGTTTGCCGACTTTAGACCACGGGTTCGTCGCTTCCCCTTCAATTTTCTCCATAATGAAGAACGGACCTCCCAGGAGGGCAGGGTCTTCCTCGATCCAATAGGCTTTTGGGGTCGGTGCTGACGTGGGTTCGAGTGCTTGGATGACACGGAACTGTTCTTTCAGGTCAGACAGGCCGCGCAAAAGACCAACGCCAGGGTCTTTCCGCAAGCAGAAGCCTCGTGTCACTTCCTGGCCGTTTTCTTTCCAATGCGCATAAAAGACATAGATTTCGTGCGACCAACCAACCGCGGTCTGGATGAACTGAGATAGTGAGAGATCTTGTGCTAGTGGTAGTTTACTCTGAAGGTAGGTGATGATTTTGTCTTGGGTAGATTGGGGCATATCTTCGTTCTCAGTTGGCAGTTGTCAGTCTTCAGTTCTCGAAACTTGAAACTCGAAACTTCGTCCTCGGTCCTACTCCGCCTTCCCAGCTATCTTTAACTCCTGATCTAACAATTGTCGTAACGCCGCTCTCACTCGCTGGTTCGCCGCTGTAAATGTCTCTGGGCCCAGGCGCTCCTTCTCCGCATAAAGCCACTCAATCAGGCGGCTTAAGCGAGCTTCCTGGTCTGAGGTGTTCGCCACGGCAGGTGCTTTCCCAGAGAGGAGGGAGTTGACGTCGTGAAACAGGTCGGTCAGCGCATGCGTCTTCTCTTCGTCGATGTCGTGGCGCTCCTCAACTTGGCGCGCGACAAACTCAAGAATGACCGCAGCCATGTACGCTTGGGACTTTGGGTACGGGTCCGCGATCGCCGGGGCGATGACGTTTCGTAATGACGCGATGACTTCCTCCAGTAATCGATGTGCGGCAATCATAGGGGGAGACATAGACAGCGCGCGGCTTGTTGTCAAAGGGGACGGGATCGCACTTTGTCTTTGACAGCAGCGGTCCGAGCGCGGTATAAGTCAGCGCGTCACGTCTTGCGCGACACAGGAGGGATTCTCATGAGTATCAAAGGAAAAGCGGCGATTACTGGTTTCGCGGAAATGAGTCCACAGAAAGATGCTGAGGGTAGAACGCCCCTGGGCATCATGGCGACAGTAGCCAGAGAGGCGATCGCCGATGCGGGGCTGGAGAAAAAGGACATTGATGGTCTGCTCACCGGCTGGGCGATGGGTGAATACAGCATCCTCTGGCCCTCAGTAGTTGCGGAGTATCTCCATCTGCAACCGCGCTATTTTAACCAGGTTGAACTCGGTGGAGCCTCTGCTGCCGGAATGGTCTGGCGAGCGGCGGCGGCGATTGATGCCGGAATGTGTCACACCGTGCTCTGCGTCGTGGGTGATACGCGTAGGGTTTCAACGCCGGGCCGCAAACTGCCGCCCTTTCCTCCCAATGATGCCGAGTTCGATGCCCCCTATGGCCTGATCGCGGCAAACCCGGGCTATGCGTTGATCGCTCGGCGACACATGGCTGAATTTGGCACCACTCCGCAACAGATGGCGAAAGTGGCGGTCGATCAACGAAAGAATGCGTGTAAAAATCCTGCTGCGATATTCGGCGCAAAAGAAATTACGATTGACGATGTCTTGAACTCGCGGATGATTGTCGATCCCCTGCATTTGCTGGAGATCGTGAGTCCTTGCACCGGGGGTGGCGCCTTTATCGTGACCAGTGCCGAACAGGCGAAACGCGGACCACACCGCGTAGTCTCCCTGCTTGGAGCCGGAGAAGCCGGCGGCCACTGCAGTATTACGCATGCGCAAAGTTTAACTACGTCGCTGGTCAAGCCTGCCGCTGAGTCCGCATTTAAGATGGCCGGGGTCTCGCCCAAGGATATGCACTTTGTCCAGCCGTATGATTGCTACACCATTACCGTCATTGTTTCCCTGGAAGACGCGGGTTTCTGCAAGAAAGGTGAAGGTGGTCGTTTTGTTGAAGAACATGACCTCAGTTACAAAGGCGACTTTCCTTGCAACACCCACGGTGGGCAACTGTCATTCGGACAGCCTGGACTGGCGGGCGGGATGAGTCACGTCATCGAAGGCGTGCGACAACTGATGGGCCGCGGCGGTGAGCGCCAGGTGAAAAATGCGACCATCGGCTATGTCAATGGCAACGGTGGCATTATGAGTGAGCAGTGCAGTTTGATTTTGGCAGTGCAGTGAAGATTGAGTGAGTGAGTGGGTCCTTGAGCAATTGATAAAATGACTCAAGGACCTCAATAAGGAAGAAAGAGGAGTACGTGTATGGCAGACTACAAGAAACCATTGCCCCACCCGACAGCAGTCACCCTCCCCTTTTGGGAGGCGGCGAAACGACACGAGTTGCAAATTCAGCAATGTGGTTCCTGTCGAGCATACGTGTTTTACCCACGCGAGGTGTGTTCGGAATGTCTTTCGCCAGACATGAGCTGGGTGCAGGTGTCGGGCAAAGGCATCCTCTATTCTTATACGATCGCGCAAGCACCGACACACTCTTCATTTACCGAGGATGTGCCGTATGTAATTGCCATTGTCGAACTGGCGGAAGGACCGCATATCACCACGAACATCGTCGGATGTAAAATTGAAGACCTGAAGGTTAACATGCCAGTCGTGGCGTCTTTCGCGGATGTGACGCCAGACATTACGTTAGTGAAATTTCGACCAGCGTAACTGGGGATAGGGATTGGGGGCGAGGGACTGGTTCTTTCCCTCTCTCCGATTCACAACTCCAAGAGAGAAGAAGACAATATATGCGGACTACATGGAAAATTCTGTTGTTGAGTGGAATCTTTATTGTCGGGCTAACTGAGATTGCGAAGGCTGAGGTAGAGGTCGGCAGTCCAGCCCCCGATTTTTGTCTTCCCTCAAGCAAAGGGAACAAAGTGTGTCTCAAAGACTTCAAAGGGAAGGACAATGTGCTCCTCCTCTTCTATGTGCTTGATTTTACCCCCGGCTGAACCCTGCAATTATCCTCCGGGCAGGAGGGACAAGCGCAGAAGAAACTCAATGCCAAGGTACTAGGGGTGAGCACGAATCACGGCGCCTCGCAGAAAGTCTTTGGCGAACAACTCAAGCTTGATTATCCGCTCCTCAGCGCTTTTGAGGCACCAGACGTGATCACCAACTATGCCGGCTGGTTAGACAAGGATAAACGGCTGAGTAACCGAGCCTACTTTGTGATCGACAAAGAGGGGATCGTGCGATTCAAGAAGGTGATGGAGAAACCTCGCGAGATTCTCCCGACCCCGGAACTAGAAAAGGCACTGGAAGGACTGCCGTAGAGGAAAATTAAGAATGTAGAATGTAGAATGTAGAATGTAGAATGTAGAATGTAGAATGTAGAATGTAGAATGTAGAATGTAGAATGTAGAATGTAGAATGTAGAATGTAGAATGTAGAATGTAGAATGTAGAATGT
>SHZE01000001.1 GCA_009692435.1 Deltaproteobacteria bacterium | reverse complement strand
GGAAACAACGCCAGTTCAACGAACGCTTGCTCGATCTGTTTATTGACAACTTAGCTCTCGACCCAACTTGGGTGAAAAATCACCCGTGTTACGATGAACTCAGAACTTACGGGGCAATTGCAGCCTGATTCTGTCCGAACCATTGACTTGATGAAAATAGAAAATTACTTCGGCATGAGAGAACTCTTCAAGTCCCCACCAACTCTCTATCATCAAAGGCGTCATCAAGAACGATCTCCGACACGATGCCACCCCAATTGTCGTCTTCTACCTCAACTCGGGTATTCCGAACAAAACCAATAGGTTGGAGGGTGATCATTTGTGGGTCTCCTATTATGAACGAAGAACCTGAATCAGAAAGAGTGCTGACGCAACAAGACTCAGAATGCTGCGAACTCCATGGAGTGTCCCCCATTTCTCTGGAAGGGCGCGAGTTGTGGGCGAGGTTTTATCGATTCCTGGATCAAGCAAAAGCTTGTTCGTTGGCATGATGGCAATAAACGTAAAGGGAATGACGGCAAAAATGAGCAGTGTCCCGAGCAACCACAAAAGATTGCCAGTTATGAACCACGACCCAGCCCCTGCAATGGTGCTACCAATAGCAAGTGGAACTTGCATCCCAGTCGCACGGTTGTAGCTGGGAGCCCATTCCGTAATGGCGAGTTCTGTTCCACACCCCATCCGTGCTGGATGCTCGACCAGATTGATGTAGATGGCAGCCCCTGTGAACAGCGTGCCGCTCAACACCGCAATAAATTGGAAAATTTCGAGCATGTTTTTCTCTTCCTGACGCGCGAATATCACAGAACAGACTGGATAAGTAAATCGAGTGGTTCGTGCTTGTAGTGCTGGCGCGGCTCTTTTATTTGACGATCTTTCCCTTCTCTCGTATGGTTCGGTTGCTGCCAATCGGCTTCCCGGACAAAACAAACCATAGCCTTCATAGGAGATCGAAACTGGAAGTTGTCGCTCTTATTCCGTCGCGGTACGGGTCCACCCGTTTTCCCGGCAAGCCGCTAGCATTGCTGCGTGGTAAGCCGATGATCCAACATGTCTACGAACAGACATGCCGTGTCCGTGGTCTGGCGCGCGTGTTGGTGGCGACGGATGATGACCGCATCGCTGACGCGGTGCGCGCTATCGGTGGTGAGGTCGCGATGACACGTGCCGACCATCCGACTGGGACCGACCGGCTGGCCGAGGTTGCCCGCGGACTGACTGCCGATGTGATCGTGAATGTGCAAGGCGATCTGCCCTTTTTTCCTCCCTCGTTAGTTGAAGATGCGGTGGCCGCGTTGACACGGGCACCAGCGGCGGCGATGGCAACGGTGAAGACACCGATCCATGACCTTGCTGAGTGGCAAAACATCAATGTGGTGAAAGTCGTGACTGATCGTGAGGGGTACGCGTTATATTTCTCTCGGAGCCCGATTCCCTACGTGCGCGATCAGATGGCACGCTCTCAAGTCCAAAGTCCAAGGTCTCAAGTCTCAAGTCTCAAGTCTCAACCTGACGGTCAGTCCCAAACGACAATGCTCGGCTACCGCCATATCGGCTTGTATGTGTATCGTCGGGATTTTTTGCTAACCTTCCCGCGACTCGCACGCACCCCGTTGGAGCAATGCGAACAACTGGAACAATTACGCGCGTTGGAGTGGGGGTATCGCATCGTCGTGAGTGAAACCGAACGACCCACGATCGAAGTAGACACACCAGAGGACCTACAACGCGCAGAGGAGGCACTGTTATGAGCATCACCAACCGGAACAATCGCAAAACGAAATTTATTTTTGTCACGGGAGGCGTTGTCTCCTCGTTGGGCAAAGGCATCGCCGCCGCGTCCATTGGTGGATTGCTGGAGAGTCGTGGACTCAAGGTCACGCTGCTCAAGATGGACCCTTACATCAATGTCGATCCTGGGACGATGAACCCGTTCCAGCATGGAGAGGTCTATGTCACCGACGATGGTGCGGAAACCGACCTCGACCTCGGTCATTATGAACGCTACGTTTCGACCCCGCTGTCGCGCAAGAATAGTTTCACTTCTGGGCAGGTGTATGACGCGGTGATCTCACGCGAACGGCGTGGGGACTATCTGGGCGGCACCGTGCAGGTCATTCCGCACATCACGGACGAGATTAAGCAGCGTATCCTCGCCGCCGCCGCCGGGTTTGATGTCGCCATCTGCGAAGTAGGTGGGACCGTTGGTGACATTGAAGGATTGCCGTTCCTCGAAGCGATCCGCCAGCTCCGCTGGGATTGTGGCCGCGAGAACGTGATCTACATCCATTTGACTCTCGTGCCCTATATTGCCGCCGCCGGCGAACTGAAAACCAAGCCGACACAGCATAGCGTCAAGGAACTCACGAGCCTGGGCATTCAACCGGATATTTTGTTGTGTCGTACCGACCGCTATCTCGATCCGAAAGTCAAAGCCAAAATCGCGCATTTCTGTAATGTCGATGAGAACGCGGTCATCACCGCGAAAGATGTCGAGTGTATTTACGAAGTCCCGCTGGTGTTCCATCAAGAAGGGCTGGATGAACGGGTCGTCGAAAAACTCAATATGTGGACCGGCGGTCCCAATCTGAGCAAATGGGAACGCATCATGCATCTCTACAAAAACCCGCGCGAGCGTGTCCGTATCGCCATGATTGGCAAGTATGTGAATCTGGTGGACTCGTATAAGAGTCTGAATGAAGCACTAACTCACGGCGGGTTGGCGAACGAATGTCGTGTCGAGATTGAGCATGTGGATTCGGAGCAGTTGGAGAATGGGGTGTTGCCGGACGCGGTGCGACAGGCCGATGGGTTGTTGGTGCCGATGGGCTTTGGGCAACGGGGCACTGAGGGCAAAATCGCCGCCGTTCGCTATGCACGGGAAGAAGGGGTGCCGTTCCTTGGGATTTGCTTTGGCATGCAGATGGCAGTGATCGAATTTGGGCGACACGTCTGTGGACTGGGGAATGCCAACTCGACCGAGGTTGACGAGCATTCCCCGCATCCCGTCATTGCGATGATGGATCAACAACGCATGATCGTACAAAAAGGGGGGACCATGCGGTTGGGTGCCTATCCCTGCATCGTACAGGAGGACACCCTGGCCGCCAGTCTCTATGGGAAGAAGGAAATCTCCGAGCGCCATCGCCATCGGTATGAATTCAACAATGCCTATCGTGAGCAATATATGGCGAAAGGGATGACGTTTAGCGGGCTGTCCCCGGATGGACATCTGGTCGAGATCATCGAACTGCGTCATCATCCGTGGTTTGTTGGTGTGCAATTCCATCCTGAGTTGAAGTCCCGCCCGTTTGATTGCCATCCACTGTTCAAAGGATTTGTGCGCGCGGTCTTGCGGCACCGTCTTGGGGAATATGAGGCTCCCCCGTTATTGCGTGCCAGTGGAGCGGAACACTCATGATGCGGGAATTTGCCCCCTCAGCGGTGCCGATCGGTTCGCTGCTGTGTGGTGGGGGAAGGCCGTTTGTTTTGATCGCTGGCCCTTGCGTCGTCGAAAGCCGTGAGTCGGCCTTACGTCATGCCGAGGCGTTACAAGCCTTAACCGCACAGCTGAGTATTCCCTTCATTTATAAGTCGTCCTACGACAAAGCGAACCGCACCGCGATTGATTCGTTCCGGGGGCTAGGGACGGAAGAAGGACTTACCGTCCTGGAGACCGTGAAGCGTGAACTTGGCGTGCTCATTCTCACTGATGTGCATAGTCCGGAAGAAGCAACGCAGGCCGGGGCAGTCGCCGATGTGTTGCAAATCCCCGCGTTTCTCTGTCGGCAAACGGACTTGCTGGTCGCCGCGGGAAAAACGGGTCGTGTCGTCAACATTAAGAAGGGGCAGTTTTTGGCACCGTGGGACATGGCGCATGCGGCCGCCAAAGTCGCGACAACCGGCAATCAACGGATTTTGCTGACCGAACGCGGGGCCTCATTTGGGTATAACAACCTCGTCTCGGACTTTCGCTCGTTACTGATCCTGTCTCAAACCGGGTATCCCGTGGTGTACGACGCCACGCATAGCGTGCAATTACCCGGAGGGCAAGGAAACGCCTCCAGTGGACAGCGAGAGTTTATCGCGCCACTGGCACGGGCCGCCGTTGCGGTTGGGGTCGATGGGCTCTTTATGGAAGTTCACGAAGACCCGGACCATGCACTCAGCGATAAAGCCACGGTTTTTCCACTAGCTCAGCTCGAAGCGCTCCTGCGCACGCTGCAATCGATTGATGCGTTACTCAAAGCACGGTAAACAACACGCCCCGCAATTCTTCCCTCTTCCCTCTTCACTGACACCTGTCGTTGCGCAACCTGATAAAGATAGTATTTTGGCGCAGGCTTGGAGTACGTCATGAGTCGGGGGCAGTTGCGTTTTGCTATTATGTTTGTGGTGCTGGTTTTGCTGATGGGGGTAGGCTACCGCCTGATGGTGACCTTGCGTACACAAGCGCAAGTGACAAAGAAAATTCGGGAGATCGCTCCGGACCTGGCGGTAACGACAGAACAACGGATGCAAGGCTTTCGTCGCACCAAAGTTCGCGATGGCAAAAAAGTCTGGGAAATTGTCGCACGACGGGCGCGATACTCGCAGGACCGGCAAGAGGTGATCGTCGAAGGGCCGGAGTTCTCATTTTACCTCAAGGATGGAGAGATGATTGCCCTCAAGAGCGAGGAAGCACGAGTGTACCTGGATAGCGAAGGACAGGAAGTTTCACGAGTAGAGTTGAAGGGGAATTTAGAGATGCGGGTCGGCGATTTTTCCATCAAGACGCAGACAGCTACTTTTGAGAGTACACGGAATACTATCGTGTCTGACGGGACCGTTCAGATTGATGGCCCCGGCTTGTCGGCGGTTGGACTGGGTTATTCGGTTGATGTGGCTGAAAAACGGCTGACCCTCAATGCCGACGTGCAAACCACGATCTCCAAGGGGGAACCCTCATGAGGAGGTGGGGTGGAATGCGCGCGGCATTCGTGGCGTTCGTTACGGTGGTGAGTCTGTCCGCGCGGATGATCTGGGACGCCCCCCGGGTTGCCGCCGCGGAGGCTCCGGCCAAGCAGCCCAGTCCTTTCGGAGCCTTAGACTTTACTTCCCGGAAAGAGCCGATTCATATCCGCTCGCACGACTTGGAGTTTTTCTATAATCAAAAGCGCATTATTTATCGCGGCTCGGTTGTTGCCACGCAAGGCGATTCGACGCTGAAGAGCAGCACGTTGACCGTCACGTATGAGGACACGGCGCCTACGCCTACTGTTACTCCTGCTGCCCAGACGAAAGGAACGACGAACACGACTCAAGGGCAAAAGATCAAGGAGATTATCGCCGAAAACAACGTGGAGATTGTTTCGACTACCCGCAATGCCACATGCGACAAAGCCGTCTTTAGTGACGCGGCACGCACGATTACCCTCACGGGCAACGCGACCCTGCGCGACCAAGCCAACGAGGTGACCGGGCAAAAAGTGACGATCTACGTCGATGAGGGGCGTACGACGGTTGAAGGCGATCCGAAAATGGTTCTCACGCCAAAACAAGAAGCTAAAGGGGCGAAAGGAGAAAGTCCACGGTGAATACGCCCCCGGTCCTTCCACTCCTCCGAGGGGAAGGGCTCCACAAATCGTATAATCGTCGCCCTGTCCTTCGCAATGTCACGGTGGAGGTGAAAGGGGGCGAAGTCGTTGGGCTTCTGGGTCCGAATGGAGCCGGTAAAACCACGACATTTTCCATCATCGTGGGCATTATTCGTCCCGATCAAGGCAGCGTGCTCTACAATGGGGAAGACATCACCAACCTCCCCATGCACCAACGGGCGCGAAAGGGAGTGACCTATCTCCCGCAAGAACTCTCGGTGTTCCGCAAACTGACGGTGGCGGAGAACGTCATGGCGATTCTTGAGACGCTGTCCATTAGTGCCGCGGAACGGACGGATCGCTTGACGCATTTGTTAGCGGAACTACGGATCAGCCATCTCGCGGATCGCCGTGCCGAATCGTTGTCCGGCGGGGAACGGCGCCGGGTTGAAATTACCAGAGCGTTAGTGCTGTCCCCCTCCTTCATGTTGCTTGATGAACCGTTTGCTGGCATTGATCCATTGTCGGTCATTGATATTCAAGAAATTATCGCCCAATTGCGGGAGCGTCAGATCGGGATTTTGATTACCGATCACAACGCTCAGGAGACGTTGCGGATTTGCGATCGCGCGTACCTCCTCACGGACGGGGCGATCTTTCACGAAGGGTCTCCCGCGGAATTGGCAGCCAATGAGCGCGTCCGGCAAGTCTATCTCGGCGAGCGCTTCAGCCTCGCGGGCTCTCGGTAGGGACGGATAGGGATATGGCACTAGAGGTACGCCTTCTTCAGAAGTTACAGCAAAAATTGGTCATGACGCCACAATTGCGTCAGGCGATTAAAATTCTCCAACTGCAACGCGAAGAGCTTGATACGATGATCGAGGAGGAACTGGCCGAGAATCCCGTACTCGAACGCGCGGAAGGGGAAACGCCAATTCTCGAAGAGCCGCCCATGGTCGGCGATGGCGACACCCCCGTTACGGTGACCGACGCCCCGCAACAGGAAGATATGAACTGGGAGGCGTATTTCGATTCGTATCAAGAAAGCACGCCATCATTGCCAACCTCCAGTGGCGGCAATGATGACGAGGATGACCGGCAGCGCTCTCTGGAGAATCGCATGGTGCGCGCGGAGTCCCTCGCGGACCATTTGACGGAACAACTCCGGTTTCACGATCTCAGCGAGGACGAGGAGCGGGTGGCGTCTGTCATTATTGGCAACCTCAATGGCTCCGGGTATTGTGAAACGCCGCTTGAGGAGCTGGCGGCCAGCGCGGGCGTGAGTATTGAGTTGGTCGCGTATGTCCTCCAGCTCATCCAAGCGTGTGATCCCCTTGGGATTGGCGCACGTGACCTGCGGGAATGTTTATTGATGCAGTTGCGCGCGCACGCACTAGAAAAGCCGCGCGGTGAGGACCCGGCGCTGACGCTCGCGACGCGCATCGTGCAGAATCATCTTGAGACCCTCGAAAGTCACCGTTTTGATCGACTGGCGAAGACCTTAGGGGTAACGATGGACGAGATTGCCCAGGCGATGAAAATCGTCGTAGCGCTCGAACCCAAACCCGCGCGTGACTTCGAGGAAGATGAGGTTCGCTATGTCATTCCCGATGTCCATGTCCACAAAGTCGGGGACGACTATGTCATCACCATGAATGAAGAAGGACTCCCACGCCTCCGCGTCAGCAATGCGTATCGTCGGTTGCTGGCCGAAGGGGGGACGACCAAGGAGTATCTGAACGAGAGACTGCGCTCGGCGGCCTGGCTCATTAAGAGCATTCAGCGACGCCAACGGACGCTCTACTTGGTGACGGAAAGCATTGTCAAATTCCAGCAGGATTTCTTGATCCACGGGGTCTCACGGATGCACCCCTTGGTCTTACGCGATGTCGCCGGAGATGTCGGTGTCCATGAGTCCACTGTCAGTCGCGCTATCGCCAACAAATACATGGCGACCCCACGGGGGATCATGGCCATGAAGAAGTTCTTCACCACGGGCCTCAAAGGCCAACCGGGCGAAGATGTGGCCGCCGAAACCGTCAAAAACCAAATTCGCGAGATGATCGCCAATGAAGACATCGCGCATCCATTAAGCGATGAAGATATTGCCCAAGCCTTATCGCGTGGCCATGTGACCATTGCCCGTCGCACGGTTGCGAAATATCGAGAAAGCCTCAATATACTCTCTTCAGCAAAGCGGAAACACGCACTCCAATAAGCAGAGTGCGTGTGGCTGCGGGATAAGGACCCCATGCGTGTAGCCGATATTCTGACAGCAGACCTGATCATCCCGAATTTACACAGCACGACGAAAACCGACGTGCTGCAGGAACTCGCTCAGTATCTGGCGAGCAAACGACCAGAGATCAAAGCCGAACAGCTCGTGACCGTACTGCTCGACCGCGAGCGCTTGGGGACGACGGCTATTGGGGAAGGCATTGCTATTCCTCATGGCAAATTGCCAGGACTCAAGGGGGTGATGGCCGTGTTCGGGCGCAGCCTCATGGGGATTGATTGTCATTCCCTTGATGGGCAACCGACCAAGCTGTTTTTTCTGCTCGTGGCGCCGGACGAATCCGCTGGGTTGCATCTCAAAGCGCTGGCGCGCGTATCCCGCTTGCTGAAAGAGCGCGCATTTCGTGACCGGCTCCTCCAAGAGGCGACTGGATCGACCTTGTATCAAGTGATCTGTGACGAAGATGCCAAACTCTGATCCTGTGTTGCCACCGCCTCAATCCGAGACGAGGCAAGTCTTGATCGTGACTGGGTTGTCAGGAGCTGGAAAAAGCACGGCCCTCCATGTGCTGGAAGATTTGGGGTTCTACTGTATCGACAACCTCCCGGTCGCGCTGATTTCACGCTTCCTCGAACTGTGTGCGAATAGCGAAGAGCCGATCACACGAGTGGCGTTCGGCATCGACCAACGTGAGCGGATGTCATTACGCAACTATCCCAACGTATTGGCCGAGCTGCGCCAGCGCGGCCAGCGGGTGGAAGTGCTCTATCTGGAAGCCGCTGATGCCATCTTGCTCCAGCGCTTTAGTGAGACCCGACGGCCACACCCAGGGGTGCGGGGCGGCAGTGTCGCGGAAGGAATTCAGTTCGAACGGGACCACCTCTCGGGCTTGCGCGAGAGCGCGGACCAGATCATCGACACCTCCACCTCCACCGTGCATGAACTGCGGGAGCAACTCCGGCAACGACTCGCCACGCCACACGAACAACCGACGTTACTCGTGACGGTCGAATCCTTTGGCTATAAACATGGGGTGCCGGTCGATGCGGACCTTATGTTTGACATGCGCTTTCTCGCCAACCCTTTTTTTATTGAAGACCTCCGCCCTAAAACAGGGAAAGAGGCGGATGTTGCCGCTTATGTCTTGCAACGGCCAGAGGCAGAAACCTTTCTCGCGCAAGTGAGCACGCTCCTCCACACCACACTCCCGCTCTATGTGCGTGAGGGGAAAAGTTATCTGACTGTCGCGATTGGGTGCACTGGTGGTCGTCACCGCTCGGTCGCTATCGCGGAAGAACTTGGGCGGCGGATGACCGAGTGGGGTTATACGGTCCAGCTCCGTCACCGGGATGTGCATCGGTAACGTAGAAGACATCATATTGTATGTCCGACGAATCCACCCTGCATGCGCAATTGACCCTGAGCAACAAACAAGGACTCCACGCGCGTGCGGCGGCGGTATTCGTGCGGTCGCTTTCCGGGTTGAAGTCTGAGGTTTCCGTCAGTTGGCAGAACCGCGTGGTCAACGGACGCAGTATGCTGGACCTGATGACCTTGGGTGCCCCCTGTGGCAGTGTCCTCGACGTGCGAATCACTGGTATGGATGCCGATGCCGCTCTCGCTACCTTGAGCAAAGTGGTTGAGGCCCGGTTCTACGAAGAATAGCGTATAGCTCGCTTCGCTCCATGGCAAATGGCTCATCGTTCGCTTCGCGCCATGGCAAGGAGGTTCCTGCCATACGCCATTTGCCACACGCTGGTTTCACCCCTTGACGCTCTACAGCCTATCCTATTACATGCGCCTGCTCTCTCGCTGAAGAGGAGAGTGGAACGAAGGAGACTGCTATTATGGCCGCGAAAGAATTCTTATTTACTTCGGAGTCCGTATCCGAAGGACATCCTGACAAGATGTGTGATCAGATTTCTGATGGCGTGCTGGATGCCTTGCTCGCGATTGACCCTGACAGCCGCGTCGCCTGTGAAACCCTGACCAAGACCGGCATGGTAGTGATTGCTGGCGAGATTACGACCAGAGCGAATATCAATTACGTCGATGTGACTCGGAAGGTTGTCGCCGACATTGGTTACACCAGCTCGGAGTTGGGGTTTGATGCCGAAACCTGCTCCGTTCTCACGGCCATTGGACAACAATCCCCCGACATCTCTCAAGGGGTGACAGAAGGAGAAGGGCTGCACAAGGAACAAGGCGCTGGTGACCAAGGCATGATGTTTGGTTTTGCCTGTGACGAAACCAAGGAATACATGCCGTTCCCGATCTATACCGCGCACCGCCTGATGGAAGAGCTGACCAAGGCTCGGAAAAGTGGACGGCTCCCCTTCCTCCGTCCCGATGCCAAATCGCAAGTTACCGTCCATTATCGCGACGGTGTGCCAGTACGGGCGGATACCGTGCTCATCTCCGCGCAACATCATCCCGATACCTCGTACAACACTATCAAAGAAGCGGTGGTGGAAGACATTATTAAACGGGTCGTCCCGAAGGAATTTCTTGACAGTAAGACGGTGTACCTGGTCAATCCCACGGGACGGTTCGTGCACGGAGGCCCGTTCGCGGACTGCGGCCTCACAGGCCGCAAAATTATCGTCGATACCTACGGTGGCTACGGACGGCATGGTGGAGGGGCGTTCTCTGGCAAAGACCCCTCCAAGGTGGATCGGTCAGCCGCCTATATGGCCCGCTACATCGCTAAGAACATTGTAGCGGCGGGTTTGGCGAAACGCTGCGAAGTGCAGCTTGCCTACGCGATTGGGATAGCGGACCCGGTCTCTGTGCTGGTCGATTCCTTTGGCACCAGTGTCATCCCGGATGAACGCTTATCACAAGTGGTGCGTGAAAATTTTGATCTCCGCCCCGCCGCGATTATTCAGTCTCTCAATCTTAAACGCCCGATCTATCGACCAACGGCGGCCTACGGTCACTTTGGGCGACCAGCCGAGGGCGGGTTGTTTACCTGGGAGCGGATCGACAAGGTGGACACGCTGAAACGATCCGCCAGTCTGAAGTAGAAGTACATGAGGAAATGAAGAACCATGGCAACGCAAGGTGATGTGAAAGACCTCCGTCTCGCGGCGGAGGGGAAGAAACGGATTGACTGGGCCGAGCAAACGATGCCCGTCCTCCGTCAGATCCGCGAGAGCTTCGCGAAGACCAAGCCCCTCAAGGGCATAAAAGTGTCGGCCTGTCTGCATGTGACCACTGAGACCGCTAACTTGATGCGCACCCTCAAAGCCGGTGGGGCGGATGTGATGTTGTGCGCGTCCAATCCACTGTCGACCCAAGATGACACCGCCGCCTCTCTCGTCAAGCATGATGGCATTCCCGTGTTCGCCATTCATGGAGAGAACCGCAAGACCTATTACCGCCACTTGCAACAGGCGCTCGCCCAGCAGCCAACGGTGACACTGGACGATGGCGCGGACCTGGTGAGTATGTTGCTCACCGACGCGACCTACAAGGACCAGACGAAACGCATTCGCGCGAGTCTGGAAGAAACCACCACGGGTGTGATCCGCTTGCGGGCGATGGAACGAGACGGCGCGCTCACGCTGCCTGTGGTCGCGGTCAACGATGCCGACACCAAGTATTTGTTCGATAATCGCTATGGCACCGGACAATCGACGTTAGACGGTATCCTGCGAGCGACGTGTCTGTTGTTCGCCGGGAAGCCGGTCGTCGTCGCCGGGTACGGGTGGTGCGGTAAAGGCGTGGCATCGCGCGCCCGTGGTCTGGGTGCGCAAGTCATTGTGACGGAAGTCAACCCGATTCGCGCCCTGGAAGCGGCGATGGATGGCTTTCGGGTCATGCCGATGGCGGACGCGGCTCGTGAGGGTGAACTGTTCATTACCTTAACCGGAGATACCGGGGTCTTGCGGGAAGAGCATTTCCTGAAAATGCCGGATGGCGCGATTCTCTGTAACTCGGGCCATTTTGATGTCGAGATCGACGTCAAAGCACTGAAGAAGATCGCCAAGACTGTCGAGAAAAACGTGCGGCAGAATGTGGACGCGTACCGTCTCGCGAACGGGCGGTCGCTGTACTTGATTGGTGAAGGTCGGCTCGTCAATCTCGCCGCCGCGGAAGGACATCCGGCCGCGGTGATGGACATGAGTTTCGCCACGCAAGCCCTGGCGCTCCAATGGGTCGTGGAGAATAAAAAACCGCTGGATGCCAGTGTCCACATGGTTCCCAAGGCAGTGGAAGAGCGGGTGGCCACCCTGAAGTTAGCGAGTATGGGGATTCGCTGTGATCGTCTCACGGAGGAGCAGAAAAAGTATCTGACCTCTTGGGAATCGGGAACCTAAAGATCGCGCGAGGACGGGTCGCGACCCGTCCTCGCGGATAACGAAGAGGGGAGGCATACGAGGGAGGAGTAGGGTACAGCGGATGAATGGTTCTCACCTCTTTCTTTCCCCTCTTTTTCTCTGGCGCGATTCAGGTCGTTTGCTCTCCTTCCCATGCTCTTCTCTCTCCATGCTCTTGGCGCTGTTCCTTCTCATAACGGGCAGTGTCACCCCTCTCGCCGCACAGGATATCGGTCTCATCACCAACGTTCGTACGCTGACCACTGATGATGCGACACGGGTCATTATCTCCCTCTCGCGGCCAATCCGTTACCAAGTCACAGCCGAGTCTGGGTCATCTGAGCAACGAGCTGATATTCCTCCGACCCGTCTCGATATTATTTTTTCATCGGCGACACTGGCCTCAAGCATTCCCGCGACTCTTCGGGTTGGTGATGCACTCCTCACGTCGGTTCGTAGTGAGCAAATATTTCCCGCGACGGTGAGGATTGCTCTCGAACTCGCGGGGAGCAGCACCTATCACGCGCTCGACCTCCGATCCCCTTATCAAGTGGTGATTGTGTTGCGGAAGGTGTCTTCTCCTCGTCCCTACCGCGACCTGGAACCGCAACGCCACGAGCCACAACCTCCACCACAAGAACCGGAACCTCCCAGCCAAGTCCCCGAACCTCGACCTCAAACTCAGAAAGACCAAGGAAACCGAGAAGACCAGGAGGAGGAGTCACCACCTGCCACGCCTTCTCCTCTTCCCGTCACACCTCCGGCGTCAGATGAAGTGGAGGAGGAGGTGTCGGAAGCGTCGCCAGAATCCGCACCGCCAGTGCCCCGACCTCGAACCGGGCGCCGCTATCGCATCATGCTCGACCCCGGACATGGCGGTCATGATCCTGGAGCCCGCGGGCACCACGGCATCTGGGAAAAGCATGTCGTGTTGGCGATCGGCAAGCGGCTTGCCAAAAAATTACAAGACCGTCTTTCGGTCGAGGTCATGCTCACCCGCGGTCGTGACATGTTTATTTCACTGCCAGGGCGTACCGCTCGGGCGAATGCGGCAAAGGCAGACCTCTTCATTTCCATTCATGCGAATGCGAGCCCGAACAGCGAGACCCACGGCATTGAGACGTATTACCTGAACAACACAAACGATCGCGCGACCCTCCGGTTAGCAAAGCTCGAAAACCGCAATCTTGCGCGAGGAGGCCAGGGACGACGGGGGAATGATCTCGCGCTGATTCTCAGTGATTTGATCCAAACCGGAAAATCAGAAGAGTCGATCGCGCTCGCCCGGTCTGTCCAGCGCGCGCTTGTCAACCAAGCTCGCGCGCACTATCCTGACGCCCGTGATCTTGGTGTGAAAAAGGGGCCCTTCTATGTCCTTGTTGGTGCCCACATGCCCTGTATCCTGGTCGAGACCGCGTTTCTCTCGCATGCCATTGAAGGGAAACGCCTGGGGACCTCTACCTATCAAGAGGAGCTTGCTGAGGGACTCTTTCAAGGAATCGCACGTTTCTTGCGAGACGATGCCGCCGGTGATTTGTGAGGAGCGTGAAACGTCAAACGTCAATCGTGAAAAACCCACGGCGGATCACATTGCATATTGTACGTTTGACGCTTTACGTTTGACCGTAGGTTTTCTATGATAACAGATAAGACACTTGCTCGGACAACCTCGACTCCCGTGCCGATCCCTCTCCCGCCACTGCCACCAAGCAACTTGGATGAGGCGACGGAACCGCCACTCAATCTGCGCGCGATTAGCAAGGAATATCATGCGCGCGTTCTCGCCGAGCTCGCTCTCCAGCACGCGGCGAACGCAACGGGCACCGAGATTGTCACGCTCCATACGCGGTACATCGACCGCTTGATTCAGTACCTCTTTGCCGCCGCCTCCCAAATCTATGCCCAACGGAATCCCCGGCTGAATCAACGCTGCACCGTGCTGGCTCAAGGGGGCTACGGTCGTGGTGAACTGAACCCGTATTCCGACATTGACCTCCTCTTTCTCTACCACTGGAAAATTTCACCCTACGTCGAGACTATCTGTGAGACCCTGTATTACAGCTTACTCGACGCCGGATTCGTGATTGGGCACGCCGTGCGCAACGTCCGCGAATGTGTCCGCTTGGCCAATCAGGACTTCCAAGTCAAAACCGCGCTCATCGACTACCGTTACTTGTGCGGCGACGAACCATTGGTGCAAGAGTTCACCACTGCGGTGGAGCGAGAGATCGTCAATAAGAATGCCGACCGTTTCTTTCAAGAGAAAGCCAACGAAAGCCAGGAGCGGCATCGACGCTACGGAGACTCGATCTATATTCTGGAGCCGCACCTCAAGGAAGGGAAAGGCGGGCTCCGCGATCTGCACACCGCCGGGTGGTTGGCGAAAGTCAAGTTCAAGATTCGCGACCTGCGCGAACTCATTCCCAAAGGGGTGCTCGCGGCCGCCACCCTCAAGGAAGTGGAAGCCGCGCGGGACTTTCTGTGGCGGGTCCGCAATGCCCTGCATTTATCCGAGCACGCGGAGCAGGACCTGCTGACCTTTGAGCGACAAGATGCGCTTGCTCCAGCGCTGGGCTTCGCCGATGTCCCCAGCTTTATGCGGGAATACTATCGCCACGCCACGACCATTTCCGCCTTTTCGGAGAGGCTCCTTGAACGGTGTCGGCCCACGCCGCGATTCTCTGGTTTCTTCAGTCGTCCAGGCGGGCGAGAAATCCGGGAGGGCGTGCGCATTCTTGATGGCACCTTGGTCGTGTCGGATGCGAAAATCCTGACCACCGACCCGCTTAATGCCATCACCGTTTTCCACGACGCGCAGCGGCATGAGGTGCGGATCGCTCATGACACCCAACGCCTCCTTGCTGACCACGTCCAACAGCTCCCCCCAGCTCTGGGCGATACCCCAGAGGCGCGGGCGGAACTTTTCGCGGTGTTGGCGTGGAAGCAGCGCGTATCTTACTCCCTCGCGACCATGCACGATCTGGGCGTGCTGGGCTGGCTCTTGCCGGAATTTGGTCGGCTACGCTGGCAAACGCAACGCGACATGTACCATTTCTTTACCGTCGATGAGCATTCGCTCCGTGGCATCGTCGAATTAGAGCGGTTGCGCAATGGCGAGTACAAAGCCGACCACCCGCTGCTCACGCAGGTCATTCGCGAAATTGACAAGATTGAATTTCTTTTTCTCTCCATGCTCTACCACGATGTCGGGAAAGGCTACGGCCACGACCATGATGAACGCGGAGCCGCGATGACCCGAGCCGCCGCCGCGCGCTGGCAGCTCCCGCAGGACGAGACTCACGAATGGCACTTCCTCGTCCAGCACCATTTGCATATGTCCTCTATCGCTCAACGGAAAGACCTCTCCGACGAAACCGTGATCGCGGAATTTGCTCGTATGGTGGAGACCCCCGCCCTGCTCAAGAAGCTGTATCTCTTGACCTTTGCCGATATGAAAGCGGTTGGTCCAAAAGTCTGGAACCCGTGGAAAGGGGGGCTGCTCGATGAACTCTATCTGCGCGCTTTAGAGTGGCTGGAGACCGGTGAGCCAGTTGAGGAGAACCGGGAAGCGCGTCTCGTTCGTCGTCAAGATCGGCTGATACACGCTCTCCGAGCGACGGCTCCCGTGGATGCCATCTCCACGTTTCTCGCCGCGATGCCGGAAAGTTATTTATTATCGACCCCGGAGGAAGCGATTCCCCGCCATTTTCAGCTTGTGACTCGCTTCACGCAACCCGCGAATGGCAACACGGACGCGTACCGCGCCACCCTGCTCCATTTTCCCGAACGCGAGTACAGTGAGTTCACCATTGCGACCCAGGATCGCCCCGGGCTGTTCGCGATGCTCACCGGCGTCCTCGCCACGGCGGGGCTCAGTATTGGCGGAGCGAGGATCACAACCAGTAGCGAGGGGCTGGCCTTGGATGTGTTCCAGATTTCCCATGCCGACCGGGGGAACATGGTGATGGATGCCGATACCTGGACGCATATCTACGCGCGACTGGAAGAGGTCCTGCGAGGCAAACGCACGCTTGACGATCTCCTGCGCGCCACCCGTGTCCCGTCTTTTCTCCATAAGCACTCCTCCCGCTATGGCACGGATGTCGAGGTGGATAACCACAGCTCCACCAACTACACCGTGATCGACATCACCGCGCCGGATCGTATGGGGCTGCTCTTCTCCGTTACCTATACGTTATTTACGATGGGATTGGTGATTCACCTGGCCAAGATCAATACCAATGTGGACCATGTGCTGGATGTATTTTATGTGACGGACCATAATGGCGTGAAAGTCGCCAACCCCGATCAGCTTGCTGGACAACTGCGGGAGAAACTGCAGGTCACTCGTGGGGCAGCGTGATGAGTGACCTGCAATCGTCAGGGGCCTCCTTCTCGGCGCAAGATACCCAAGTCGATGAGTTTCTTTCGTATCTCACCGTTGAGCGTGGACTCGCGCAGAACACGATTGAAGCCTATCACCGAGATCTTGCTGAGTTTTGTCGTTATATGGCCATCCAAGAAGAGCCAACGCTGAGGGCCGCTGGCTCTCGGCATCTGGTGGGATTTCTCGGCACATTGCGAGACCGTGGACTCTCCGCCCGGAGTCAATCGCGCGTGCTGACAACCCTACGGCGGTTCTACCGATTTCTCGAACGGGAAGAGGCTCTGCCGAGGAGTAATCCAACGTCTCACTTGCTGTTACCGAAGATCGGACGACGCCTACCGCAGGTCCCGTCGCGTCAGCAAGTCGATGCCGTGCTGGATCGTCCAGATGTATCCACTCCAACTGGTGTGCGCGACCATGCTATGTTGGAATTGCTGTATGCGACGGGGTTACGAGTCTCTGAATTAGTGCGCTTAGAGGTCAAACAATTACATCTTGAAGCCGGATTCGTGCGGGTGCGAGGAAAAGGGGGGCGGGAGCGGGTGGTGCCGCTGGGGTCAAGTGCAAAGGAGAAGCTGGAGCATTATCTTGCCACGGCGAGGCCGCGGTTGTTGAAAGGGCGCACCAGTTCGTATCTCTTTCTCACACGCGCGGCCAAGCCGCCTTCACGTCAGACCTTTTGGCGATTGCTGAAGGACTACGCGCTCCAGAGTCCAGAGGGCGGCAAATTCAACCCGCACGCCATGCGCCATGCCTTTGCCACTCACCTCCTCGACGGGGGTGCCGATTTGCGTGCTGTCCAAGCGATGCTGGGACATGTGGACATCGCAACGACACAGATTTATACGCACCTCAGCAGTGAACGGCTGCGTGAAGTCCACAAAAAATTCCATCCGCGAGGATAGGGAGGGGTAGTCTCAGGCCAGTCCCAAACCAAGTCTAGGACCAGTCTCAGACCAGTCTCGGAGAAGTCAGCAGGACTCAGTGTGTGGAGTCCGCAATTCCCTCTCCCGGCTGGGAGAGGGCTAGGGTGAGGGGGATTGAAATAACCACTTCCTTTTCCCTATTTATTGCCGAAATCGTTTGCCTGGTGCTGGCGGATTTTCCGGCGGACCAGCAAAACACTGGGCAATCGACATCCACGTGGTGGCCGTTGCCCCAGTCACTTGCAGTGTGGTATCGGCGATATTTCTGACCTGGGTCACGACTTGACAGAACTCGACCGCGTTTCCCTCAACCCGATTCCCTTGTTGAGCAGGGGGATTCCACTCCCAGATTGTCCCTGATGGTGCGGTGAGCCGGAGGTAAGGCGGGTCTGTTGGTACAGCGACTCCCCGGTTCGTAAACGTCCAGCCAAAGGTATTGACCCCCAAGACGGCGATGTTTTGGATGCGGTCTTCCTCATGACGGACGTGGCCAAGCAGGTCGTATACCGCTTGCCCGTGCGCCCAGGTTTCCATGAGCCGAGCGGTGATACTGGAACGGACGCTCATATCAGGACCCGCCCATTTGACGCGCTTTTTCGGGTCGGCGACAATGAATCGCGGTGTCATCTCCAGATAGAATTCGCGCCAGTGCTGCAACAGAGCACGATTTTTCATGCCATTGAGCCAGGCGTCAGTTGCCGCTCTATTCCCCCGTTGTTTGCGGTCTTCCCCCCAACGACGGAGAAACTCCACGAAGGCATCGCTGTCTTGCAATGACAAGTCAGCGAGGTAGTTGCCAAAGTGGAGATGGGCAATCACGTCGTTGATGGTCCACTCTTTGAACTGCGTTTTCCGCTCCCAGTCCTGATCTGTCAACGGATCAAGGAGCGCGAAGAGCGCTTCGCTTTCCTCGCGAAAATCTATGGCTTGTTGAAGCATGGGTTTATTCTCCTAGTTTTGTCTAGCGTAAGATTTTTCAGATGAAGCCCCATTGCTTACGCGTTCTGGCATCCTACAAGCTGACGACCTCGACGTGAATTTGCTCTTTGATGTGATGGTCAGCTAGCAAATACTGGTCAATTGCGTCCAGCGTCGTTGCGTGGAAGTATCGTTCTCCGCACTGCGGACAGACCTCGGCTTCAACATTCTCGACGATATAGAGCTTTCCCTGAAGCCAATGTTGTCGCTTAACTTTCTTTTTCTTGTCTCGCCTCCGCAAAATTCGCACGTCATGTTTCCTCCGTTAGCGCGTATCTGTAACCACAATGAGACTACCATCTTCCTGAAATCGACAAACTACATGGATCAGCCGGCCATCTTTTGTTGGACCTTCGATGCGATAACGAGTGCCCCGCGCATCTTTAGATAATTTTTTCTGAACGCGTCCCTTCAATATGGCGTTCTCGACATCGCCCCGCTCCAATCCATCGTCCAGCATCTCATCTTCCGCATGAGAGGAAAGATAATAGTCCCGATCAATGATCTTGAGCCGGATTCTTTGAACCCTTGTCATGCATTTCCCGTCGTCGGCTTATCGGTTGCCGTCAAGATCGTTTGCTCGAACCGTATCCGTCCGGGTTAAGCAGGAACCTCCACTGGACGGTAATACGGTGCAATGAATTGGGAAGTTGGATTCCGACTGCGTCCTATTGAAATAACGCCTGTTCATCATATGAACATGGACACTGTACAATCCGGCCAGCAATACAGTGTGTTTTCATCCCTCCTAATGAACCCCCGAACAGGTCCATCTTGTGATAAGACGAAGCCGTAACAATATGGAAACGCGCCGACGAAATTCGCCGCGGAATTGTGGCGAGTTCCGAGCCTCGACAGATTAAACTCTTGACCTCCACTACTAAAACTGTCCGGCCCAACAACAACACCGCCTTGCCACGCTTGTGCCGTTAGTGTTGTCCCGAAAGCAATAGGCTCAAACTGGTCCGAAAGAAGTAAGGCTCCATCCACGCAAACTAACTGAGCCAAAAAATTCAAGCGGCCCATAGTCGCACGATTATAGGAAAGATAACGAGAAAAATCACACGGGTGCGGTAACGCAAGAGTCTGCTCAATCAACTCTATAATTCGCAGTGTGGTTTGTAGAGAATACCTGGCTTGAAAACTCGACTTGCATTCGGTCACTTTGTTTCCCGGTATCACAATTATAGTTCCGCCATGTCCTCTGGCTCCGGCCTCCAGCAACAAATGCTCTAAGGCATCTCGATAAATGTGCCAATATAAATTTCCATACCTCTGATATCCCTGGCTATTCCTGATTGACGCGATCATAAACTCGCCCATCGCTTGCGACACAAAAGGCGTTGGAGTTGCCGGACTAAAGTTACCAAGAACGAAACGCCCGATCTGACTATTGCCTCTGCTGACTACCAGAGACCCGAGTGAGACCACTGTAACTGTGAGCACATCTGGGCGAGAGGTAATGAATTCGTCGGAAATAGGTATTTCGTTGAATCGATTGGTCACCGGACCAAAAAACATGAGGCCCCAAATTTCATAGTTCCCTGAACTATCCTCTGGTGGGGAAACAATGAAGGCACCTGTCTGCGGGTCGCATGCAGGTGAGAGTTTCGCCAGAGAGTCAGGACTAAAGGAAAGTCTTCTATCCAAGATCAGGATTTCTTGCCTGAAACCTGAAGACTCCTGTTCTTTCTCTTTGTCTTTTTCTGCTAGCAGCACGACGGAGAATTTTGGAAAGCGCTCTTCTTCCCTTTTAAGACTGACAATGAAGGCGGTCTCTATCAGCGTGACGAAATCTTGTAACGATGGAATCGATTGTTTTCGGGTCCCCCGCCGGTTTTGATCGGTGATCCAATATTCGCGAATCTGTTCAAAAATGCGGGTTTCGAACATAGTTGCCCTATTGAACGTTGCCGTTCACTTTATGTAAAATGGCCAACTGCTGATGGTCCGCGTAGAGAGAGGCTCTACCAAGAGACGGTTCTGTCTATTGGTAGAAATTTTCCTCTGCTCATACCGCCGACGGCCCGGTGCGGCGCGTCCGCCTACATTACCACCACGCTCCGCGCGACTTCGCCTTTTTCGAGCGCCGTCATCGCGATGTTGACTTCATCAAGCGAGTACGTCCGCGACACGAGTTCGTCGATCTTGAGTTTCTTCTTCATGTACAGATCAATCAGTCGCGGCATGTCCACGTGTGGATGGCAGGAGCCATACACCGAGCCCTTGATGATCTTTTCCGTCAACAGACTCGACGCCGGAATCGTCACCGTGTCCTCGCGTGACGGCGCGCCCACCACGATGGTCGTCCCACCTTGGCGCGAGCAGGCGTAGGCTTGCTCAATGGTTTTGCCAAGACCAATCACCTCAAAGGCGTAATCGGCGCCGCGTCCTTCGGTGAGACTCCGCACAGTCTTTACTAAATCTTGTTTGCTCGGATTGATCGTATGCGTCGCGCCAAATTGTTTCGCGTACTCCAGTTTGCTGTCCATGAGATCGACGCCGATGATTGTCGCCGCGCCGGCCAGCGCGCAGCCTTGAATCGTGTTGAGCCCGACGCCACCGCAGCCAATGACCACACAGCTCGTGCCAGGTTGCACCTTGGCGGTATTGATGGCCGCGCCCACGCCGGTCATTACCGCACAGCCCACCAAACAGGCTTTTTCCAGCGGTACGTCGTTGGCGATTTTGATGCAGGACGATTCCGCGACCACGGCATACTGGGCGAAACTAGACAGTCCCGCCATGTGATGAATCGGCTTGCCGTTCTTCTTGAGGCGGCAAGTGCCATCAAGGAGCGTCCCTTTTCCCATCGTCATGCGCATGTTGTCGCACAGCACCGGGCTCCCGATCGAGCAGTAAAAGCAATGGCCGCAGTAGGGGGCGAACGATAACACGACGTGATCGCCAGGTTTAACCATTGTGACCCCAGGTCCGATTTCTTCGACAATCCCGGCTCCCTCGTGCCCAGGCACGACCGGCAACGGCGAACGTAATACACCATGAATGACGGAGTAGTCACTGTGGCACACCCCGTTGGCGACCACTTTGACGCGGACCTCACCACTCTTCGGATTATCCAGATCGACATCCTCGACTTTTAATGGGGTTTTTAGTTCGTACAATACTGCTGCTTTCATAAGAACGGCCTCCTTTTTCGTTGTTCACGGAATACGCAACATGTCATGCGTTTCCCGTTTCATTCTTCATTCTTCATTCTTCATTCCCGAAGAACCGAGCTTTCCAGAATTTTTGTCGAAGCGGTATGCGGATCGATTTTCCCTTCGCTCACGTCCTCTAAGAACTGCGCGAAGGCGATATCCGTGCGGGATTTGATCGTCAGCCGCCGCCGGACTTCGTACTCAACACGAGACAGTAGCTCTTCGCGTCGCCGCTCTTTCCGTCGCCGTTCGAGTTCCCCGCTGTCAATCAAGAACTGATGATGGGTTTCAATCGCTTGGAAGAGTTCCTTCAGCCCAACTCCGGTGAGGGCTTGGGTTGGAAGCACCGGAATGCGCCAGAGTGGACGGTTGGCTTCGGACGCTGGGCGGTTACTATACTTGAGTTCGAGCATAAGACTCAGCTCGGTCTGCATCCGCGCCGCGCCATCGCGGTCCGATTTGTTGACAACAAAGATGTCGGCGATTTCCATCAACCCGGCTTTCATCACCTGCACGCCATCGCCAGCTTCAGGGACGACCGCGACCAAGACGGTGTCCGTCGTACCCATCACATCGAGTTCGGTCTGACCGACGCCGACCGTCTCCACTAACACATAGTCGCGACCAAATACGTCAAGCAGCTTGATGACATCCTTGGTGGCGCGGGCGAGTCCCCCGTGGCTTCCGCGCGTCGCCATGCTGCGGATGAAGACACCTTTGTCGAGGTAGTGTTGGGACATGCGGATACGATCACCCAATAACGCGCCACCGGTGAATGGACTCGATGGATCAATCGCCACCACACCGACCGTTTTGCCGGCCTTACGCATCAGTGCGGCAAGGTGGTCCACCAAACTCGATTTGCCTGCTCCTGGCGGGCCGGTAATACCAATTGTGAACGCCTTCCCTAGCCGTGGTGCCAGCGCTTCGAGAATGGGGCCGACTTCTTTTCCTTCCCGTTCCATTAATGTCATGAGGCGGGCCAACGCCACTTCATCA
Source organism: Deltaproteobacteria bacterium (assembly GCA_009692435.1). Classification (GTDB taxonomy): domain Bacteria; phylum Desulfobacterota; class Binatia; order Bin18; family Bin18; genus JABFSC01. Next base: position 54,883 of record SHZE01000001.1, on the reverse strand, counting down.
CCGGCGAACATCTTGTCCAACAGTTGTGTCAGTGTAATAGCCATGCGGGTTGCGGCATCTCCTTGTGTATCAGCAGTCAGCCATCAGCGTTCAGCTCTATGAGCCGCCTTTTCCGAACCTTGCGAAAACTGGCCACTGGCCACTGAAAGTTGTGCCCTGTGTGCTTAGCAGACAACCTGCGCTTCTTTAAGGGAGGCCGGCGGGATACTCAAAGAAGGTGCTGGCAACGCTGCGAGTGTTTGCTATGAAGAAAGTTCGGAGTCCAAAACAGTTCGGAGTCCGAGGGGGCACTATGGAATGGGATACGTTGCGCTTTGAGAAGGAAGGACCAATCGGCTTCTTGATTCTCGATCGTCCAGCATCGCTGAATGCCGTCAACGGTCAACTGATTCTTGACTTTGAGGAGGCGTGCAATGCCATTCGGGCGGATACGGAGACGCGCGTCATTATCCTCAAGGGAGAAGGACGCGCGTTTTGTTCGGGAATGGACCTCCAGGCGGCGGCCAATCGCCCAGCGACCGCTGAAGCGATGAATGCGACGTGGATTCCGTGGCAACGCGCACTCAACATCTTCACGCATCTCGATCAACTCACCATCGCCTCGGTGCAGGGGCCATGTCTTGGGGCGGGTATGGAACTTATTCTTGCTTGCGATTTTCGTGTCGCGGCCACCAATGCCTTTTTTGCCGTACCGCAGGTGTTATACGGTTCACCTCCCGATGCCGAACCGATCTATCGGCTACCACAACTGATTGGTCTGGCGAAAGCCAAGGAACTCGTGATCCTTGGCGAACGGTTCGATGCGATGCAAGCGGATCGCTTAGGGTTACTGTCGCGTCTGATCGAACTCGATCAATTAGGCGTGGAGACTCAAAAACTCGCCGAGCGCTGCCTGAAAGTGGGGCGCAAAGCGGCAGCCTCCGCGAAACATCTGCTCACGCGCACCTGGGACCTCGACACGGAGACACTCACGCGCGAGATCGTCAATGCCCGCGTCGCTTCGGTATCCACGGGTGAGTTCTCTGAATCAATGCAGGTCTATCGTGAACAGCGAAAGCCGCGGGTGTGAGTAGCGAGTTTCGAGTTCGGAGTTTTGTATGACCTCTCCCATTGTTGGGACCGTCGGGCGCTACAGGGGGCAATGGCGCGTGCGCGGGGGCACCAGACCGAGGGCAAGACGTGGCACCACTACGGACATGAAGACACCCCCAGAGCTACCACGGGGTACACTGCTGAGGGGCAGGGCGACACCCGAAGCAAGCGCACTCCCCACACGGGGTGTCACGGCCAGAAAGCATGGGCGCGGGGCGAGGATGGCGAGGGCATCCGGGAGGTCTATACCAACACCATTGAGGGCTTGTGGCCCACGGCGCGCAATTTCCAGCGCCCCTTTTGCGGGGTTCACAAGAAGTATCTACACCAGTACCTGGCCATGTGCGAACAGAAGATCAATCTCAACCGCACCAGTCCGAAGTTTATCGCTCGGCTTGTCACTCAGCACAGATCAATGACATGAGCCTCTGTTGTTTCGGTAAGTGTGGGGTCTCGACTCCCTACGTGGAAAACGCCCTGCTCTCATCGAGCGACATTCTGGATGCGATAGCGCCGCAGTTCGTCACTCGCCAATTGTCGCTTCTTGACCGCGTAACGCCCTTTGAACGCAAAGGCATCCTTGGGGCCAACGTAAGCACGAAGCACAACGTCATAGTGCGTGAGCGCATTCGGTGCTCCCGCACTGACTTCACCCTCTTTCTTTCTGAGTGGGAACGGGCTTGGGTAGGGCAGTGGCGCATACTCGACGAAAAACCACACGCCATTCAGGCGTCGCAGTTCCTGCATCCGATCGACAACAATGGTGTCCGCGTTGGCCTTCTTTTGTGCCAGCTCTTGTCGCCGCGCCAGTGCCCGGCGTTTGCGATCTTTCTCGCTCAGGGTCGCTTTGAGAATCCCATCACGAGGATCGACATAGAGGGATTGTCGCCCTCCTCGCCACCACCATCTGTGCGGTTGTTCGAGTTCACCATCTTTATTGACGGAGAAATTAAGGGCGACAAAATCTTCCAGATGAGACCGGACATGTTGTTGGACGACATTGGCTGGTCGCAAGTATGCGCTGATATCCGCATAGACTTTATTCCACGGCCGCCCAACTTGCGAAGCCAAAAAGCGGCGCAACGGAGAAAGATTTTCGTTGAGGTATTTCTCTCCGATAATCTCTCTCTTCATCCCAACCTTCGTGGGTAAGGCGTCCAGGTCCTGTCGTGGTTTTTTATGCCCACCATCCCAACCTCGACGGGGGCGTTCCACAATTACTTTCGCCATGTCGCTCCGCATAATGCCTCCGCAATGCGCTGTTCCGCAGTAATGACAAAACGAGACACCAGGAGCAGGTCGCCTTTCGACCAGCCCCGTATGCCAAATGTTCAGTATTTTGCGAGAGCTTTCTACAACCGCGAAGGGTGGATATTTATTCCCCACCCCTCGTAGTGGTGGGAGGTTTGGCGTGCGGCGAGCGGGCATAAGCCGTTATCGGCGCGAGGCAAGGCTTGCCGGAGTGCTCACCTTTCGGATAGTATCCCCAGCTCTCGCCTCGAGCCCCCGTAGCTCAGGTGGATAGAGCACAGGATTCCTAATCCTGTGGTCGTGCGTTCGAATCGCGCCGGGGGCATTTTTTTCGAGGTTGAGACTTATCCCCAATACCGATAAAATTTCGTAAATTATTAATTTTCGGTTTCCACGAGAAACACATGACTGCGATAAAAACACTAGCGCGCCCCCCACTCTCCGCATGGGAAGTGGAAAGTATGAGGATGACTGCCTTTCTCAGTCCTGCTGCTCAAATCGAGGCTGAACCCCGCTGGTGGACGTCTCTCGTTGGGGAACCTTCAGAAACACAAGTGACGCAGCGGAAACTGGGAATACGACGCGAAGAGGGCTCTTTTGCGGACAGAAGGCTAATCCTTACCATTCAGCCGTCTCGGGTTGATTGGCTTTATCGTGCAGCAGACAATGCGGAGTCAGAGAGAGGAGGACCTACAATGATTGGCCCTCTCCCTGAATCACTGAATATTTTTCCCCAGCTTATGACCCGGTGGTTAGAATCTAGGGAGTGTCCTGTTACACAACGGCTAGCCTTCGGAGCAACACTCTGGCAGCCTGTTGATGATCAGCAAACCGGGTACCGACAGCTTGCCGCGTATCTTCCCGGTCTACAACTCGCCCTTGAAGGTGAAGGAGCAAGTGATTTTCTCTATCAAATCAATCGTGCAAGAAACTCCAGTTCGGCGATTGCAGGACTTAGGATCAATCGTCTTTCCAAATGGTCCGTGTCTTTTTGGGCAATAGCTGAACTTCCGTTGGTCCCAGAGGCGAGATTTAGGTTTCATCAAAAGGGTACGGGTTGTCGATTAGAATTGGATATTAACACCCACCCGGATTTTCCAGGGGACTTGCCACAAGATCAGTTAGGCCAAATCTTTAACGAGTTAGTGACCCTCGGACAGGAAATCGCTAGAGAAGGGGATATTCCATGAGACCCGACATGGTTCCTTCTTCAACAGCAGGAACGGACTTGGCAGTTCACAGCTTTTACAAGCCACAACGAGTATGGGACTCTGCTCACTACCTCATACTCACGGGAGATTCAAAAGAGGATTTAACGGTTGTTCGGACGAGCCTCGTGAGTAAAGACAACACGACTACCCAGCGTGAACTGCTAGAAGAAATCGACCTATTCTCCCAAGAAAGACCAGGAAACATAATCACCCAAGAGGAACCATTGGGAAAAATTCTCAAGGCTCTTTTCCGGGAAGCACGAAGCCTTACTTTCGAGGACGGGATGGAGAACGACTTCTCCAGGGAGTTAGTACATCTGGTAAGGCAGTACGGAAAGACGGCAATGGCGGTAATCACTTCCTTGACTGTCAACGACAACGTTAACGCAGAAGTCGCAGCGGAAACGCTACGTTGGCTTGGTCGTGTGGATCATCCTTTGTCCCATCATGATCGCTTGTGGTTGCTGGAAAGAAGCCTGTTTAGCACCTCGGTGTTGGTGCGAGACGGGGCAGCGCTAGGGCTAGCGTCTCTTGATGACCCACACGCAATTCCCTATCTGCGGCAGGCAATTGATCACGAAAAGTATGCCTCGCTTCGTGAAGACTTAAAACAAGTACACTATCAACTAGAGAGCACCCGTAGTGCCGTTTCTCCTACGGAGTATCCGTAAGGGGAGATGGCACGAGATCATGGGGACTTCTCCGACGGATGATCAGATACGGAACGGTCCCCTTGAAGACTTTGTGCCAGAGAACTCAACCCTCTCGGTTTGGTATATCGAGGACGACAGGTCAAACCTGGAACAGGTCGTCATTGCTCTCGCCTCTACAAGAGATTTTTTCTCGAACTTCGATTATGCGCTCGTTGACGAAGCGCTGCTGACGACGCTCAGCATCAAGGTTGAGCAAACGGTCGGGGACACCCCTGACCAGGAGGCTAATACCTGTTGGCATCGTGATCTTGTTGAGCTTTCAGACCCCAAACTGATAGCACTCATCAGAACTATCGCGGAAAAAGGGGAGACCGCCCGAATTCCAGAGAAAGAAATGACCTAGCTCATACAAGGAGCTGTCAACGCTGGGCGTCTTGATCGAATGAAGCTCAAGAAAGGACTTGCCGCAAAACTCAAAGCGTAGAGACACGGTTCTCATGTGGTATTCGTATTCCTAATCCTGGGTCGTGCGTTCGAATCGCGCCGGGGGCATCCTCTTCTCAGTACAGACTCCCCACACGTCCGTAGCACTACAACGTCAGCGCCGACTTCGCCGCTGCGCGCTCACGATAGCGAGCATCCCAGTGCAGTAGGTGCGTGAACGTCGGATCAATCTCCACCTTGCCAAAGCGGGCAAACTGAAGGGCCGCCGCGAGCGTACAGTCCGCAATAGTGGGACAATCCCCTGCAACAAATGGCCGCCCATCAGAGAGTCGAGTATCTAACAGCCGTAATCCCTCCGGCAGTATCTTACGAAAATGGGCAGCGACCTCTGGATTCGGAGGTAACCCGATCGGAGAGTTTGTTGCATGAATAATGCGGCCAATGGGCAGCAACACACCGAGTTCGGCAATTCGCTCGACCTCACGGACTCGGGCACGCTCCAACGGAGACCGTCCAATCATCGCTGGGTGTGGATAACACTCTTCCAGATATTCGATGATGGTTAGTGACTCAGTCAGACAAGACCCATCGTTCAGCTCCAACACTGGAAGTCTGCCCAGCGGATTACGAGCCAAGTGTTCCGGTTTCCGCTGCTCTCCCTTGGGAAGATTGACTGAGACTTGGGGAATATCGATCACAGCTCCACCCGCAACTTTCTCTGCAAGGTAAAGACGAACCTTTGTCGGATTGGGAGCAACTTGGAAGGTGTAGAGCTTCATGAACGACTCCTTGCTGTCTCTCACCCACGGGTGATACTGAGCAGCGACATTCTTTTTTTCCTATAGGGGCTTCTGCATCCCCACCATTGCATAATGTTCGGGCGCCGCTTGGCGAGGATTTTTATAGAGCAGAATCTGACATTTCTCCTCTTTCGTTCGAGGGCATTGGATCACTGGCCATGGAGCACCGATACGCTCAATCGGCATGATCGTGTGCATAACCGCAATGTGCGTGCGATACGCAGTCACATCACCATGAGTGAACGTAATCGGATGGGGCTCTTTGATGACCGCGAGATGCCACGGTGGATCGTAGCGCCCATCCTGCTGCTGACGACCACAACTGCCACAAGGGTTTTGGGTGATGACAAACTTCTCGTCATCCTCTGCTATTGAGAAAGTCGCGAAGTTACCAACCGCTAAGAGACGGGTCCAATCGCGTAGCCGGGTTTTCGTATCATGGGTGATGTCCTCCATCATCCACGGCATCCAGCCTTTTTCACTGCTAGAGCGGAGACACTGCTCCAAGGCATCAACCCCATATTCACGATAGACATGCGAGAGCAGAGAAGTCACCCAATCTCGATAGAAGTCGTGCAGGTCGCGGCACGCTTTTTCAACTTCGCGAAAGAACTTTTTTGCTCCAGTCGTGTCACCAGCGTCAATGAGCGCTGCCATCCGTTGCTGTGGAGCCGAGTCCGCTGTCAGCACTTGCTCCAATGTCATTCCCATCCGGAATGCACCGGCAAGCATCTTCTCGAGAGGCAAGGATTTTGCCATCGCCTCATGACCGTGGCGCTCATAGAGAAATTCAAGAATCGTCGCCACCCATTTATGATAGATGTCGTGAAATTCGCGGAACGCAGCTTCGACATCCGCATAGACTGCTTTCGCGTGTGCTGTATCTCCACTATCGAGCGCCGGGAAAAATCGTCCCTCCCCAGGAAGACATAGAACATCGAGTTCGGCTTGGGTGAAGAGTCGTTGTGTTGCCATAGATTCTCGCCCTATCAATAAAGCGTAAAACGTAAAGAAAAGAAGGGAGTGGTTACGTTTTACGTTTCACGTCTACCCTTCGTATGCTTCGGCCAACAAATCTACCGTATGCACAGCCTTTATCGACAATCCCCGTTGCTGCAACCCGGCACGAATTTGCATGAGACAGCCGGGATTCCCCATCACCACCAGTTCGGCTTCGGTCGCTTCGATATTCGCCATTTTCTTGTCGAGCAGCCGACGCGCCATTGCTGGCTCGGTCAGGTTGTAGGTCCCCGCACTGCCGCAGCACCAGTCTGATTCTTGCAATTCCATGATTTGAAGCCCAGGAATCGCCCGCAACAGGGCACGTGGCTGCGAGCGCACATTTTGGCCGTGGGCGAGATGGCAAGCATCGTGATAGGTCACGCTCTTCTTCACCTCACGCGAGGGCGGTATGAGCGGAATGCCGCCGAGAAACTCCGTCACATCCTTAACCTTTGCCGCCACCCGCTGAGCTTTCTCACGGTAGACCGGATCGTCTTTGAACAGCTCGCCATACTCTTTCATCATTGCGCCACAGCCAGCGGCATTGATAATGAGCGCGTCAACGTTCAATCCGTTAAAAACATCAATCGTCTGACGAGCCCGCGCGAGACCGTCCGGCTTGTTGCCATTGTGCAGCAGCAGAGCGCCGCAACACCCCTGTGCTTTCGGCACCACTACCTCGCAACCATTATGGCGTAGCACTTTGACCGTGGCTTCATTCGTCGCCCCAAACAACGCGGGCATGACACACCCAGAAAGCACCGCGACTGTGTACCGTTTCTCGCCAATCGCTGGATAGTGTTCGAGGAGTGTGGCCGAGGACACACTGCCACGCTCGGGCACCATGCTGAACCAGGACCGGAGTTGTTGAGGAAGCTTGTCTGAACGAGCGAGACGGCTCAGGCCCAAGGCCGACCCTAACTTGAGCATGGACGCAAACACGCGCACGCCGAGCGGATTAGGGAAAACTTTGTCGATGGTCCAGCGTTTGAGGCGATCAAGCAACGGGCGACGATATTGTTCCTCAATGAACGAGCGCGCGCTTTCTATCAGCTCGCCGTAGTGCACCCCGGAAGGACAGGCGGTCTCACAGGCACGACACCCTAAACAGAGGTCCAAATGACGGACCACCTCGGCATCAAGCGGGAATTTTCCCTCGTGCAGTGAACGCATCGTGGCAATGCGGCCACGAGGCGAGTCCATCTCTGTCCCGAGTTCGACATACGTAGGACAGAAGGACAGACACAGGCCACAGTGAACACAATCGAAGAATTTTTCGTAGTCGACGAAGTTGGTTTGAGGCATAAGCGTTATCAGTTGTCAGCTTTTCAATCGAAAGTCCGCAATCAACAATCCGCAATCGTTAGATTCCCCCTACAAACCGTCCAGGGTTGAGCATCCCTTGCGGATCGAGCGTTTCCTTCAGTCGCTTCATCAGTGGAAAACTGCTCCCCACATGTCCCCAGACATCGACGCGGTCTTTGAGTGCCGGATCAATCGCTTCAATCACCACGGACCCTCCCAGTTTCTTGGCGAGAATCCGGATCCAATCAACGAACGACAAGAGCTTTTCTTGTGGGGGGTTATCCCGCTGTGGGAGCCGACAATAAAGGATGCCGTTTCCGGCGTGTGCGACAATCTCCACTGACAGGTCGCGGACAAGGGCCTCTTCCTCTACCGCTTTGCAGAAAGCGGCGATCTGTGAAGGCAGCAAGTTCACTTTGCATCGGAGTGCTGCTTCTCCACTGACCGGAAAGTCTCGGATGGCTTCGGACAGAGTGGGGTGCTTCTCGGCACTGGTTCCCGCAATTTCTTGGAGGCGTCCGTGTTGATAAGTGATTTCTTCCGCACTTCCAGAGAAACCAATAAAGAGCTGATACGAAGAGCGGTCACTCCGTTGCCCACCGCCCACGGCAGAGTTCGCCAATTCGAGCAGGGTCGGTTGCAGTTCGGTACCGAGCACTCCCAATACCACCGCCATCGCCTGCTCAGCCGAAGGAAAGAGAAAGGACACCACCGTCTGTGCCTCTGGTCGTGGACGGATCTTGAATGTGGCTTCAGCAATCACACCGAGTGTCCCAAATGAACCACAGTACAACTTGGCGAGATCGTATCCAGCGACATTTTTGACCACACGTCCGCCACTTTTGATCACGGTCCCATCGGCGCGAATCACCTTAATCCCAATAAGAAAATCACGGATGGTTCCCTGCGACAGTCGCGATGGCCCACTGAGGTTCATCGCGATCAACCCACCGACCGTCACTCGCTCCGGCCACGGTGGATCAATCGGCAACCATTGATTCTGCTCTTCTAAGACTTGTTGCAGTCCGGCAAGCGGGATTCCAGCCTCAACAGAAACGGTCATATCCGTCGGTTGATAATCGAGGACCCGATTCATGCGTTGCAGGCAGAGCGCGAGATCATAGCGCCGGGGAAGGCCACCAATATGAAGAAACGCACCGATCCCAACTGGGCTGACCGCCCGCTGGTGCTCAGCGGCGGTATATAACATCCCCGCGGCTTGTTCGACGCTCTCAGGAAACATCACCTCTTTCGGTTCACGTCCGTCGATAACAAAGCGCGCCCCGTTTTCGCCACCACTCATGACTCAGTCCTCATTGCCCGGCTCTGTTCACAGCGAGGCTTGCCGCCGTGGGACGCGCGTATCGATACATCCGTGTGGTGTTGGGAAAATTTTATGCGGGTTACAACGATTCTCCGGATTAAAGACTGCGCGGACCTGGGTCATCGCCAGCATATCTTCAGGAGTAAAAATCAACGACATCTGTCCCATCTTCTCGACGCCAATGCCATGCTCACCAGTAAGACTACCGCCAAGATCGACGCAAGCTTGCAAGATTTCCCGTCCGGCTTTCAAGACTCGCTCGGTCTCCTCGGTATTGCGTTCATCGAACAACAGAATGGGATGAATGTTCCCATCACCGGCGTGAAATACGTTCCCAATGCGTAGCTGATATTTTTCACTGATCCGGGCAATGGCCGCCAAGATGTCAGGCACTTTAGTCCGTGGAACGACACCATCCTGCGTGCAATAGTTTGGGGCAAGACGGCCAGCCGCGCCAATCGCCCGTTTACGGCTTTTCCATAATGCCGTGCGTTCAGCTTCATCCTGCGCAAGCCGGACTTCCCGTGCCGCATTGCGTTCACAGATCGCCATGATTTTTTTCGTTTGTGGATCGAGTCCTGCTTCCAGCCCATCAAGCTCAATGATGAGGACGGCGCCCGCATCCGTGGGAAAACCAACGTGAAAGGCCGCTTCGACCGCCTGGATCATCAGGTTATCCATCATCTCCAAGGCAGCGGGGATAATGCCCGCGGCGATGACATCGGATACCGTTTGCGTCGCTTGGGGAACGGTCTCGAACACCACGAGAAAGGTGCGATACGCCTGTGGTTGTCGGGTGAGACGCAGTGTCGCTTGGGTGACGATACCAAAGGTTCCTTCCGCACCAATAGTGATGCCCCGCAGATCGTATCCTAGGACATCGTCAACAACACCACCGAGCTGAACCACCTCGCCGTCGGGCAATACCAGTTCCACTCCCAACACGTGGTTCGTGGTAACGCCATATTTGAGCGTGTGCGGGCCACCTGAGTTTTCGGCGACATTCCCACCAATCGTGCACGCCTGTTGGCTGGATGGATCAGGAGCATACTGAAACCCTTGGCTCTTCACGGCGTTGCTCACCCAAAGGTTGACCACACCTGCTTGCGCTACCATGTAACGATTGACCAGGTCGATGTGCAGAATCTTATTCATCCTGCTCGTCCCGATCATCACCGGAGCTTCGACCGGTAAGCAGCCTCCGCTGAGACCAGTGCCTGCGCCGCGAGGTACAAAGGCGATCTTCTCTTTGTGGAGCAATTTCACCACGGCAACCACTTCCCCGGTGGATCGGGGAAGAACGACGAGGTCAGGTGTGGATTTTTCCAGCGTGTACCCGTCGCAGTCATACACGGAAAGTGCCGTCTTGTTCGAGACCACGCCGTCAGGGCCGACAATGGCAGCGAGTTGGGCAATAAACGCGGTATCCATAGCGAATGACCTTTGCTGCTTCGTCGAGACTAGCTCTTCGGCTTCCGGCGAATCATACGTTTGACGGTGTACTGCAACAGAACCTCGCCCTTCTGGTTAAGCACTTGCTGTTCGGAGGTAACAATTCCACGATCAGATTTCGAGGTTTCTCGTTTCTCTAATACTTTAACTTTGATATGAACCGTATCCCCGCAACGGAGCGGTGCGGGAATCTTCATTTCGTCAACACCTAACAGCGCCATGCCGCCACGCACCAAGCCCGATTGAATGGTCATCCCTTCAGAGAGCGCGAACGTGAACGACCCCGGAGCGATGCGGCTACCGAACAGACTGTTATTCTTGACAAATTCCATGTCGATGAACAGCGGCTCATGAAAGCCGAACAAGTTCACGAATGTCACGATGTCGGTTTCGGTAATGGTCCGTGCATGCGTGGAATACTCCGCGCCAATGACAAAGTCCTCAAAAAATTCTACTGCCATGCGTGCTCCTTTTCGTGCGGGGCAGTGTTATGGGTTCTGAAGATCATGTCAACCGCCAAGGATGTTGACAAAATCACCTCAGTCACATTCATTAGGAACACTATATGAAAAAACGAGTTGCTATTGTTGGTGCGACCGGAATTACCGGGCAACAATTCCTGGTTGCGTTACGGAATCATCCTTGGTTGGAAATCGCTGTGCTGGCGGCTTCGGAACGCTCGGCAGGAAAGAGTTATGCCGAGGCAATTCGTGATCCCAAGACCGGCGCGCGACGGTGGTGGTGCAAGGAAGAACCACCGCAGGACGCCCTTGCTCTCCCGGTCTATGAGGCGTCCACCCTCAATCTGAGTGGGGTCGATTTGGTATTCTCCGCCGTCGAGTCAGACCCAGCACGTGAACTGGAACCGCTGTATGCCAAGACGACTCCAGTTGTCAGCACAGCCTCTGCGTTCCGCTATGAGCAAGACGTACCAATCTTCATCCCCGGGGTGAATCTCGACCATATCCATCTCATCGACGCACAGCGCAAGAATCGTGGCTGGAAAGGATACATCGCTACTCAACCGAACTGTACGACGGTCGGGCTCGCCATTACCCTCAAGCCGCTGTTCGATACCTTTGGGGTCAAGAAAGTGATTATGACCTCGATGCAAGGGGTGTCCGGCGCTGGGCGCTCACCTGGCGTGATCGCGCTCGATATTATCGACAACATTATTCCCTTCATTTCTGGTGAAGAGGAAAAAGTTGAGAAGGAAACCCGCAAGATTCTCGGTACACTCAGTGGAGGGAACATCTCGCCAGCCGACGTCGTGGTTAGTGCCACGTGCACGCGCGCGGCGGTGATCGAAGGACACACGGAATCGGTGTTTGCCTCGATGGATCGACCCTGCTCGGTTGGTGATGCACGCGCGGCGATGATCGAGTTTGGTCAGAGTTTTGTGAAGCAGGGACTTCCGTCCGCTCCACAACACATGATTATCGTCCACGACGATCCGTTCCGGCCTCAGCCACGGCTTGATCGTGACGCGGAAGACGGCATGGCGACTTCAGTCGGTCGTATCCGCAAGGACACGGTACTCGATAACGCGATCAAATATATGTTGGTGAGCCACAACACCAAGATGGGCGCGGCCAAGGGTGCCGTGTTAATGGCGGAATGTCTGATGCAGAAGGGGTACGTATAGGACGGGAACAGGGGACGGGGGAACAGGGGACGGTTTTTTGTTTTCTACAACCCGTCCCCCGTAACCCGACCCCTTTTAGAGGCTAGAGTTTGCCAGAGAAGATAAACGCAATAACCAAAGCGTAGATGGCCAGTGCTTCCATAAACGCGAGGCCGATAATCATTGGCGTGAACACTTTGTCAGCCGAGTTCGGGTTGCGACCAATTGATTCCATAGCCGATCCCACCGCGCGCCCTTGACCAATACCGGCACCCAACCCTGCTAACCCAAGAGCAAGCCCGGCGCCCAACGCACCAAGCCCGACCCCAAGATTCCCACCGCCAGCAGCGGCTGCCGCTTCAGTGGCTTCCTGGGCCCCTTCTTGCCCGAATACACTCCCCACGATCGTCAGCAGTGCTACCGTCGTGAACGATCCAACTAACCCAGACTTCTTCATACGGACTCCTTTCGTGCTCTCCAACACGTGAGCTGCGTGGGCGCCACCTCTCCTCTTATCCTCTTCCACCAGTGCCCGCTCACGTGTGCGAAAGCAGTTTGATGTGGCAATTGTTGTTTAATGATGCGCCGCTTCGCCGTGCCCGTGCCCAACCCCACCAGCGAGTGACACGTACACCATGCTCAGCAACGTGAAAACAAAGGCTTGCACGACGCAAACAAAGGTTCCCAGCATGTAAAACACGACGGGAATAATTAGCTTGGTCAGGTCAGTAAAAATTTCTAGCACCACATGGTCGCCAGTCATGTTCCCCAGAAGCCGAAGCGAGAGGGAGAACGGTCTGACGATGTTGTCGATGATTTCCAAGGGAATCATCAGTGGGGCAAGCCACACGAGTGGTCCCACGAAATGCTTGAGATAAGCCATTCCCTGCGACTTGAAAGCGTAGGCGTTATATGCGACGAACGACACCAGTCCAAGCGCTAACGTGACATTAAAATTGCTCGTGGGTGGCGCGAATCCCGGCAGAAGACCAATGAGGTTGGCGGTCAGAATAAAGATGAAGAAGGTGCCGTACAGGGGAATGAAACGTTTCGCTTCCTGACCCAGTACCCCTTCGGCCATGCTTTTAATCCCCTCAACCAGCAGCTCAGCGATATTCCGCAGCGTGATCGAGTCGTCAGGAATCGCGCTATCGTCGGACGCATACATCTGTTCATGCGCGCGATAGGCACACCACATGATGAGCAGCGTCACGAGAATCGACGTTACTAAATGACCGGGCAAGAGGTTGACCAGAGGGATAGCCGCGACCCAAGTGAAGGGATGTTCCATGTAAATACCGTAAGAGAATATGGGGTTAGATTTTTTGTTCGTTGGGGACCGTGTGTTCAATGCCAGTTCCCGCGCCGGACAGCGTGACTATCATGCAGGTCACAAGCAGTAAAGAGACCCCTAACAGGAAGCTTCCCGCCCGAATCGGATATTGGAGGAACAATGCACCAAGCAGGAACAGGAAGGAGATGCCTTTGACCAGAACCCAGAAGACTGCCCAGCGCTTCTCCCCGGTCCCCATCCGCGCTTGAAAGAGGAGAAATCCGGCGATGCGCTTCCATAACCAAAAATTGGCCTGCATGACGAGCCCACCGGTGAGAAAGCTGGCGGGATGGACAATTTCCAAGCTCCATCCAATGAGCGCACCGACTCCCAGGAGAAGGAGGTTCAGACGTTCAATTTTTGTGATTATTGTCGACTTCACGGTGTGCCGAAATCTTGGGGAGAACGATGATGAGACGATACACCGCACCAACTAAACCGCCCAGAGCGCCGAGCAGTGTCCCCCACGGGCTGGTCCCAAAGAATTTGTCCAGATAACTCCCTAGCAGAATTCCGCCCAGCGCGGCACCTGCGAACTCAAACCCAAGAGCCGCATATTTTCCATAGGAGAACAGAGATGGCTCTTTTGGCATGGCGGCTCACAGCCGTAGATTTTTCAGAACGTCTTTCGCCGCCGCTACGGTCTCCCGCACTTCAGCTTCTCCATGGACTAGAGAAATAAAACAGGTCTCAAATTGCGACGGTGGTAAGTAAAAACCGCGTGCAATCATACCCTGGAAGAAACGAGCGAAGAGTTGAGTGTCACTTTGTGTAGCGGTTGCGTAGTCGTCTACCTGTTCAACGCCAAAGAATAAGGTAAACATCGACCCGATTTGATTGACGCACGCCAGAGTCCCGGTGTCCTTCACCGCTACGCGTAACCCCTCGGCCATCATGGCGCCAAGCTCATTGAGGCGGTGATACGTTCCTGGCGCACTCACGAGTTTGAGGGTTTCGACACCCGCGGTCACTGCCAACGGATTCCCAGACAAGGTCCCGGCTTGGTACACGGGACCCAGCGGCGCGAGCATATCCATAATCTCGCGTTTGCCACCAACTGCGGCAAGAGGCATGCCGCCACCAACGATTTTTCCAAGACACGTGAGGTCTGGCGTGATGTTATACAGCGCCTGAGCTCCACCGAGCCCGACACGAAATCCGCTAATGACCTCATCGAAAATCAAGACGATCCCATACTCTTGCGTAATCTTGCGCAGACCGGAAAGAAATTCTGGCTTTGGAAGAATCAGCCCCATATTGCCGGCAATCGGTTCGACAATGACAGCGGCAATGCCAGTCGGATCGGCTTTGCAGTAGGCCTCAACACTCGCGAGGTTGTTGTAGTCCGCCACTAACGTCTGGCTTGCGAATGCTTCAGGAACGCCTTGGCTGTCTGGTTGACTAAACGTCAGTGCTCCGGAACCAGCACGAACAAGGAGCGCATCACTGTGGCCGTGGTAACAGCCAGCAAATTTGAGAATCTTGGTGCGCTTCGTATAACCACGTGCAAGTCGTAGCGCGGTCATCGTCGCCTCAGTGCCAGAAGAGGTGAGTCGGACTTTCTCGATTGATGGCACCGCCGCGACGATCATTTTGGCGAGTTCGATTTCCTTCGCCGTGGGTGCGCCAAAGCTTGTGCCCCGTTTCAGACTCTCTTCTAGTGCTCTCACAATTTGCGGATGCGCATGACCGGCAATCAACGGCCCCCATGACCCAACATAATCGAGATACTCTCTGCCATCGGCGTCGATCACACGACAGCCACGTCCCCGTTGAATGAACAGGGGATCGCCGCCGACCGCGCGCCAAGCGCGTACGGGACTGTTGACCCCACCGGGGATGTATTGTTGGGCTTCGAGAAAAAGCTTGTGGGACGTGGACATAGAAATGTTCCCTGCGCGTGAAAGACTTTCATCCTGTTACCATCCGACATTTTGTGAGTCAAGGCAAACCAAAACGATAGACAACACAACCACTTCTGCCGGAGTACATTTTTTTGCTTGCAAAGGGAAAAAAAAGAGTCTACTCCATTCCCATACTCATTCAGTTCAATCTCTTTTTTTCCGACACAGAACAGTAAAAATAGTGAAGGCTTACCCCCTCTTCCCCATTGATGCTTGGCGGATGCCAGGGCCTCCCTGGGATGGAGAGAGAAAAGGCGGGGGAGAAGTATGTGGAGAACTTTGTGGTGCAAGGGGAAAAACTTCAGTCATTAGGTCATGTTGGAGAGTTATTCACAGGTGTGAATAACTCCCTTCTCGCGAAACAACGGGAGGGGGGCGGCGTGCAGCATATATGGGGGCAGGTCCTTAATGAGGTTGAGAAGAAGGTCGGTCATGTCACGACGGAAACCTGGCTCAAGCCAGTGAAACCCCTCGCACTCCGCGAGGACACGCTGCACCTTGAAGTGCCGAATTCGTTGTTCCGTGACTGGTTATTAGAAAATCTCCTACCCCATATTCGGAAATCGCTCGAAACCATTCTTGGCTTCGCGGTCCAGATCGTCATCCATGTCGCGGCCAAACAACAGGGCGAGCTATTTCCGTCACAACAATATGACGACCGGGAGAACACAAAGGGGGAGTCCTCACGCTCCACTGGCACGAAAAAGAACGGGCTGGTCTCCAATTATACGTTCTCCTCTTTTATCGTTGGTGCTGGCAATCAATTTGCCAATGCCGCCGCACGCGCGGTCGCCGAACATCCAGGCAAGCACTATAACCCGCTTTTTATCTATGGTGGTGTCGGGTTAGGAAAAACTCACCTCATTAACGCGATTGGGCACGAAACGATCGTGAAGCAAGGTGGGAAGAGTGTTTTCTATTTATCGTCAGAAACTTTCACTAATGAATTGATCGCGCATCTACGGCGTGACCGCATGGATGACTTTAAGAATAAGTTCCGCCAGGCGGATGTCTTAATCATCGACGACATCCAGTTTCTCTCCGGCCGCGAACGGACCCAAGAAGAGTTTTTCCATACGTTCAATACGCTTCACCAATCCCACAAGCAGATCATTCTCACGTCCGATAAATTTCCCAACGAGATTGAAGGACTCGAAGAGCGGCTGCGAAATCGCTTCGAGTGGGGATTGATCGCCGATATCCAACCACCAGACCTTGAAACTCGCGTCGCCATCCTCCAAAAAAAGGCGCAACAAAAGAAAATCCAGCTCCCTCACGATGTCTCGCTCTTTATCGCGACCCACGTGACCGCTAATGTTCGCGAGCTTGAGGGCGGGCTCACCAAGCTCGGGGCCTTTTCTACCATGACTGACAGTCCGATTACGATTGACCTTGCTCAGCAGGTCCTACAAAACCTCATGAGAGGGGGAAAAGATAAGGACAAAGAAGTTTCGGTCGAAACGGTCCAGAAAGCGGTGTGCAAATACTTCGCTATCCGGGTCATTGATCTGACCTCTAAGAAACGGACACAGATGGTCGCCTTTCCGCGTCAAGTCGCCATGTTCCTGTGCCGCAAGTTAGCTGGGGCTTCATACCCCATGATTGGCGTCCGCTTTGGTGGTAAAAATCACACAACAGCGTTATACGCATGTGCTTCTATTGAGAAACGCCTCAAGCAGGATGAAGAGCTACGGGCCGTTCTCGCACGGATTGAAAACATAGTTTTCGGAGAAGAAAATTAATTGGAAACAGGGTTTGAGAGGGTGTGCATAACCCTGTGCATAACCCTGTGCATAACCTGTGAATAACCTGTGGATAACCTGTGGATAACCTGTGGATAACTTTTTGCCTCGGTCAAGTTATTCACAGGGTTATTCACAGGGGGTGTGAATAACTATTTTAACGAATCTATATAGTTAAGCCACTTATCCACATATTCACACCCCCTACTGCTACTATTATGAAAAAATAAGAAGTAGCAGTAGAAAAAAGGAGGCATGAAAATGTGAAGACTCCGAATGAACGGAAAAAAATTGGGAATATAAGAAAGGGAAGAGAGGAATGGAAAGCATTCTCGAAAAGGAAGATTTGTTACACTGTTTGTATTTAGTGCAAGGCGTAGTTGAGAAACGCTCATCTTTGCCGATCCTCTCGCATGTACTCATCGAATCGAAAGACGGAGCGATCTCGCTCCGAGCGACAGATCTCGAAATCGGCCTCCGTCAGCAGTGCAGAGCCACAGTCAAGAAAGAAGGGGCTGTCACGACGGACGCACGCAAACTGTACGAGATCGTTCGAGAGCTTTCTCCAGATCGCGTCTCGTTACGATCCACCGGGAACGGCTGGGTCGAGGTCAGCAGTGGCAAGTCGAGATTCCGTATGGCTAGCCTCGATCCTAAAGAATTCCCAGCACTCGTTTCCACGCCTGCCGCCGACGTCGAAGGAAAGAAACCGTTAGTATCAGTTGCCATTGCCGGACAGACGTTACGGGAAATGATCGAGAAAACCCTTTTCGCGGCCTCTCCCGATGAATCCCGCCCCAACCTCAGCGGAGTCTATTTGGAGGGCCGCACGGCCCCAAAGGGGCAGGAAAACGGCCGTCTCAGAATGGTTGCCAGTGACGGGCACCGACTTTCTTTCATCGAACGCGAAGCGTTCGGCACTGTGCCCATCGACTGGCCTAGCGCGATTCTCCCCCGGAAAGGACTCGTTGAAGCCCGCAAATTACTCGAAAAAGGAGACGAAAAGACTGAACTCGTGCTTCACGGCTCAACACTTAACGTTGCTAGGGACTCGACGGAACTCTCCATGCGCCTGGTCGAGGGGGATTTTCCCGACTACAACCAGGTCATCCCGATAGATACCAAACACGTCGTCAGCTTTTCTCGCGAGGACCTACTAAGTGCCCTTCGTCGTCTCTTGATTCTCACCACCGAACGATCGCGTGGCGTCAAAATCCAGATCGAGAAAGACAAAATGGAAATCTCGGTCAACACCCCGGACCTTGGCGAAGGGGTCGAGGAAATCGCTATCGATTATGCGGGCGAAAACCTCGTCGTCGGGTTCAATGGTCGGTACCTCATCGAGATGCTTTCTGTCCTCGAAGGGGAACAAAAAATCTCGTTCCTGCTCAAGGACGAATCGAGTCCGTGCCTAATCCAAGCTGAGAAAGATCAAAATTTTTCTTATGTCGTCATGCCCATGCGTATTTTTTAATTTTGTAAAACTGTTTTGGAACGATTTTTCTCTCAGTGTTCACCTTTACTTAAACTCTATGGCGTGATACTTTTTTGAGGAAAATTTCAATAGGAAAATAACAATTTTCTAAATCATTGTTCATTTGAGGGATACATGCTCGAACAGGACTACGGAGCGAGTCAAATCAAGGTTCTTGAGGGACTCGAAGCTGTCCGCAAACGGCCCGGAATGTACATCGGCGACACCGCCGAAAGAGGGTTCCATCATCTCGTTTTCGAGGTCGTTGATAACTCTGTCGATGAAGCGCTCGCCGGCCACTGCACCAACGTTCACGTCACCCTCCATATCGACAACAGCGTCACAGTCGAAGATAACGGGCGCGGCATCCCTACTGGCCTCATGGAAGGAGAGGGGCTGTCCGCTGCTCAAGTCGTACTGACGAAACTCCACGCTGGTGGAAAATTCGACCGAGCCTCCTACAAGGTCTCTGGCGGCCTCCATGGCGTCGGTATCTCTGTCGTCAATGCCTTATCCGAACACCTCGAACTCGAAATTAAGCGCGACGGAAAAGTTCACTTCCAAAAATATCACCGAGGTGACCCAGAAGAGATACTCAAAGAAGTTGGTGTCTCTACCGAGCGTGGCACGAAAGTTACCTTTAAGCCCGACAGGGAAATTTTTGGTGATCGTGAATTTAGCTTCGAGATTCTCTCACAACGCCTGCGTGAACTCGCCTTCCTCAACCCTGGTCTTCACATCCTCATAGAAGATGAGAGAGACACCGAAAAACGCCACGATTTCCACTACGAAGGCGGAATTGTTTCCTTTGTCGAAAACCTCAATCTCGCGAAATCACCAATCCATCCCAAAGTGATTTATCTCCGTGGTGAAAAAGATGGAGTTGAAGTTGAAACAGCTCTGCAATGGACCGACGGCTACACCGAAAGCGTCTATTCCTTCGCGAACAACATCAACACTATTGAGGGCGGAACCCACCTTATCGGCCTGAAGGCCGCGCTCACAAGAACGGTCAACTCCTACACCGCTGCTCAAGGACTCGTAAAAAAGGACCAGGAGGGCTTGCAGGGTGAGGACATTCGCGAAGGCCTAACAGCCATCATTAGCGTCAAAATTCCCGAACCCCAATTTGAAGGACAGACCAAGACGAAACTCGGCAATAGCGAGGTGAAAGGGTTTGTCGAGACACTCGTGAATGAGAGGCTAGGAGCCTACTTCGAGGAACATCCAGCCGAAGCCAAACGGATCGGACAAAAAACTATTGACGCATCCCGTGCGCGCGAGGCGGCCCGGAAAGCAAAAGACCTCGCCCGCCGAAAAGGAGCGCTTGATTCCGGTTCCTTACCAGGGAAATTAGCTGATTGTCAGGAACGAGACCCGGCTAAGAGTGAAATTTTCATTGTCGAAGGCGATTCCGCCGGTGGTTCCGCCAAACAAGGCCGTAATCGCGCCACTCAAGCGATCCTTCCGCTCCGTGGAAAGATTCTCAATGTTGAAAAAGCTCGCTTCGACAAAATGCTCTCGTCCCAAGAGATTAGACTCTTGATTACCGCCTTAGGAGCAGGGGTCGGACGGGACGAATGCGATCTGACGAAGTTGCGATATCACAAAATCATCATCATGACCGACGCCGACGTGGATGGTTCGCACATCCGAACGCTGCTCCTCACGTTTTTCTATCGTCAGCTCCCTGGCGTCATAGAAAACGGCTATCTCTGCATTGCTCAGCCCCCACTGTACCGTGTGAAAAAAGGAAAAGCGGAGCGCTATATTCGAGATGACTCCGCGCTTGATGATTTTCTGATCGGCTCTGGTATCGAGAACATTGCCGTTGGTTCTCTCGAAGGAGACCCCCTCAAAGTCTGGGTTAAACAGTACCAACACTACGAAAAATTACTCGATTTTGTTGAACGCAAGGGCAAGAATCGATATCTTGCCGCAGCAATTCTCAGTCAACCCATCTTTTCAGCGGATATTCTCAAAGACAAAGAAGCGCTAAGCCGCCTTCTCGTCATGGCGGAAGAAATGATTCGTACCGAGCACCCAGACTTACTCCCGGTATCCTTTACCGTTGACGAAGACACCAAGATCGGAAGCTATCGTATTACCGCCACAGCGAGAACGAATGGGTCTGGGATTCACCTCGTTTTCGATCACGATTTTTTCAATTCTCCAGAAGTTCTAGAGATTGAGAAAACCATGATCGAGCTCCGTACCATTGGCGCCGCTCCTTTCACGCTCACGGAAAAGGGCGAACCCATGATCCTATCGAACCAGAAAACCGTGGTCGACCATATTCATTCCCGCGCACGTCACGGCGTTGAGATTCAACGTTACAAAGGTCTCGGAGAAATGAATCCCTCGCAGCTCTGGGAGACCACCATGGACCCAGACGCGCGCACCATTCTTCAGGTGAGAATTGAAGACGCCTATGAGGCGGACGGGATTTTTTCGACTCTGATGGGCGATGAAGTTGAACCACGTCGTCGATTCATCGAAGAGAATGCACTCTCCGTCAAAAATCTCGACATCTAGACGTAAAAAGCTAAGCGTAAAACGCACATGAAAAATTAACGTTCACGCTCAGCTTTTTACGTCTTCTTTTGACTTACGTTTTACGCTTTACGGTTTATTTTCATTTATGGAACATCACACTAACGGATTAATAACCCCCGTTAATATCGAACAGGAAATGCGCCAGTCCTACATGGACTACGCCATGAGCGTCATCATCGGGAGAGCGCTCCCCGATGTCCGCGACGGTCTGAAGCCTGTTCATCGTCGGGTGCTGTATGCCATGTCCGACCTCGGCAACGATTGGAACCGCGCCTATAAGAAATCGGCGCGTATCGTTGGCGATGTGATTGGTAAATACCACCCACACGGTGATACCGCCGTCTATGACACCATCGTGCGGATGGCCCAAGATTTTTCTCTGCGTTATCCGCTCATCGACGGGCAGGGGAACTTCGGCTCGATAGACGGCGATCCCCCAGCCGCGATGCGGTACACCGAAATCCGCATGACGCGCATTGCGAGTGAGATGCTCGCCGACATTGATCAAGACACCGTCAATTTTCTGGAAAATTACGACGGCACCCTCAGCGAACCGGTCGTCTTACCAGCCAAAGTCCCCAATTTACTTATTAACGGTTCTTCCGGCATCGCGGTCGGGATGTCCACGAATATCCCGCCACACAACCTTGGTGAAGTCGTTGCCGGACTCCTATCCCTCTTAGCCAATCCTTCTCTCACCAACGCCGACCTCATGCAGTACATTCCCGGCCCTGATTTTCCCACGGCTGGATTCATTTACGGCACTTCCGGCATTCGCGACGCCTACGAAACTGGCAGAGGCATCATACAGATGCGTGCTCGAACGTTGGTGGAGACGAACGAGAAAAGTGGCAAGAACAGTATTATCGTCACCGAAATTCCTTTCCAGGTGAACAAAGCCCGCTTGATTGAGCGCATTGCCGAACTGGTCAATGAAAAACGCATCGACGGTATCTCGGACCTCCGCGACGAATCGGATCGCGATGGCATGCGTATTGTCATCGAACTCAAACGCGACGCGGTTCCCACTATTGTTGTCAATCAACTGCACCGCATGACGCCGATGCAGGATTCGTTCGGCGTCATTATGCTGGCCATTGTTGATGGCCGCCCGCAGGTTCTGACCCTCAAGGACACGCTGCTCTTCTTTCTAGCCCATCGCCGAGAAGTGGTGCGCCGCCGTACGGCGTTTGAACTGAAAAAAGCCCAAGACCGCCTCCATATTTTGGCTGGGTTGAAAATCGCGTTAGAGAATCTCGACGCGATGATTCAGCTCATTCGCAACGGACAGAATCCCGCCAGCGTGCGGCAAGGACTCATGAGCGCATTCTCTCTGAGTGAACCTCAAGCGCAAGCGATTCTGGAAATGCGTTTGCAGCGATTGACTCAACTGGAGCAGGGAAAAATTCTCGACGAGCACAACGAAACGGTGGCTCAGATTCAGCGGCTCCAAACCGTGCTCGCGAGTGCGCAAGAAATCGATACCCTAATTGTTAACGAGCTGAAAGACGTTCGTACCCGCTTCGCTGATGACCGGCGGACAGAAATTGTCACCGACACTACCAACATTTCTGATGAAGACCTGATTGCTGAAGTGGACATGGTCGTGACGATCTCCCATGAAGGGTACGTGAAGCGCAATTCCCCCACGCTCTATCGCTCGCAACGACGCGGGGGAAAAGGCGTCATGGGCGCGGCGACACGGGAAGAGGATTTCGTTGAACATCTGTTTATCTCTTCGACCCATTCATACTTCTTGTGTTTCACGACCATTGGGCGGGTGTACTGGATCAAGGTACACGAAATCCCGCTCGGTGGACGCACGGCAAAGGGCAAAGCCATTGTCAATCTGTTGCCGCTCCGGGAGAACGAGAAAATCTCCGCCTTCTTGCCAGTGCGTGAATTCCAAGAGGGAAAATATATTATCTTCGCCACGCGCAAAGGGTTAGTAAAGAAAACCGAATTGATGTCCTACTCCAATCCCCGGCGCGATGGCATTATCGCACTCGCGCTCGAAGATGACGACGAAGTGATTGGCGTGCGCCTGACCGATGGCACCCACCAAATCGTGCTGTCCACCAAGAACGGACAAGCCATCCGCTTTGCCGAAGAAGAAGTCCGCTCAACTGGACGGGGAACCTATGGCGTCAAAGGCATCGCGCTCGAAGAGGCAGATGCGGTTGTATCTCTTGAGACGATTAACACTGGAGCGACCCTGCTCACTGTCTCCGCCAAGGGATACGGAAAACGCAGTGAGATTGAAGAATATCGACGGCAATCACGTGGGGGTAAAGGCATTATCACCATGCGCACGACTGAAAGAAGTGGCGAAGTGATTAGCGTGCGCCAAGTCACGGACGACGATCACGTGATGCTCGTGACTGATACTGGTAGAATCATTCGCCTGCGAATGGTTGAATTACGCGTCATCGGACGAAACACCCAAGGTGTACGATTGGTTACGACGAACTCCGAAGAGCGCGTGGTCAGTCTTGCCTTGCTCGCCGAAAAAGAGGATGAAATAGTCGCGGAAGAGGCGACAATCGCAACGGTCGCCGAAGAAGATAACCCAACCACAACAACAGAGGAGGACTTATGAGTGTTCAAGTCGGACAGCAAGCGCCAGATTTTAGCCTGAAGACCAACAAAATGAAGGACTTCAAGCTCAGTGAGTATCAAGGAAAGCAGAACGTCGTGCTTTTATTCGTACCGCTCGCCTTCACCGGTGGCTGAACCAAGGAATTTTGCTCCGTGCGAGACAACATCAATACCTTACAAAACGAAAACACTCAGGTCGTCGGCATTAGTGTGGACAGTCCTTTCTCACTTGACGCGTGGGCAGCGAAGGAAGGGTACAACTTTCCATTGCTCAGTGATTTTAATAAAGAAGCATCGACTGCCTACGGATCGATTTACGAAAGCTTACTCGGCTTCAAAGGAGTCTCGAAACGCTCGGCCTTCGTTGTTGATAAGAAAGGCGTGGTGCAATACGCCTGGGTTTCGGAAGACGCGGGAAAACTCCCCGAACTTGATCCTATCCGTGACTGTTTAAGCAAATGTGCGTAAAGACCGAGGGCTGAGCCAAGGAGCAAAGCCCACTCCGCTCCACAAGCGGCTGACCGCCCACTTTACTCGCTGTTTCCACACCGACGCTCTGTTGCCCCTGGCCCAGGGCGTCGATCCATGTATGCCACGAGTGTTTGAGATCAATAAAACTGCAATGTCTCCTATTTGTGAGGAGAGTCTAACCATGCCCCCATCCCTGCTACACTAAGGAATCGCCATCGACATCGCTGGATTGGCTGCCGTCCAAGGTAAGGGCTGAGAATTTCAGGGCTGAGGATCGAAGGGAGTAGGATCGGAACTCGAAACCTGCAACCCTCTTCCTACTCGAAACTCGAAACTCGAAACCCAAAACGCGAAACTGTTCGCCGGACGTTTACGCCCTACTCTTTTCCGGCATCTTGTTGTATGGAGACTGAGTGCACGAAGAACATTCTCTTTTTGAGAAGCTCTATGAGGCTGGCGAGGAAGGATTCAATCGCTTTCTTACCGAACTGCTGTCGAACCCGACCGTCACGGAGGTCGCCAAAAAAGCGCTCAAAAATGCGGCGGCGACAAAAGGCAAGATCGGGCGTGGCGTCGATTCATTCCTCTTTCTTTTCAATCTCCCCTCCAAGGATGACTATAATAAACTGCTCGCCAAGTTGGAGACCGTGCAGGGGAATCTTGTCAACGTCAATATGAAGCTGGATCGGCTTCTTGCCGAACAGCACAAGCACAACAAACCTGCGCTTCGCAAGAAAAGCTCCCGGACTGGTTCTTCCCACGCCCTTAGGAAGGACTCACATCCGGTTAAAGCGGCTTCGTCGTCGTAGGAGTTTTTCCCGCCTCTTCCCTTTGTCCGGACGAAGTTCGCATGTTATACTCCTGCCTAGATGCAGGAGGAGGGTTCAAGAATTTATGAGTATCACGGCAAAAGTCTTTCATTCCATGTCGGCACTGCTGTTCGCTCTGGGGAGTCTCACGGTTGGTTCCTTTTCGGCCTTCGCTTGGGATGAAGACATTTTCTATGGCAAGACCATCATCGTCGCTCGCCCGTTCTTCCTGCCAGAGAGACCCGGGGATCTTAGTGCCCAAACCATTATTGGGTCGCCACGCCAGTATACGTTGCAGAGAAAAGATACGCTGCTCGACATCGCTCGCTACTTAGACTTGGGCTACAACGAGGTGACTGGTGTCTATCCCGACATGGACCCGTGGCTCCCCCCTTTTGGTGAGACGATTCAACTGCCAACCTTCTGGATTCTGCCGCAAAGTGGATACGAGGGGATTGTGGTTAATATCCCGGAGATGCGGTTGTACTACTTTCCGCCACGAGACAAGAGCGCGACCCAGCGTACCGTGGTGACGTTGCCCGTCGGGCTTGGCCGTGAAGATTGGCCTACGCCGGTCGCGAAATTCAAAGTCAATGGGAAGACACCAAACCCAGTGTGGGTGATTCCTGACTCAATCAAGAAAGAGCGCATTGCCGAGAAAGGGTGGACCGAGGATTTTATTCCGGCGGGGTCACCGGATAATCCCATGGGCAAGTATCGCATTGATCTGACGCTGCCTCTGTATAAAATCCACGATACGAATAATCCCTGGGCTGTTGGGCGCTTAGTCACGCACGGCTGTATTCGTATGTACCCTGAAGATATTCAACAGTTCTTCAACGTCGTTCGGGTGGGCAGTGCCGGAGAGTTTGTCTATCAGCCAGTGAAACTCGGAATCCTGAACGGCAAGGTCTATGCCGAAGTGCACGAAGACATTTACAAGATCGTGCCCGACTTGTGGCAGGAAGCGCAAAAAATCGCGCAGGCCAATGGCTTGACCGAGTTGATCGACCCGCGCCTGCTCCTGAAAGTGTTGATGGCGAAAACCGGCATGCCGACTGAGATCACTAAAGGTAGTAGACCCGCGCCGTCAGGAGAATTCGACTCATCAGAAGAAGGGCAAAACCCACAACCAGCGCGCGAACCGCAGGATGTGGATGTGGAAAAATTTACCAACGACGACCTTGCCGCCGCGAGAGAGTAGGGCATGGAACTCAAGGTTCGCACCACCAAGAAATGTGAAGTACTCGACATTACCCGCCAAGTGGCGGACGCGGTGAGTGCCGCGCGGATCACTGACGGACTCTGTTGTGTGTTCGTGCCCCATGTCACCGCCGCCGTGGTGATTAACGAAAACGACGAGATGCGGATCGGCTTAGACCTGCTGGACGCACTCGACAAACTAGTGCCAGAAGGCGCGTGGCGGCACGACACGATCGACAGTAACGGCGCGGCCCATCTGAAAGCGGCGATGCTTGGGCCCAGCGAGACGATCCCGATTCACAATGGCCGCATGGCTCTTGGCACCTGGCAGGCCGTGATGTTTGTCGAACTCGATGGTCCACGAGATCGGAAAGTCATCGTCTCGATCAAGTAATGACCAACACTGGAGTAGTCTCGCATCTATGCAGCCGATCAAAGAATAGCCGGAATCGGACCGCCCGTGAGAGAAGTTGCTAGAGAAAGGGCCGGAAGCGCTTTCTCCCTCCGAACTGCTAGCGATTATCCTGCGCACCGGGGAAGCCAGCACGGGACAGAGCGCGCTGGACCATGGGCGTGAGCTGATGGGGCGCTTTGACAACTCGTTTCGTCGGCTCGAAGAAGCGAGCGTGCAAGACCTCTGTGTCATTAAAGGCATCGGCCCGGCAAAAGCGGCGCAAATTAAAGCCGCTCTCGAAATCGCCAAACGCTTCTCGCAAGAGGAAATGCGCCGGGGCGAACTATTTCGCTCGAGCGCTGACATTTTTCACCATTACCGTGAACACCTCGGCAGCCTGAAAAAAGAAGAATTTCATGTCCTCTTGCTGGACGCGAAAAATCGGAAGATCAAGGATGTGCGCGTGTCTGAAGGGTCGCTGACGTCTTCTCTCGTGCATCCACGTGAGGTGTTCAATCCGATCATCCGCGAATCCGCCGCGGCGGTCGTCTTGATCCACAACCATCCCAGTGGAGACCCAACTCCAAGCCAGGAAGACTTGCACATCACACGTCGCCTGCGCGATGTCGGTGATGTCATGGGCGTGCGTGTCCTGGATCATCTCATCATCGGCAAAGGGAAATACATCAGTTTTGTTGACGACGGCTATTGGGAGTAACCTCCCGTATTGGAGAACAGATGGGGTTGAATCGCAGTTTCCTCGGCAAGCAGTATGCGCCACAAGACTACGGAGTCACCGCTGAAGCCGTGCTGAACTACACCCGTGCTTATAATGACGAGAACCCGTGGTTTGTGGACACGAGTCGAGCTGGCGGCATCATGGCCCCGCCGATGTTTGGGGTCGTCACGGGGTGGCTGTCGATTATGATGGTCATGACTGATACCGAACTTGGGGTTGATGTCCTGCGTCTATTGCATAGTGAGCAGGATATGTATTTTGTGCGTCCGTTAGTGCCTGGCGACATCATCACCAGCGTGGCAAGCATTGTGACGATGACCGACGAACCGGCGGGAGAATCGCTGACGGTGGAAGTCCAGTGCACCAACCAGCGTGGGGAATCTGTCCAGCGGATGCTGTTCACCGCGCTCATTCGCGGTCGGAGCGCACGAGCCCGCAAACGGACACCGGTAGCGGAGGCGGCACCAATGGGAGAACCGCTGTGGCGAGTACGACAAACAATCGACACCGATCAGACCTTCCGCTATGCGTCCGCGTCTGGCGATCATAACCCGATTCATGTTGACGAAAATGTCGCGAAGATGGCGGGGCTCCCTGGTATTGTCGTGCATGGATTGTGCACGATGGCGTTCACCTCAAAGGTGATGATTGACCAACTCTGTGCCGGAGATCCCCGCAAGCTGCGCCGACTACGTGCACGATTTTCACGCCCAGTCTTTCCGGGGCAGGAGATCACCACCGCAGTCTGGCCGGTGTCAGACCACGGTGGTGCGAACAGTTATATCTACGAGACATATAACCCGGAGGGGAAGGATGTGATCCGGGAAGGAGTGGTAAAAGTAGGGGAATAAAACGTGAAGCGTAAAACGTAAAGGGTCATAAAACATAACAGCCCCTTCCCCTTTACGTTTCACATATTTACGGTTTATTCACCTAAAACGGTACGTCGTCCTCTGGAATCTGCCCACCGCCAAACTCGTCAAAGTTTCCACCTGCTCCGCTACCGCCAGAGCCTCCACCTTCTGCACTAGCGCGACCACCTCCTCCAGAACTCCCGAGAAATTGAACACGTTGGGCAACAATTTCGGTGACGTACCGCTTGATACCCTCTTTGTCATCGTAGCTGCGAGAACGGATGGCGCCTTCAATGAACACTTGCCGTCCCTTTGCCAAGTATTGGCCGCAAGACTCGGCTTGCTTTCCCCATACCACAATGTTGTGCCACTCGGTTCGTTCCTGTCGACTGTTTTCTTGATCCATCCACGACTCAGCAGTCGCGATGGGAAACTTCGCGACTGCTCGTCCGCTTGGAGTGAAACGCACCTCCGGGTCCTTTCCGAGATTGCCGACCAGAATAACTTTGTTGACTGAGGCCATAACGGGATCCTCCTGGGCGAACCGTAACAACCTGAGTTTTTCAAGTCAATCATTCTCTACTGGATTACGCGGAGTAGCCGACCACGCAAGGTAAGCCATAAGCAGGGAGAAAGTTGCTCTCAAAAGCTGAATATCACAAGCAATTTTTTCCCTTTAAAGGTTTATCAACAGCTTCTTAGGTACAGATGTCCGACTAAAGAAAGCGATATTGCGCTGCGCGTTTCCGGCCAGGGTGTAGGCCTTGGTGTCAGTATGTGAGAAGCCGGTTTTTTCGATGTCATCTCGCAGTTCCTCAAGCTCTTGCTGGAGTTTGGGTCCTTTCATGGCCATGACGATTCCGTCTGGACGCAGAAATGGGCGTGCGAGAGTGAGAAATAAGGCAATGCTCCACGTGGCACGGGTCACGATGATGTCGAAGGCTGCCTGTAGGGTATCTTCGTGTGACAAGTGCTCCGCTCGTCCTTCGTAGGCGTTGACGTTGCGCAGGCCGAGTGTCCGGATGGAGGCTTTGAGGAAATTGGCGCGTTTGCGTCGGGCTTCAATCAGCGTGACGCTGATACCTGGGGCGGCGATGGCCAGTGGGAGGCCAGGAAATCCCGCACCACTGCCGAGATCAAGCACCCGGCTTCCCTGAGGAATCCAGGGGAGTAAGGCGAGAGAATCGAGAATGTGTTTGCGAATCAGCGTTGCCGGGTCGGTTTGTGAGAGCAGGTCGGCGATTGTGGACCAGCGCTGGATTTCGGCAATGAACGTGGCGAACTGGGAGACGGTTTCCTCGGAGAGCGTGAGGGCGAACTGCTGCGCTCCTTCGCGCCGCATCCGTGTCTGCTCCTGATCAATAGCGTTTTTCGCATGAGTGAATAGAGCGCTTTCCGGATCCCCCTCACTCTGACCCTCTCCCGGCTGGGAGAGGGAACCTGTAGACGATTTCTTCATACAAAATCAAACCGTTCTAGCATGGCAAATTACGCGACGCTTACTCGTTTGAGGTGAATTGCTAACAGCGACAGCGCGGCGGGTGTCATCCCCGGAATCCGCGCTGCTTGCCCCAAGGATGCTGGGCGTATGGAGGTCAGCTTCTCGCGGACCTCAGCCGATAAGCTCGACACCCTGGTGTAATCTAGCGTGTGTGGAATGCGCAGTTCTTCCAGATGACGCATGCGCTCCACTCCCTCTTCCTGGCGACGGATATAGCCGGAGTATTTGATGGCAACCTCGACCTCGGTCGCTGCTTCTCGTAGCAGCGCGGATGGAGAAGGCGATATCCGCTGAATCGTGTCGAACGAAATTTCTGGTCTGCGGAGAATCTGTGCCAGTGAGGTTGGGCTTTTCAGCGCGGCGCTGGCAAAGGATGCTAAGACCGCGTTGGTCGCTTCGGTTGGGGTGAGCACGACTTCTTCTAGCCGTTTCGTTTCGCTGACGATCCGCTGATTTTTGGTTTCGGTTTTGTGGTGGTCCGCTTCGTTCACCAGGCCGATCCGATAGCCGAAGGCTCGCAGTCTGAGGTCAGCGTTGTCTTCGCGCAGTAACAGCCGGTGTTCAGCTCGTGAGGTAAACATACGGTAGGGCTCGCCACCGACCCCTTTGGTCACTAAATCGTCGATCAGCACCCCGATGTAGGCTTGGTTACGTGAGAACAGCAGTGGCTCCTCGCCCCGTAGGCTTAACACCGCGTTGATGGCCGCCATGAGTCCTTGGGCCGCCGCTTCTTCATAGCCCGTGGTGCCGTTAATTTGTCCGGCGTGGTGGAGGCCGCGTACCAGCTTAGTTTCGAGCGTGGGGAGCAGTTGCGTTGGGTCAGCATAATCATACTCAATGGCATAGCCAGGGCGCATGATCTCCGCCTTCTCTAAGCCGGTAATTGATCGGACCATCTGGAGCTGAATATCGAGCGGTAAACTTGTCGACAGGCCATTGGGGTACACTTCGACGGTGTCGCGTCCTTCGGGCTCAAGAAAAATCTGATGGCGTAGCTTGTCCTTAAAACGAACGACTTTGTCCTCAATCGACGGACAATACCGAGGTCCACGCCCCTGAATGAGCCCGGAATATAACGGTGACCGGTCGAGCCCTTCCAGAATCGCCTGGTGGGTGTTGGCATTGGTATAAGTCAGATGACAAGGAATCTGCGATTGCGTGATTTTTTCGGTCGAGAACGACAACGGAGTCGGTGGGTCGTCACCAGGCTGAGGGGCAACGACACTGTAGTCGATGGTGCGACTATCGAGCCGTGGACAGGTACCAGTTTTCAGACGCCCGACACGAAATCCCAACGCGCGCAGATGTTCGCTCAAGCCTTCAACCGCGAAGTCGCCCGCCCGCCCGGCGGCGTAGTTCTTGAGGCCCACATGGATGAGCCCTTTCAGAAAGGTCCCCGTCGTCAAGATGACTTTACGCCCCAGAAAAATTTCACCAATCTGCGTCTCGACTCCGCGCACTTCGTCGTTCTCCACGAGGAGCCGTTCGACACTGCCCTGGCGGAGCGTGAGATTGTCCGTGGTTTCGACCACGCGTTTCATGCGCTGTCGATAGAGGGCTTTGTCCGCTTGTACGCGAGTCGCGCGCACCGCCGGTCCTTTCCGCATATTGAGCACGCGGAACTGGATGCCGGTTTCGTCTATGGCCTTCGCCATTTCTCCACCTAGGGCGTCGATTTCTCGCACTAAATGGCTTTTGCCAATCCCGCCAATAGCAGGGTTACAGGACATCTGGCCGATGTGGTCCAAATTCAGAGTGAGCATCAACGTCTGGCATCCTAGCCGGGCAGCGGCGAGAGCCGCTTCGATTCCAGCATGACCAGCCCCGACAACAATAATATCGTAGACCATAGCTTCCTTACTTCCCGATACAAAAATCGCGAAAGACGCGATCGAGAATATCTTCTGTGTTTACATGACCGGTGATCTCGCCAATATGATCGAGCGCGGTACGGAGATCAACCGCGAGCAGATCAAGCGGAATCCCGCCGTGCAAGTTTTGCCGAGCCTGACGAAGCATCTCTTCCGCTTTGATCAGCGCGTCATGATGACGGACGCGGAGCACGGTTGCTCCTGGTTCGTTTTCCGTGAGTGTTGATTCCTGGGTAAAAAGGGCGTGTCTGACGCTTTTGCCTAGTGCCTCAAGACCAACACCTGTGGTGGTTGAGAGCAACACCGGGGGCATCAGGTGCGGTTGCGGGTGCAAATCCGCTGCGGACACGACCATGGGTAAATCGACTTTGTTGAGAATCGGGATGGTTCTTTTCTGTTGGATGGTCGAGAGCACGGCTTCATCCTGCACGTCTAGAGGTTGTGAAGCATCAAAAACCGCCAGCACGAGCTCTGCCGCTTGTATTCCAGCTTTCGCGCGTTCCACTCCTATTTGTTCGACGACATCGCTGGTTTCCCGCAGCCCGGCGGTATCCCATATCACCAGCGGAATCCCGTTGAGGGTCACGGTTTCTTCAAGAATGTCCCGTGTTGTGCCAGGGATAGAGGTCACAATCGCGCGTTCTGTTCCTGAGAGCAGATTTAATAGGCTCGACTTCCCCACATTCGGCTTTCCCACAATCACCGTCCGGCACCCTTCGCGGTAGATTTTTCCTTGGGTAAATGTCGCGGCCAAGGTGGCGATGTCGGTTGCCAGGACGTTCATCTCGGCGTCCAATTCGTGCTGAGCTTTTTCGGGTAGGTCTTCGTCGGGAAAGTCGATAAAGGCTTCGATATAGGCCGTCAGCCCAACTAGTCGTTCGCGCAATGTCATACAGACATCGGACAAGCGACCTGAGAGTTGTTCCCACGCTAGGTTGAGTCCCTGGTTTGATTTGGCGTGGATGAGGTCCAGGACCGCTTCTGCTTGCGAGAGGTCGAGCCGATTATTGAGAAACGCGCGTTTGGTGAATTCCCCAGGCTCGGCCATGCGCGCCCCTTGCCGAAGCATGACCGCAAGGACGCGGTGTGAGAGGAGCTGTCCGCCATGACAATGAATCTCGACTACCTCTTCCCCGGTATAGCTGTGCGGCGCGCGCATGGCGACCAACAAGGCTTGGTCAAAGCAGTGGCCGGTCTCGGGGTCGCGGACCTGGCCGAGGTAGCAATAATGAGACTGCAAGGTTTCGCGTGGCTGGGAAAAGAGAAACGCTTGGCGCGCGATGGTCTCTGCGTGGGGACCGCTCATGCGAATGATCGCTACTCCACCGTGACCAGGAGGGGTAGCAATCGCGGCGATTGTGTCATGGGCGTACACGTGGGGAAGAAATCAAAACGTAAAACGTAAAAAAACCTCAGACCTCAAGTCTCAAACCAGACGCCCCGCGCGACTACGAATCGCTGCTTGTGTCTCGTTCAGTTCCGTGCACGCGCTCGCGGCGTGCGCCTTCTTCGGGCACGATCGTCACTTGGCGAAAATAGCCGCGTCCCATGCTTTTGGTGGTCACGAGTGGGTCTTCTTGGAGTGTGAGATGGATCACGCGACGGTCACGGGGACTCATGGGGCTGAGGGTAATGGTCTTGCGCCGCCGCTTGGCTCGTTCGCCTAATCGCAACGCCAGGCTTTCTAAGCTTTTCCAGCGGCGTTCCCGATACCCTTCGATATCGAGCGTCACGCGAGTCTCGGTTTCATCGCTTTTGGTTATGATGCTATTGAGCAGATATTCCAGGGCATCCAGCGTTTGTCCGCGATGACCAACGAGAAAGCCTTCCGGGGTGTTCCCGGTGGCGGTGGCGGTTAGGAGCGCTTCTCCATCGCGTATTTCCAGGGCGACGCGCGCTTCCGTATTCATCCGCTGGAGGATGTCTTTCAGGGTAGCGGAGGCTTTTTCTCTCATTTCCGGGGAGAGCTGAGGAATGGCATCTGATGATGCCTCGCCCGCTGGTTCTTCTTGTCGTGGACGTGGGCGTGGAGGTTCGACCGGGCGTCGGGATTCTACGGGTCGGCGATCTGCCCTGTGTTGGGGTTCAATCGAGCGTTGAGGTTCTGCTGGCCGTCGAGGTTCAGTCGAGCGTTGAGGTTCCGCCTGACGGCGAGGTTCCGCGGCCCGCTGCGGTTCCGCCGGGCGTTGGGCTTCCGTGGGGCGCCGTGGTTCCACTGGAGGAGGGGGAGGCTCTTGTATGCGAGCGGATAACGGCACTCGGAGAGTGGCACGAACACGGGCTTTTTTACCACCAATACCTAAAAACCCCTTGGTCGGTTGCGCCAAGACTTCGATCTCGGCACGCTCCCGCTCAACCTGCAGTTGTTTTAGGGCGTTCACGATCGCTTCTTCAATTGTCGCTGCTTCTACTTCAACCGTGTTCATCTCTTGTTCCTTCTCCCCAATTACACCAGGCCCTTATTATAGGCGTACTGCTGAGTGATACTCAAGACGTTGTTCACAAGCCAATACAAGACGAGGCCGGCGGGAAAATTGACAAACATGACAGTAAAGATCAGCGGCATGATCATCATCATTTTCTGTTGAATCGGATCTCCTGGCATCGGTGTCATGGCTTGTTGCATGATCATTGTCGCCCCCATCAGGATGGTCAAGACAGGAACTCCTGGGGGATCGACAAAAGGAACGACGAAAGCCCCAAGTCGATCAGGTGAGGACAAGTCTTGAATCCAGCTAAAGAACGGCGCCTGGCGGAGTTCAATCGCCATCATCAGCGCTTGATAGAGACCGATAAACACCGGGAGCTGGATGAGCAGCGGCAGACAGCCTCCTAACGGATTGATCTTATGGCGGCGATACATCTCCATCGTTTCGCGGTTCAGTGACTCACGATTATCTTGGTACTGCGCGCGGAGCTGTTCAAGTTGCGGCTGGAGCTCTCGCATGGCAGCCATCGACTTAAACGATTTAATACTGAGCGGAAAGAAAGCGAGTTTGACGAGAACGGTGAGAAGAATGATATCAATGCCGTAATTTCCCGTTAGGGAATGCAAGAGGTTGAGAAACGACAGCAACGGACGAGCAATAAAATGGGACCAGCCAAAATCAATGGCGCGGTCCAGTGACGGATGGACCGCATTCAGCGCGGAGAACTCCTTTGGGCCAATATACACGGTATAGGTGACGGTCTGTGGATTCCAGGGAATCGCGAGTTTGGTTGCTACGGTGCCAGCCTTGGCGCTCATGAGAAGAGCGTGGGTCTCCCCCTCAGGTGGAATGATCGCTGAGAGAAAATAGGTATCGGCGTAGCCCGCCCAGCGGATGTTGTCGGGCCCATACTGTTGTTCGTTTGTCACCAGGTCGGTGGCGACTTCGTAAAGAAATTTTCGCCCGATCAGGGCAACTGGTCCATGCGTGACATAGGAGTCGGCGGCCTTCTTCTGGTCAAGCGCATGGTTCCACATCACGGAGAGGAGAGAAACATTCTGTGGGGCGTTTTCAATTTTCGTTTCTAACGTGATCCCATAGGTCTTCCCGGTAAAGGTCAGACGCTTGGTGATCGTAGTACCGGTCGATGCTGTTCCCCGAAACTCAATCGTGGCTTGTTCATCGCCTTGTACGGTGACTGTACTTCCGGTGCTCGTTTGATAGGAGACTCCCGCGTCGCTCAGCGCGATGCCCTTGCCTTCGAGCCGGACTTCGAGTGGTAGCTCTCCGTTCCCTCCCGGATGGATCATCTCTCGCGGTGGAGAGTTTCGTCCTTCGTCCCCTGGGTATTGTTTGAGACGGAGACTTTTTAGCGTTCCACCGAGAGAGGTGAGGGTCGCCGTATAGACATCGGTTTCGACCGTGAACTCGCGGGCACTGGTGACCGCACTCGGCGGTGGTGGCGGAACAATAGTATTGTCCACTGGCGGTGTGAGCGATTCCGTCGGTGTGGGAATGAGAGGCTTTCTCTCAGT
Source organism: Deltaproteobacteria bacterium (assembly GCA_009692435.1). Lineage (GTDB taxonomy): Bacteria > Desulfobacterota > Binatia > Bin18 > Bin18 > JABFSC01. The sequence continues at coordinate 19,312 of SHZE01000001.1, read as the reverse complement.
GGGGTTTGTGGCGCTCGGTTCCGAAAAGGGTGGGGTGCCTGGCGGAGGTGGCGGATACAAGTGTGCGATCAGAAGCTGATACCCAATGAGCACGGTGAGCGAGAGGAGCACAGCAAGAATGGTTTGTCTTTCCACGGAAAATCGGGTCCTTAGTTGCCAATCCTTGGCATTGTACGTTCCACGGTATTCTCAGTATCGTCAGTGGAGCGGATCGTCGCCTCCAGGATGCCACGGATGGCACTTTGCCAAACGCAGGAGTGTGAGTTTGCTTCCCCGGAGGGCACCATATTTCTGGAGAGCGTCAAGCGCGTAGGCCGAACAGGTTGGGAAAAATCTACACGCGGGGCCAAGCAGTGGGGCGAGACACCACCGGTACAGGAGTACGAGGCTCACGAGCATCTGTGTCCCCACGGAAAGGGGACCTACTCTGTCTAGTGTTGAGCGTAGGAAGGCCATCATGTCAGGAAGCGCGCTTGGACAGAGAAAGGAGCCGTTCGAGTTCCACATCAATTTGGAGAAGCGAAAGCTCTTGGGCTCCGGCCTTGGGAATAATAACAATATCGACGGCTGGAAAGAGACCATGTTGGCGTTCACGAAAAAATTCGCGCAACAACCGTTTCATACGATTCCGGTCCACAGACTTGCCGAAGCGACGCGAGGTCGTTATGCCGAGACGGGACCGCTGGGTGCGGCCCGGTGCGGTGATGACTAAGAAATGCTGGCCGTGCCGTTTCTTTCCGCGCTGTTGTAAGAGCAAGAACTCGCGACGTGCGAGGAGCCGTGCTTCTTTCGGAAACGTCAACAATGGGACAGCAGGGTTCACCGGTGTGCTGGCTTGGGGGGGACAGTGACAACGAGGCGTCTACGTCCTTTGTCCCGTCGGCGTTTGAGAACGGCGCGACCGGCTGTGGTGCTCATGCGTTTGCGAAAACCGTGCGTCCGTTTGCGGCGGACATTACTGGGCTGATACGTTCTTTTCATTGGCATCCATCCATGCGGGGTTTCCGCAGATTCCTTTCTGGTAGGCGCGGCATCTCACCACACTGGCGAAAAGATGTCAATTTTCCCCCGGCCAAAATTCCGGCTTTGATTCACGAGTCAGCAAATCCACGACCACTTGGTGTGGCGACTTTGCTTCGTACAACAAAGCGTACACTTGCTCAATGATGGGCATATCTGTGCCTAATCGCTGGGCGAGGGCATGAACAGAGCGGCACGTGCGCACTCCTTCGGCCACCATGGTCATACTCTGAAGAATGTCCGAGATTTTTTCTCCACGGCCAATGCGTACCCCAACTGTATGGTTACGACTGAGATCGCTGGTGCAGGTGAGCACGAGATCTCCCATTCCCGAAAGACCGGACAGCGTTTGTGGAGTCGCGCCGAGACGAACCGCCAAGCGCGTCATTTCCGCCAGTCCACGGGTGATTAACGCTGCTCGCGCGCTGTAGCCCGACCCAAGACCATCACTGACGCCAGCCGCGATAGCAATAACGTTTTTGACCGCGCCACCAATCTCAACCCCAACTACATCTGTGGTGGTATAGACGCGAAAACGGGACAACGAAAATACTTTCTGGGTGTCGGTCGCGACAGCTTCATGAGCGGCGGCAACCGTGACCGCAGTGGGTAATCCACGCGCAACCTCCGCGGCAAAGCTTGGACCTGAGAGGACGGAAATTCGATGTCGCAGGGTTGTTGGCAGTTCTTCGCTTAAAACAGTAGTCATGGTTTGGAGCGTTTCTTCTTCGATTCCCTTGGTGGCACTGACGAACAGTGGGGTGCCGGTGAGCAACGGAGCAAGGGAACGGGCAACCCCCCGCAAGGCGTGAGAAGGAACAGCAAAAATCACCAATTCGGCTTGCATGGCTGCTTCAGAAAGAGCGGTCGTATAGGTCAAGGTCGATGGCAGTCGCACATTTGGAAGATAAGCCGAATTCTGCTGTTCCTTCGTCAACTGCTCGTAGAGTGCGGACCGACGCACCCAGACGCGGACCTGGTGTCCCGCCGTGGCGACTAGTGTCGCGAGCGCGGTTCCCCATCCCCCAGCTCCAATAACGGCGATACGCATTTTAGTGGACTCTCCTAAGGTGCCAGTAGCGTCAGCAGCATGCGTTAGTCTTTCCGCCAACCGATGACACTGAGTTGTCGTCCAGCTCCAGCCCCTTCACGGCGATATGAAGCAAAGTCGGGTGATGCGCAAAAGGTACATGGGCCGACCGATTGAATCTGTGCCGCGGGAACTCCAACGCCCTCACATTGCGCACGATTGACGGCACGAAGATCAAGAAAGCCTTTGTCTCCCGTTCCGTGAGGGTGCCAGGCTGATTGTGAGCGCCAGCGTTCATGGAGGGCCTCTCCGACATCGCGCCCAACTTCGTAACAACAGAGAGAAATAGAGGGACCGAGTGCAACCCAGACACTTGCCGGCTTAATCCGCCAGCGGTCATTGAGCATGGTAACCGCGCGCTGACTGATTCCCTTGAGTGTTCCACGCCACCCGGCGTGAAGAGCGGCAATGAGGCCATGTTCAGGAGCAACCATGAGCACGGGAACACAATCCGCGGTGGCGATACCAAGGAGGACGCCGGACTCGCGACTCATAAGGCCATCTGCCTCTGGCCGGTCGTTGGTATCGCTTTCCTGGTGGACAATGAGAATGTCGTCTCCGTGTACCTGTTTCAACGTGTGGAGAGGAAGGGTTTCCGCATTGAGCGTGGCGAGCGCAAGGTGCCGGTCATCAATCCGCTGGGAGAATCCATGAATGAGGCGAGGGATATGGTTCCATCCGTTCGCCTGTAACCAAACCGAGGGGAACAACGATGTTGCTACTGGCGAAAGGGTCGTAGAGGTCAGCGCCATGCGTGAGGTTCCTTTCCTCCTGACTGCGACGAGCGTTATTGCGCTAGCGGTGTAAAAGTCAGAGGTGAGACAACAAGAGGAGGTGTCCGTTCGAGCAGTGCAATGGTCTCGACTTTACTGGTCTGAGGAAACATATCGAAGGGCTGCACTCGTTGCACGAAATACCCTTCAACGGAAAAACGATCAAGATCGCGGGCAAGAGTGGCTGGGGCACAGGAAATGTAGATAATCTTCGGTGTTTTCGTTGCGAGGATCGCGGCAAAAGCATCGACACTTAATCCTTTGCGGGGTGGATTGGCGACGATCACATCGACATGAGCGACCGAAATGGCGGTCTCGCGAAGTTTTTCGGCGGCATCCCCGGCAAAAAAGCGACAATTATTGTAGCCATTGCGGCGGGCGTTCTGCTTGGCCGTGTTAATCGCGCCAACGTTGTCATCAATCCCGATCACTAACTGCGCCTGAGAGGCGAGGAAGAGTGAGATCGGACCAATGCCACAGTAGAGATCGAAGGCGATTTCTTTTCCAGTCAATCCCGCCCATTCCAGGGTCTTTTCATACAGCTTGCGGGAGACCTGCGTGTTCACTTGGGAGAAGGCATCCACGGGGATACTCATTTTTAATTCGCCCAGCTTTTCCAACAGCGCATCGCGTCCCCGGAGCGGAGAAAACCGCTCTCCCCAGATTACGTTGCCGGGTTTGTCGTTGATATTCTGGACGACACCGATCAGAAATGGGAACTGACGTTCGAGGACGCGGAGCAGGTCGCGGACCTGTGGAAAGTGCATGTGGCGGGTGACGAGGGTCAGCACCACCTGCTGTTGCCAGAAGCTGTAGCGCAGATCGATATAGCGCAACTGGCCGGTGTCATGTTCCTCGTCGTAAGGAATGATGCCGAACCTTTCAATTGCCTCTTTGAGAAATTGAATGATCTGGTTGACCGGCTGCGGGTGGACCGGACAGGCCGATATGTCCACCACCGCATGGGACTCGGGAACGTAGAGCCCGATCAGAATTTTGTCTTTGACTTTGCGGACCGCTAATTTGGTCCGTGCACGATAGCCAAACTGGCGGGCGGAAGGGACGGGGAGCGGGACTTCGACAGAGGTCAGAGATGAATACTCGTGCAAAGCCCGAGCGACAATCTCCTGTTTCTTGGCCAACTGTTCTCGGTACGGAAACTGAAGAAAAGGACAGCCGTGACAGGCTGGGTAATGAGGGCAGGGGGGACGAAGTTCTGCTTGGTGACGGTCGCGCTCATGGCCCATTTGGCCAGAAGGACGAGCGTGAGGTTGGCCAGTGTTGAGGGTCTTTGCGGGGGAGGAGTTATGACGCCACATCGGGGTACACTACAAACCTCTCGATGTGGCGTCAACACGAGCAGCAGGGCGGAGGAACGGTGGTCGTTCCTCCGCGCAGTGAAGTGAGATCACTAATCTTGGATGATATCCACGGTCGCAGTCTTCCCACCGCCCGCTGTTGCTGCTGTTGCCGTTACGGTTATAGTTCTGGGTGCTGATGTGGGTGGTGGGCCTGGGTCTGTACCTGGATTGTCCCCAACACGCAGTATGACACGTGCTTTTCCGTTAGCATCAGTGACGGCTGTAACCGGATCAGTGGCGGGTGGAACCTCTATGAGAGTCCCTATGGTAGTGGTGAAGACGATAGTTGCCCCTACGAATGGCTGATTATCGATATCGAAGGCAATCGCAGTGATGTCCACATTAGCGACGGCATCGGGGAGATTCGCCGGGATCGCAGTTAAGGTCAACGTGTTGACGGAAGCCGGAGTAATCGAGACGGTGAATGTGCCGACACAACCGCGACTATCGCGGACGATGACGGTATCATTCGCTGTCGTGACTACTGGGTCAGAGACCGTATAGGTAATGATCCCACCGTCAGTGACGGTCAGTGTTCCGGCGGTAGGGAAGGTGTGGCTGATTGTAAACGGTGGGACACCGTTGTTGGTAACTCTGATATCGAGCTTGTCTCCAGGTCTTGCGTTGTCGAAGATAATATCGGGTGCCGAGAATGTTAACTCACATGAAGCAAAAATGACGGTTACCGGGGCCTCAGCGAAGTCTCCTCTTGAATCGGTCAGTCTGACTGTGTCTTCTAGAACCTGGGGAATTTCTGTTGGAATAGGTCCGATCAGCGTGTATTTGACTTCCGGGTAAATGTTCGGGGGGATGAGTCCTTGAGGATCGAGTTTTGCCAGATCCCGGTTGGTGTGGTCCCAGCGAAAAGGCGGAGCGCCTCCGACTGCGGAGAAAATAGTGAAGGGGCCGTCGGTGCCTGGTCTTACGAGTGGATTGACGAATAGTACCGAAGTGGGAAGGATTGCTAGCTCGGTTCCACCGATAAATCCCGGCTCCTTGATTTCCACCGAAATAGCCGAGGCGATATTCAAAGTGGGCAATGTCTCAGCGAGGAGTCGCATACGACCAAGAGTGAGGCCGGCGAGAAGAGTGACCCTCGCTTGTCCGAGATCATCAGTGATAGCAACCCCTCGACTGCCTGTGGGGTTGCCCAGGACTGGGACAATCGTTGCGTCTCCGAACTCGGCTGAAAAAGCGATTATTTGGTCACGGAACGGATTCCCTTGTGGATCAAGTAGCGTCGCAGTGATCTTTAAAGCTTTTGGTGTATTAGGGATAGGCTGAGCGATCAGATTCAGCCGTCCTCGTCCTTGGAAGACAAAAGGTTTTCCTGAACTCGAGGGTCCACCGCCCGTGCCTCCGCAGCTTGCCATGCACGTAACAAGAACAAGCGCTATAATTTTCATCCATCCACCACTCTTCTTTTCACTGTCTGTGATCTTGTTCAGCTATTTTTTCTGCGGCTACCTTTTCTCAGGTCGGGGTCAATTGGACTGTATAGCGTATCGCATTCGTCGTCACACGTTGGCCAGCATCCGTTCTCCCCCGCGCCGTGATGTGGACAATCATCGTGTATGGCAATTGCGGAAGGACCTGACGATTTTGCCGGAGGAAGAGAATCACATTCGCTGGAATCATTTGCGCGTCGGGCTGACCGATGTAGATATTGGGCGCAGCAAAAGGGGTGGGTCTGTCGGAGTCCGCGGGATTGATACGCACGACTACGGAAGACGAGTGAGAGGGGAGGCCAATTCGCGAACCGGGAATCTCATACTCGAAGTCGAACCGATCAACGACGATAGCTTGCCCATTGAGCAGGTTTTCCAGCCAGATATATCCCCGACAGAAGAAAACACCTGTAGGATAACCAGAATCAAGGGCTGAGTGATCTAGCGGTATATTATTGCTTTGGTTCGCAATGGTGGAGTCACTACCGTTAGGGACCTGACATTTACCCTCTTGAAGTTTTCCTTGAAAGACTCCAACGGCGCGAAACGAAATACCGTTGTCATTTCCTCCGTCGCTCCCACACCCCATAACCATCAGTCCCATTATCAGGACCACCCTCATCATACGTCCAACCACTTCCACACCACACCTCCTTCCAGAAATTCCACCCTGCCTTTTGCGCAAGAGGAACTCTCCGCTTGTTCAAGTGAATCTATAGATACGCGCCGATCTCCCTGGTTTCGAGCATCTCAAAACGTGTCTTGCCGAGATCGTCCACGCACACAAATTTGACTTTACCGCCGGCCATCTTTTTATCGGTGGCAAGGCCAAACAGGAGATATTCCCCTTTGAGGTCCTTCGGAATATCTACCGGCAAACCGGCCTTTTTGAGGACTTTCCGTACGCGCTGTTCGACTGTCGCACTACAGAAGCCACGCTTGTACGAGAGATGCGTGGCAAACGCCATTCCTATCGCCACTGCTTCTCCATGTAGGAACTGTTTATATTCCGTCATGCTTTCTAGGGCGTGGCCGAGTGTGTGACCAAAATTGAGAATCGCGCGATAGTCACTCTCGGTTTCATCTTCCTCAACGACGAGCGCTTTCAACTGGCAGCAGGTTTTGATGACGAAGGTGAGTAAGTCCGCATCAAGCTGTAAGAGGCGTGGCAAGTGTTCTTCTATCAGAGTGAACAGATCCGCATTCAGAATCACGCCATATTTGATCACTTCCGCGAGCCCAGCAACAAACTCACGCTTCGGCAACGAGCGAAGCGTTTCGACATCAATGACTACCAATCGCGGTTGATAAAAAGCTCCAACCAAATTTTTTCCGGCTGGATGATTGACCGCCGTTTTTCCACCAACACTCGCATCAACTTGCGCCAAAAGCGTGGTCGGAATTTGCACGAAGGGGATGCCGCGTTGCAAGGTTGCCGCCGCAAACCCAGCCAGATCACCGACGACCCCTCCGCCAAGCGCAATGAGCGGAGAGCGGCGCTCGATTCGCCCATCAATCAGTTTATCGTAAAGAAACGCCAACCACGCCAGATTTTTGTGTTCCTCCCCAGCGGGGATTTCCACTACAAGGGGATCGAATCCCGCGGTCTTGAGCGGTTCAACAATCTTGTCCCGGTATAATTTCCCCACGTTAGAATCCGTGACGATCGCAGTCCGTCCACCCGGAAAGTTCTGCGCGCGCAACATGGTGCCGAGTTCGGGAAGGAGGTTCCTCCCGATAAAAATTGGGTACGTGCGCGGGCCAAGGTTGACAGTGACAGTTTCCATTGTCGTGAGCGGAGTCGTTGTTACAAATTGACTACAGTAAGGATATGTTCAACCACTTCACTTGGATTCAATGCCGAGGTCTCAATCGTGATGTCCGCTCGCGCATACGCTTCAGCACGGGTAGCGAGTAACGATTGAATTTTCGTGAGCGGCTCTTCTCCCTGCAACAGTGGTCGGTCATTGTTACCTTGGACACGCTGAATAATAGTTTCTGGAGTTGCAGTTAGGCAGATCACCGTTCCACTCTCTTTCAAGCAGGTCGCGTTGTCCACATTGACGATCGTGCCACCACCGGTCGCGATGACAATCCCTTGCTTGTCGCAAACCTGGCGAATGACCCGCTTTTCCAACTCCCGAAAGTAGAGTTCTCCTTTTTCCGCGAAAATGCGTGCGATGGTCTGGCCTGCGGCCTGTTCGATCACCGTATCCGTGTCAACGAACTCTCTTTGCAATCGCTGGGCGAGGAGCTTCCCCACTTCGCTTTTTCCGGTTCCCATGAACCCCGTCACAATAATATTTCCGCGTGGAGACACAAAAACCTAATACTGCCTCACTTGTTCGAGGTATCCTTCATGGTTACGTTTTATTTCGGTTAAGGAATCGCCACCAAATTTTTCGAGGAGTGCCTCCGCGAGAACAAAGGCAACGACACATTCCGCAATCACCGCTGCTGCTGGAATCGCACAGACATCAGACCGCTCAATCGTCGCTTCCACCGGCTCTTTTGTCCGTAAGTCAACTGAATGCAATGGGCTCATTAAGGTCGAAAGCGGTTTGAACGCGACGCGTACCCTGATTGGCTCTCCCGTGCTCATGCCACCTTCAGTTCCGCCAGAATTGTTGCTGTGACGGATAAATCCTTTTTCTTGCGCGAAAGCGATTTCATCGTGGACCTGAGACCCTGGCACGCGGGCAGTCGCGAAGCCGAGACCAACTTCCACCCCTTTGACCGCTTGTAAACTTAACAGCGCGTGACCCAAGCGGCCATCAAGTTTGCGATCCCAGTGCACGAAACTCCCTAAGCCTGGAGGAAGACCAGTAGCGACAATTTCAACAACACCACCCAGGGTATCGCCCTGCTGCTTGCAACGATCAATCAACGCGATCGTTTTTTCTTCAGCAAGAGCATCCGCCATACGGACAGGGGAAGACTCGGCGCGTGCGAAGATCATTTCCGGTGTCATATTTTCGTGATTCGCTTCTACTTCACCGATGGAAGTAACATAGCCCATCACCGTGATGCCGAAGGGATTCAAGATACACTTCGCAAGTGCCCCAACAGCAACTCGCATCGTGGTTTCGCGAGCGCTTGCTCGTTCCAACACATTGCGTGCATCGCGGTGATTATACTTGAGTACGCCAGTGAGATCCGCGTGTCCCGGTCGTGGACGAGTGACGGCAATCCGATCATCGCGATCTTCAGCAAATGGGGACATGCGTTTCTCCCAATTCCTCCAGTCCTTATTCTCGACCATTAAAGTGATGGGGGAACCCAAACTCTCTCCCCAGCGTACCCCCGATCGTATTTGCACTTCATCTTTTTCAATCTTCATCCGTCCGCCGCGTCCATATCCTTGCTGGCGGCGGGCCAAGTCATAATTGATCCGTGTAATGTCTACGGCAATTCCTGCTGGAACCCCTTCCACGATAGCTGTCAGGCTCGGACCGTGGGATTCACCTGCGGTAAAGAAACGGAGCATGGTTGTTCATCCTTCTCTTCGTGGTCGGCTTCTCGCTTCCGCTATGCTACCGCCTGTTGAAACAGAAATTCCCCCCCTTTTCTAGCCAGGTGATGCCTGGATATTCAAAGAGATAGGGGCGAGGTGGGTGACCCCGCCCCCACATCCGTCCTGTCTTTCCACCACACCACCACATCCTTCATCCACCTTGACAGGGACGCTCGGAGGCTCGGAGCAGACAAGCGTTCCGTCCCTCGCTTCCACCACTCCACCACAACCTCCGCCTCGCGCACGTTGGCTCTCTCCTACCAAGCCCCCGAGCATCCCGGCCCTATTATTGTCGTATGATCTTTCTCGCGTCTTCCTCATTTCGTGAAGAGCAGTCTACAGGTCTAAGAGCTCTTCTCCTCATCTTTCCACCAACCACCACCACGTTCCGAGCTCTTAGACCTGTAGACTCTCATTGGCAGGGTATGCTGTCATGATGAGAGTCTGTCGTTTCTCTAGTTTGTCTCCATCGCGGCATCCTTTGCCGCAGCTACGGGTCCTCCTTCTTGTGGGCGGGTTTCCCATAATTGCTGAGCGGACGGGAGGTTCTTCACCGGGACTCCAGGGACGATTCTCGGAGTGATGAAGACCAAGAGTTCATCTTTCACCCTGCTGTTCGTGTCGCCGCGGAAAAGCCAACCTAGTCCAGGTATTTTCCTGAGATATGGAGTGCCTTCTTCTTCTCGTTTCAGACCATCGGAGAGAATTCCTCCTAAAACAAAGGTCTCACCTGCCCGAATCAGCACGTTTGAACTAGCTGTCCGCAAAAGCGAATCGGGAATGACCGGAATAAATGCCGATGGCGCGGAGGAAGTCACGCTTGGTGCGGTTAATTCGCTGCTTTCCGCGGAGACATCCAACAAAACAAAGCCGTCGGATGATATTTGGGGGGTGATTTTGAGAGTGACTCCGACATCAAACTCTTGAAAGGCATCTCCCCCGCCCTGTGTAGAGCCTTGCCCTCCGACATTGAGGGAGCCGGAAATTTTTGGTACTCGTACCGTACGCCGGGATTTAATCTCGGCGACTTTATTGTTGATGGTCACGACCCGAGGGCGAGAAACCACACGGGCTTTCCCCTCCCGTTCGAGAGCGCTGAGACGGACAGCAAGCGCTTGCGAACCGCTCAGTGAGCCAAGCACGAGATCAAGAGCTGATCCTGACCCTGCACTCGTTGCCGCAGGGAAATCTGCAATGAAAGGAATACCACTAGAACCCTTTCCTAAGCCCGAGCCTCCGAATCCCAAGCTCCCTGGAAAATTCCGGCCTGTAGGGTTTCCCGTCCCCGGCCCCGCTCTATATCCGTACCCCCATTGAATTCCCAGATCACGGCTCAGATTTTCACTCGTGGTGATAAGATAGGACTCGATCACCACTTGTGGAGTTTGGACATCGATTTGCTGAATCATTTCGCGAATCGCGGAAATGCGATCAATGGTATCCCGAATAATAACCACATTCGTGGTGGGGTCGGCGGCTAGCGTTCCACGCGGAGACATCAAGGCAATTTGCGTTGTTCCTCCCGCTCCTGCGGGTCTTTGCCCCTTACTACCACCGCCCGCGCCGCCACCGATGTTAATTTCTTGCTCCTCTTCGTATGTTATCATTTTCACCACATCCGTGGCTTTGATATAGTTGATTCTCACGTAAGCTGTTTCGAGTGTGGCAAGCTTCTGGTTAGCATTCTGGGCGAGCAGTTTGGCATTCCGTTCTGATTCAAGTCGCTTGGCTGTTGAGATCGAGAGAACATTGCCGAGCAGATTTTTTTCGAGACCATTGGCTTGTAAAACAACATCCAGTGCCTGATCCCAAGGAACTTCAATCAAGCGGAGTGTGACTTTGGCTTTCACGTCATCCGTGGCGACGAGATTGAGACCACTAACATCGGCAAGGATACGAAACACATCATGGACATCAGCATTCTTGAAATCGAGAGAAATTTTTCTCCCCGTATACTGGACCCCGGGTTGAAACTCTCTACTTGTCGCGGAACCTGATAAGGGCTCTTCAGCGAGAAGTGGTGCGCGCGCTTCGGGAGACTTCTTCGCGCGATTTGCCTTGCGCGGTGAGGGTGTTGCTGATTCTGGCTGAATCGGGGCGACCTGGGCAATTTCCCGAGTCGCGTCTTGCGGTGCTTCTGACGGGGGAGCGACCGCAACAGGAGCAGAGTCGATCTTTTCTGTTGCTGGTTCTCCTTGAACCGCGGCAACCTGGGCGGTGTCGCGAGTCGTATTCCGAGGTGTTTCTGCAGATGGCGAAGCCGCGGGAGCAGAGGCGATTTTTTCCTCCGTCAGGGCGGAGGCCGTTGTTGAGAGCTGCGACTGAGTCGCCTCCGTGGGGGCGGCTATTTTTTCTCCTACCCCATGATCACTAGAGGTGAGAGCGCTACGCGCATCCTCGGACAGGAAGAGGACCTGGGCGTGACTGTGAACGGCGCTTTTCTCCGCGTCCTTTTCCCCAATGAAGGCCGTTACCAAGGTTTCGTAATTATCAACTGAAAACTGAGGGGGCGTAGCATTCTTGAGATCAATCACCAACCGGAGTTTCCCCTGATAGGTGCCCACACGGACTGCCGATACTACGCCGTCCGAAGTTTTATGAGTCTGAATTTTTACTGGGGGTTCCACGGTTCCCTTGATGTCAACAACGAGGCGATTCGGATTCCGCAGTGGGAAATAGTCGACTCCTTCTGGTGGACGTGAGAAGCGAAAGAGAACGCTCCGCTGTCCGCCCGTCTCAATAAGCCGAACCTCCTCAAGCCGGGCTGGCCCACTCGCCTCAGGTCCCGGCGTTGCGGTGGGTAGTGGTGTCGTCTGTCCTGCTGATGGAAGAGTCGCTGCCTGTTCCGCCGCAGGTGAAGGCGGAGCTGTTGGTGTGTTGGGTCGTTGGGTGCACGCTCCGGCTGTGACAAAAGTAGCCATCGCAATGACTATCCCCATTTTGCTTTGATTTCTCGGTAAGGTCCTCATCCCCCTACTCCCCCCGCCACATCCGCTGCGCTTACTTCTCTTTGGGCGTACCTTTAGTACCCGATTCTGCAACTGTGAGTGGCATCTCTTTCTCTAGTACTTTGCGTTTGCCGAAAAAATCGGTCTCGTATTCCTCAACCAGAATCCTGTTTGGCTCAATGGATTTGATCATCCCACCATTGGAACCGATCAAAGTTCCTGACGTCACGATGTACCCAAGCCCACTGTTATCCTCAATGAGTGCTTTTGGCTCTGGGGTTTCTAAAATGATTCCAACAACCCTGAATTGCCCCAGGTCCAAGCGCTGGAGTGGTGTCTTCGCCTCGTCAGCCATGCCCGACTGTTCTATGACTCGATTGAGCGGAGAGAAGAACGGGTCACGCTTACCCGCAGGGTCGTATCGATAAGTATCTTCTGCCGATGTCTCTTGTTGAACGGTTTCTTGTGGAGTTGTCTCCTGGGCAAATCCTTCCTTGCTTGCGGTGAAGAGCAGCAGGGTTAGGAAGAGGGCTCCTATACTCGCAAGAAGGAAGGTCCGGTAAGGATGCTTAGCGCGCAGCATAATGAATCCCCGAGTTCACTTCTTTTTCTTTGCTTCTTCTTGTCGTTTGGCAATTTCAGCTTGTTCTTCCGCGGTTAAGAATCGATAGGTCGTTGCGGAAAAAGAGGCTTCCACTTGGAGTCGGCCTTCTGACATCTGAGGGTTCTTCATGCCGATATCACCGATATTGACGATGCGGTCGAGCTGGCGAACTTTCTCGAAAAATAGTGCAAGCTGGTGATACCCTCCCCGGACAGCCATTTCGACAGGAACGTCGGCATAGAGTTCCTTGATATTTTCTACTAGCTGGCGAAAAAGGGTGATTTCGAGCCCAGAATCTCTCCCCATGTTCGACACTTGGCGGAGTAAGTCGGGAATCTCTTTGCTTTCTGGCAACTGTTTCGTCACTTCTTGAAACTTACCGTTAATCTGCTCGATTTCGGCTTTGAGTGCCGCACGGCCCTTCAGGGTCGCGAGAAGTTTGACTTTCTCTCCTTGTAAGGTTTCGATCTTCGTCTGTTTTTCGACGAGCAGCCCTTCACCAGGAAGGTGGAGCAAAAAATAGTACGAGGCAACAAGAACGATGGCGAGAAGGCCGTAAATGAGCACTCGTCTGCTGAGTGGCAAGTCAAAAAATTGATCAAGCATGGGGGGGGGGGAATCTCCCTGTTGCGCCGTCGCACCAATAGTACGCGAATGATCTTCTTTTCCTTTATTTTGGACCCTTTGCCGTAGGGTCCTCTGGAATTGCCGCTTATGGAGCGGCCCCTGGGAGGTAGTTAATCGTCGATTCGATGAGGAATTTTTTCACTGGTATCTGAGCAGCGGCTTGTTTTCCTCCAGGCTGGGTTCGCTGTGGAGCAGTGGCAACGTCCTCCTGCGAGGTCTCACGGATCTCCACTTTTTGAAAGTAATGAGATTTCGCTAAATCATTGGCGAATAAGGCGATCGTTTGGTTATCGACGGCTCTTCCGTTGATCCGTGTTACCCCGCCCTTCTCTGTAAAATCCGTAAGCCAGAGGTATTCTGGGGCGCTGGCGCTGAGATCATCAAGAATATGTACTGGTGCGGCGCGACGTTCTTTCGAGGTGAGAATACTGACAATGTAGAGCTTAGCTTCGAGCTCTTTCTTTTGGTCCTGCATCTTTTTGAATTCTTCATCGTCCTGGCGAATTTTAACTAATTCTGCTTCTAGGAGCGCGGCGGTTGAGTCTAAATTGCTCGCGGTCGATTGTTGCGCGAGATACGACATCGCTATCCCCGCAAGCACAACTGCTATCGCCCCTCCGACAAGAACTCCCTCTGTTCGACGGGAGGAAGATTCTTCCCCTTCCCTACTGCCTATGAGGTTAATTCGTATCATCGGTCACCAGGCCTTCTTGTTGCCAATCCAGCACTAATGGCGAAACTTGCAGCATGAGAGCGGATGAATTCTTCATGTTGTCCGCTTACACGAAGGTTGCGGAAGGGATCGGATACCTCCACTGGGACACTGAGTCTCTGACTTATCATTGAAGCAAGACTAGGGAGCTGGGCAGTGCCGCCACTCAAGTAGACAGCGGTAATTTGTTCGTCCGCTGTTCCGGTCCCAAAAAAACTGAGCGTGTGTTGAATTTCATCTAGGAGGTGATCTGAAGCAGTGGTGACGATTCTTTCTATGTCTTGGCTGTTGTACCCTTCGAGGACACCGTTGATTTTCGCGTCCTCTGCTTCCTCTTCGCTCAGGGATAACGCCTCAGCCACCATGTCGGTGAAATGTTTGCCTCCAAACTGGACATCTCCGGTGAATGCGGATCTATTCCCTTTCATTACATTGACGAGGGAATAATGGGCACCGATGTTGATAAGGGCTATTGTTTCTTCGGGGTCCGGGGAGTAGTTGGTCTCAAACATGTTTTCCAAAGCGAAATAGTCAACGTCGGCAACGACGGGAATAAGACCAGCTTCTTCGATAGCAGAAGTGTAGCTACTGATGAGGTCTTTTCTGACAGCCACGAGGAGGACGTCAATAGTATTGTTCTGGGAACCTGTGTCGAGGACCTGATAATCAAGATTGACGTTGTCTAGGCTTTCCGGAATAAAATTACCTGCCTCAAAGAGGATCGTTTCCCGGAGATCTTTTTGATCTTGGGCAGGAAAGTTTGCTCTCTTGATGATAACAGCGGGACCGGGGACTACCGTGAGGACGTTGGTTGCTTTTAGCCCCTGATCTTCTATGAGGGTGCGGATCGCTTCAGCGACGAGCGCTGGGCTTCGTACGACGTTGTCTTGTATGGCGTCGCTGGACAGTGGGGCGATCCCGGCGTTAATGATACGGAGGCCTTTTCCTTTCCCCTTCACTTCGAGCACCTTGATCGAATTTGAGCCAATGTCGATAGCCAGATAACCCTTGTCTCCGAACGAGAACAGTGAGGTGAGTGGGCTGAGAATGCCGCCTGCTATACTTGCCATTGGTAAATCCTAGATTCAATTAATTTCGCCTAGTTACTATGCAATAAGAAAAGCAAATTGTCAAATGTTAAATCAGGAAAATTCTCCGTGCCCAACTTTCGCCTCTGTCGCCATTGCTTCTTCTGTCGGACTACAAAAGGAACTGACCTACGGCATCCCCGATGCGCTACGAAGCCGCGTTCTTCCTGGTATGAGAGTCGTTGTCCCATTAAATAGCCGAAAAATAACGGGAATTGTTACATTCGTTAAATTTTCGTCTGATTTGTTGGTGGGGAAAAACATAAAGGACATTCTTGATGTTATCGATGAAGATGTTGTTTTTTCTGAAGACTTGATGCGTTTGTGGCAATGGGCCGCAAATTATTATGTGGCGCAACCTGGAGAACTGCTGAGAACAATTCTGCCGAGTGGTGTCAGAAGCGAAAGCGTCAGAATGGTGAAAATTACTAGAGAGGAGAAAGGGTGGCAGAAAAAGCGAGGACAGCAAGCTGGGCGACTTGGCGACAGTGCGGAACCAGGGGTACCGGTTGTTCCTCCTGAAGAGTGTGTCCAGGCGAGAACCGAGGCAGAGAAGGCCATCCTGGCGTTCCTCAGTGAGAAGGGGCGAGTGACGACGAAGGCGTTGAAAAACCGCTTTCCCACGCTCGTTCTTGGTCGAGTGTTGGAGCGGCTCGAACAGCAGGGTGTGATCGAGATGCACGAGCACAGCCCACGCATGCCTCGTTCTCCTACCGTTCTGATAGAAGGAGCAACTCTTTCCCCTTCAACCGAGGAGGGGTTTTCATCTTTCGTGCTTTCTTCTGAGCAGCGCAGCGCGGTAGAGAAGATCACGCCAAGTCTTGAATCCCCAAGGTTCGATGTTTTTCTTTTGCAGGGCGTGACGGGCAGTGGCAAGACGGAAGTGTACCTCCAAGCGGCGTGGCAAACTCTTGCTCTTAGTCGCAGTGTATTGATGTTGGTTCCTGAAATCGCGCTGACGAGGCAAATCGTTGAACAAGTAAGAGGACGCTTTGGCCAGCGAGCGGCGGTCCTACACAGCGGGTTGGTGCAGAGTGAACGCTGGCACGAATGGCGACGCGTGGCGCGGGGAGAGGCGACCATTGTGGTGGGAGCGCGCTCGGCCGTGTTCGCACCCTTGAAGAACCTCGGTCTCATCGTGGTTGATGAGGAACATGACGCTTCCTACAAGCAGGGGGAAGGCGCTCGTTACAACGCCCGGGATTTAGCGGTGATGCGCGGGCAGATACTGGGATGCCCGGTGATTCTTGGCTCCGCGACCCCAGCGCTTGAAACACATATCAATGCGCAAGGCGGACGCTATTCCCTGATTGAACTGACGGGACGAATTGAATCTCGTCCACTCCCTCAGGTCGAAGTGATTGATCTGCGCCGAGAACCGGGGGGCACTATTTTCTCCGGTGCCTTACGGCAAGCACTTCTCGACAATTACCAAGCAGGAAAACAAAGCCTCTTGTTTCTGAATCGTCGAGGGTATGCGAATTACCTCCAGTGTCGGCTGTGTGGTGAAGCGGTCTCCTGTGGGCATTGTAGTGTGACGATGACCTATCACCTTCGCGGACGTACCTTACGGTGTCATTATTGCGGGCGGTATCAACCGGCGATGGATGATTGTCCAGCATGCCACGAACCTGCATTAGAAGGGTCAGGTTTTGGGACAGAACAAGTCGAAGAAGCCCTAGCGCGGTTGTTGCCTCAAGCCCGTAGTGCTCGGTTGGACCGCGATAGCGTCAGCCGGCGCGGCACCTTGGAGCGCGTGCTCAACGCGTGGCAAGCGCATGAGATCGACGTACTGATCGGGACGCAAATGGTCGCCAAGGGACATGATGTTCCAGGGGTGACTCTTGTTGGGGTGCTGCGCGCGGATAGTTCGCTGCACTTCCCCGACTTCCGGTCAGCGGAGCGCACCTTCCAAGTGCTGACGCAGGTCGCTGGCCGGGCCGGCCGTGGAGACGATCCCGGTCGCGTGCTACTGCAAACTTATCTCCCGGATCATTACAGTGTGCGCTGTGCCGCGCGGCAGGATTTTGCTCGGTTTGCTTCTTATGAACTCCGCTATCGTAAACAGTTAGGATATCCTCCCTATGCGCGCATGGTGAATATCCGTTGTGACGGGACCGATAGAGAGGAGGTGCGCGAGGTGCTCACTCGGTTTGCTGACTCTTTTCAGGCCGCTCTTCACAAATTACCACAAGGAACCGTTCTTCCCACGATGTTGGGCCCAGCGCCCGCGCCTCTTGAACGAGTGAATGGGCGTGAGCGCTGGCAACTCTTGGTGAAGGGGGAGGACCGGCGCCTGCTGCATACTCTAGTAAAATCGACATACGAGGATCTGCGTGCGCACCAACGATCCCCGAAGGTGCGGATCATCGTTGATGTCGATCCATACGACATGTTATAGGTCAAGCATGATCCGAGAAATTCTCCATTATCCCAATGGGAGTCTCAAGCAGACCGCCACTCCCGTTCAGAACCTCACTGGTGACTTGGTCCAAGCCGTGGATGATATGGTCGAGACCATGTACGACGCTCCAGGCATTGGACTCGCAGCGATCCAGATTGGCCTCCCTCAACGCATTATTGTGGTTGACATTAACCATGAAGAGCGCGGGAAAGAGCTACTCAAACTGATTAACCCGGTCATCACGGCTCGTGAGGGAGACATCATCTGGGAAGAGGGCTGTCTGAGTGTTATAGATTACACAGCCGAGGTGAAAAGGTCGGCGAAGATTGAAATCAAAGCCTGGACCCCGGACGAAAAGGAGATCATCCTTCAAGCAGAGGAGTTGATGGCGGTGGTCATCCAGCATGAACTCGATCATCTGGACGGGAAACTTTTCATTGACCGTATCAGTCGACTCAAACGCGAACTGTACGCCCGCCGGGTGAAAAAGCTGCTGCGCGAAGGAAGGCCCCTGGAGTCCTCTCGCAAGGATACTGATGGGGATTTAGGAGTTGGGAATAAGGATTTTGTGGGAAAAAGAAAGCACTAGACCTCATTATCAACCTTCCCCGCGCTTGCGATGTCGATATCCCAAATTTTTACGCCTCAATCCCAACTTCGTCTTGTCTTCATGGGCACGCCAGAGTTTGCCGTACCTTCGCTCCAGGCTCTGCTTGATGGAAGGGATCAGGTTGTTGGTGTCGTGACCCAGCCCGATCAGCCCTCAGGTCGAGGGATGGCCTTCCATGCGCCACCGGTAAAAGTTCTGGCCGAAGCGCGACGCATTCCAGTTTTCCAACCTACCAAGCTCCGTGTTCCTGGGGTGCTAGAACAGTTGCAGGCATGGCACCCTGACCTCATTGTAGTCGTGGCCTACGGCAGGATTCTGCCAACCTCGATACTGACCCTCCCTCCTCTGGGCTGTATCAATGTGCATGCTTCTTTGTTGCCAAAGTATCGTGGTGCCGGACCAATCCAGTGGGCTATCGCCAATGGGGAGACTGAAACGGGCATTACCATCATGCAGGTCAGTGAACCGATGGATGCTGGCGACATTCTGTTGCAGAAAGCGCTGCCGATTACCGCGACTGACACTGGTGGGTCTTTGCACGACAAACTCGCACGACTGGGGGCCGAAGCACTCCAGGAGGCAATCGGACGTCTCAAAGCCGGGTGGCTGACGGCTCGACAACAGAATGAAGCTGAAGTGACACATGCGCCGCTCATTCAAAAAGAGGATGGTCGGATGGACTGGAATCTTGCCGCGGTCGTCATCGAACGGCGGGTCCGCGCTTTCAATCCGTGGCCGTCCGCCTATACGACCCTCAATGGCAAATTGCTCAAAATTTTTGCCGCCGAGGTCGAGCACGCTTTTCGTGCCTCGCAAACCGCTCCAGGAACGATTATCGAAGTCACTCCTGTCAGCGTGTCCGTGGCGACTGGCGACGGAGTTCTCACCTTGCGCGAAGTCCAACTCGCGGGCAAAAAACGCCTCTCCGTCGAAGAATTTCTCCGCGGCTATCATCTCCAGTCCAGTCAGGAGTTACGCGTAAGGGCAAAAAATAGCATTTTAGGGCAATGCTTACCAAGAAGCAGTACGTCGAGTACCTGATCAGCACGCCCAAGAATTGTACGTGCACGTATTTGGCGGACCACTTGGAGGACGTGAGCCAGGATGTGGTCA
>SHZE01000034.1 GCA_009692435.1 Deltaproteobacteria bacterium | reverse complement strand
TTGCGCCTCACGACCACTGGCATTTCGGATCGGGTCATGGAGATTGCATGCGGCTTGCACAATCTCCGCGTCAGTTGTCGTCACCCGCTCCCCACTTTCGATTTGTTCAGCTTGCTTAGCCCTGCTTAAACCCGATAATGTCTATTGCCCTAAAATGCTATTTTTTGCCCTTACGCGTAAGTCCTGACGCAATATCGTCTGGATGGAACGGAGTGGAATCCAGGATTTCCGCCATTCTCGCCCTGCGTGTTCCTGGACTGCGCGTCGCTTCTCCATATGACCCATTGAACTTCATCCCATTCCCCGTTCACCCTGAGCTAGTCACAGGGTGACCAGCAAGGTACAGTTTTCTTTACCATCCGACTGTCGGCGGATTGAATACGACCTGAAGAGCCGAAAGGAGACTTTCTCATGCTCCAACTCCGTCCTAACTGCGAGTGCTGTGATCGCGACCTCACACCGGATTCACGCGAAGCCATGATGTGCTCATTTGAATGTACCTTTTGTTCCCAGTGCGCGGAGACCGTGCTCCACGGGGTATGTCCAAACTGTGGAGGTGAGTTAGCGCGCAGACCGATTCGCCCAGCGGCGAAGCTTGTAAAGTCTCCGGCTTCCACAGAGCGCGTTGTAAAAAAGGGCGGTTGTCAGCAGGCGGCGTGATTCTGGAAAAGGCGGCGGCCTTTCCTTGACATCGACAAGGACTGTGGTTTAAGGGAGCCCAAAAAGGAGGACTCCCTTATGCGCTTTGGCTTCATGATGCCGTTCCAGAATCCGCCGCGATGGGCTCGGCCCTATCCCGAACTGTACCGTGAGTTCATTGATCAGACCGTGCTGGCCGAGGAATTGGGCTATGACACCATCTGGCTCACCGAGCATCATTTCGATGATGATGGCTGGTCGCCCTCGTTGCTGCCGCTCGCCGCGGGGATCGCCACGCGCACGAGTCGCATTCGCATCGGCACCTTCATTCTCATCTTGCCGTTTCAACATGCGCTCAGAGTCGCGGAAGACGCGGCCACGATCGATATTCTCTCCAATGGACGCTTGGACCTCGGCGTTGGCAAAGGCTATCGCTTGAAGGAGTTTACGGGATTCGGCATCCCGCGTGAGCAGCGCGAAGCGCTTTTGGAAGAAGGGCTTGAGGTCATTCGGCGCGCGTGGACCGAGGAGACCTTTTCATTTGAAGGGCAATTTTACCATCTGCGCGACGTACGCATCTCTCCTCGCCCAGTGCAGCAGCCGCATCCCCCGTTATGGATCGGCGCGCGCGGCAAGAAATCCGTCGAGCGCGCCGCACGGTTGGGTTACCACCTCATGGGCACGGGCGAGTTCGAATTACAACAGGTCTATGATCGCGCGCTGGCGCAGCATGGTCGGAACCCAGCCGATTTCTCACTGACGCAACTCCGCTGGATGTATGTCGCGAAGACCCGCGAGCAAGCCTGGGAAGAGGCGGGGCCGCATCTGTCCTATATGTTCTCCACCGCGATGCCATTGTTGAAGGAGGCGGGAGATTTGCGCAAGGATCGCACCATGCGCGACGCTCCGTCATTGGCCGATCTCCAGAAGATCGACCCAGCGACGCCGGGAGGGTTTCCCGTGATCGGGACGGCAGACGATTGCATTCGCGCCATTGAGAGCTATCGACAGGGCACGCGGGTCACTGATTTAGCTTTGGGCATGCACCTCCCTGGACTGGCCTCGGAGAAAATTCGGCAATCCATGACCATCTTCGCGCGGGAGGTCATGCCACGCTTCAAGTGACGGCTCAGTAGCGGGGAGCAAATGGAGAAATCCGCAGCCCTTAGAACGGTGCGTCGCTCCCCGCGAACTCGTCGCCATCAAGGATCAGCACTTTGATGTGCATGCCTTTTGGCAGAAGAGGATATTCGGCGGGCCCGATCATCAGCCCTTCTCCTAGCGAGAGCGAGCTGAGCACCCCGGAACTTTGCGTGCCCGTTGAGTGGGCGGTATAGTGCCCATCTTTCAAGGTCAGACGACAACGCACGAACTCCGTCAACCCTTTCGCCTTGGGCAGGTCCTCGCCCACAGTGGCGGAGACCACTGGGGGAAAGAGCTTTGTGTGGCCCATCATGCGCCGCAATGCCGGACGAACATAGAGATAGAAACAGACCAAGGCCGACACCGGATTACCTGGCAGGCCAAAATACGGACGTTCTCGCAGCAAGCCGAAGGTCAGCGGTTTTCCTGGCCGTTGCGCGACTTGCCAGAACAACCTGTGCATGCCCAGTTCGTCCATCGCAGCTTTGACAAAATCGAAGTCGCCAACCGACACGCCGCCAGTAGAGAGCACGACATCATGGCGCGCTGCTTCTCCTAAGGCGGCGCGAATCTCCGCGAGGGTATCTCTGGCGATCACCAGCGGCACCGGAATTCCGCCCACTTCGCGGACCGCCGCGGCCAAGGTATAGGCGTTCGAGTTGACAATCTGGCCCGGTCGCAGGGCTTCATCGACTTCAGCGAGTTCATTGCCCGTGCTGAGAATGGCCACGCGTGGACGCTGATGAACCAGCACCAAACTCCGCCCCACCGAGGCGAGTAAGCCGATGTCCGCCGGTCGCAACACTCGGCCTTTATCCAGCACTACTTGCCCGCGATGAATGTCTTCGCCACTGGCTCGGACATGTGTTCCAGAGAACTCCGATCGCTTGATCCTGACATGCCCTTCGTACTCCTCAGTGTCCTCAATGCGGACCACGGTGTCCGCGCCGTGTGGCATCACGGCCCCGGTCATGATCTTACTCGCCGTGCCTATCATCACCGCTTGTATTGGCACCGCGCCAGCCTGGATGACTTCAAGAACCGAGAGGGAGGTAGGATCGGTGGCGGTCGCATGCTGGATATCGTCCCAGCGCACGGCGTAGCCATCCATGGCCGAGTTCGCGAACGGGGGAACCTCGCGTTCCGAGCGAATCTCCTCGGCCAAAATCCGTCCGCCCGCTTCCAGGAGGCCAACGCGCTCTCCCGCTTGCGGCGTGATCGTTTCGAGAATCATGGTGACGGCGTCGTGTACGGAAATCATAAAAATAGCCAGTCGTCAGTAGGAAAAGCGATAAGCGAGTCCTTGGGGCGTGTCACGCATCCTGTCACGTTCTACTTCATTCTTCTACTGACCACGGCACGTCCGCCCAGGTGGGTTCTGTCCAACCGTTGAGGTCATAATGGCTCATGCACTCCTCGGCCATCGCCTTGAAGTTGGCATTGAGTCCCTGATGTTCAGCCGCCTGGTAGGTCTCGACACGATTCGCTTCATAGTTTCCCGCGAAGTTGCGCTCGTGGGCTTCGGTCCGGCCCGCGAACTCGGTGAAAAACATATCCCAGATCACGCGCAGGAGTTTGACTCGCTCCTCAGCCGTGGCCGCTCCCCCTTTCCAATAGCGATCAAGCAACGGACGAATGGCGGGATTCTTGAAGTCTTCCGCCGACGACGGAATCTGGATGAGATTTCCGGAGAGGACATTCTGAAATATAGTGCGGGCGCGGGTGAACATGTCTCCATAACTGTTGCGCCACTGCATGGCATACCCCGTATTTGGGAGGAGATACCCGCCCGGTCCAGGCTGCGCGTCCGCGACCATGGCCGTGGAGAGCGCCCAGATATTGTGTCTCATGCCAATGAGTTCGCCGAGCGCGACCTGCACATCACGGAAGCTGGACCGCTGCTGCATCTCCGTCGCGCGCAATAACAAGCCGCAGATGAAGTCCAGTTTTACCGCCGTCCGCGTCGCGGCATGGAGAGCGAAGCGTTGGCCAAAGCCGCGCGGAAAGAGGCCGTTCACCACTGTCGGATTACGGTAGGCGATCACATCTTCCCACGGGATAAAAACATCGTCGAGGACGATGCTGAGATCGGACTCGTCGAAGCGGCTGGAGAGGGGATAGTCGAAGGGCGCGCCAACCTTTTTGGCGAGATGTTCATACGAATGGCGTCCAATGAATTTGATGCCCGGCGCGTTGAACGGCACGAAAAAGGCGAGCGCGAAATCCTCTTCATTCTCAGCCAACCCAGTGATCGGGACATATTGGCTCAGGTAGGTGACATTGCTAAAGGCGGCGCCAGTGGACACCAAACGGGCGCCACGGACGACGATGCCATCATCACGCTCCTTGACAACGTGCATGTAGAC
The DNA here is from genome assembly GCA_009692435.1 of Deltaproteobacteria bacterium. GTDB lineage: Bacteria > Desulfobacterota > Binatia > Bin18 > Bin18 > JABFSC01. The sequence goes on along the minus strand of SHZE01000034.1, from coordinate 18,948 downwards.
ATCGCGTTGTTCGGCTGGCGGTTTCGAGCGGTCACCCGCGGGGTTCGCCAAACTCAGATTCACGAACATCACCGCGTCGGTAATCTTCTCATACCAGCGCCAGACGTTGGGCGCGTACTCACCGTAGAACTCGGCATCACCAGCCAGGGTGCCCACCAGTGCGGCTTTGTAATCCGGGCCGCGCGACAACGTGCCCCAACTGAGGCGTGCCCATTCAGCGATCGCGTCCCTGGCCTCGAAGAGGTCCTGGTGGGTCCGAGGAAGTTTATAGAACTTATGCGAGCGCGCCCCCCGTTCAGTGATGAAGGTCAGCGCGTCTCGCTTGGCGGGGTCATGCAGCGTGTCGTACATGCGCGCATACGAGCGCGCGCTGGTGGCGAAGGCGGGATGAGTGGTCACATCCTTCACCAGCTTGCCATCGAAATAAATCTCGCGCCCGTCGCGGAGTGATTCGAGGAATTGCTTGCCGGTCGGCGGTTCACGCAAAACCTGCGGCGGCGTGGAGTTATCGGGCTGTGACACCACGCCGTTCGTCCGCTGATTGTCCGGCGCTGCGGCGGAAGATGTGGGCATTTGTGATTGCGACATGATCCTCTCTCCTTCTTGCCGAGTACTCAAAACTTCCCGTCTACGCCTTGCCTTTTTTCCGCAACCGTTCTTGCAGTTTGCGATCCTTCTCCCGCGTCCCTTCCGCTAGTTGTTCCTTGAACGAGACCACGCGGGCAAAAAGCGCGGCATCAGCGAGGGCGAGCATCTGCACAGCCAGCAAGCCCGCGTTTCGACCACCGTCAATGGCCACGGTGGCCACGGGGACGCCTGGAGGCATCTGCACCATCGACAATAACGAATCGTGCCCTTGTAAGGCTTTACTCTTGACCGGAATCCCAATGACTGGGAGTGGCGTGTGGGCGGCGATCACACCGGCAAGATGCGCGGCGCCACCCGCACCGGCGATAATGACTCTGAAGCCACGCTGATGCGCGGTCTTGGCAAAGTGTGCCGTCTCATCCGGTGAGCGATGCGCGGACATCACGTGCATCGCATACGTGATGCCAAACTCCTCACACGCCTTGGCGGCCTCCTCCATCACTTCGAGATCAGAGTCGCTGCCCATGATAATGCCGACTACCGCAGTCATATTTGTGTCCTTTCTAAGACGTGGGGAAATAAAACGTAAAGTGTCAAACGTAAGGGGAAAGTAGTGGCCTCTTCGCTTCCATTTTACGTTTTACGTTTTACGTTTTATTCCTTTATTCCTCCACCCGCCTCGTAACTTCTTCCAGCCGAATTCCACGCGAGCCTTTGACCAATAACAATTGAGGACCAGAAAAGTCCAATACCATTTCCTGAACGAACGTCGCGGCCTGTTCCGACGTCGTGAACCAGCGGCTTGGAATAGTCGTCTTCTCTACTACCGCGGCGATGCGTTTGGCATCTTCACCCACCGTCACCACACAATCTGGCGGTGGCCTCAATGCCGCGACCGCGTCGCCAATTTCTTGGTGACGAATCTGACTCAGCGTCCCAAGCTCCAGCATATCGCCAAGCACCAGGAGCAGTCGTTCTCCCGGAGCGCGCACCTGGGTTGCCGTTTTCAGTGCCTGGAGCATCGACGCGGGATTGGCATTGTAACAATCATCAAGCACCGTGAGCCGCCGCGCGGGCACCTCAACCACCGCCATCCGTCGGGCCGCTCCCTTCGCCACACGTAGCGCCGTACCGGCATCATCTAATGTGATGCCACACTCAGTCGCGACCGCCAGTGAGGCCGCCGCCGCCAGCGCGAAATGGCTGCCAAGAAGCTGGAGCTGGAGTACGTACCTTCCCTGTGGTGTGTGGATGAGGCACCGCGTACCTTGGCGAGTGACCTGAATCTCGCTGATACGAAAATGATTGTTCGCATATTCACCGAACGTCACTATTCGACACCGCGCCTGACGATGGACGGCCTCCAAAAGACCCTCATGGTCGCCATACACCACCGCGACGCCATCTGGAGGAAGTGCCGCGATGAGTTCCGTCTCCGCCGCGATCACCCCAGCAAGGTCTTTGAGCGTTTCCGTATGTTCTTCGGCGATCGAGGTAATCACCCCAATTTGAGGACGCGCAATCTGACACAGCGTCGCTAGCTCTCCGGCTCCGCTTGTCCCTAATTCCAAGACCAGCACTTCGACATCATCCTCCGCACGCAAGAGCGTCAACGGCAGCCCAATGTGATTATTGAGATTGCCTGGCGTTGCCCACGTCTTCTTTTTGCTGGCGAATACCTGGGCCATCAATTCCTTGGTGGTGGTTTTGCCGTTGCTGCCAGCAATCCCAATAATGCGAGCGGAAGAGCGCGCCCGCACCCACGAGGCAAGGTTTTGTAGAGCAATGAGCGGGTCGGGCACCCCAATCGCCACCGCGCCTTCCGGCAAGGACGGGTTGATATGCTCGGCAAAAAAGAACCCCGCCGCTCCTTGTTGCACGGCGGTCGCGAGGAACGCATGGCCGTCGGTTTGGGTGCCGGGGAGTGGCACGAACAATGTCCCCGGAGAGGCCGTGCGTGAGTCAATGGTTACGGCGGTAAACATGGTCTCTGCGGAGCCCCGCACCAAAGTGCCACTGGAGGCCAAACAGATGTCGTCGGCAGTCAGTTTCATGCGGAGCCAAATGTACCCAGGCTCTCAGAACCTCGCAAGGTCAGGAATACTTTGCTGGCCTGGTCTCTTGATTGAATTTTTGCACGTGCGCGGAGAACCTCGTATGATCGGGAACTCTTTGGAGTCGGGGGATTTCGCTGGAAAAGCCGAATTGGCACGAAGCTGACAACGCCATATTCAGAGTCAGAGATGTATTACACCATCATAGAGAAATTCGGCCCTCAGAATCACGACAAGTGGGCTAGCTATATGCAGTGGCGAAAATTACCCCAGCTCACCAGTTTTGATTCCGTGGATGGGATACTCAGACCAAACCTCTTCGAGCCACAGTCAGCGGAAGATTGGCGCAATTGTGTCAATGCGGATTTCAAGACCCGCCTGATTACGAATCTCGACTACGCCAAGAAGATCGCCCCTCATTTCGGCGACGGTGATTTGGTGGGTGTGGAAATCGAACTTGAGGAGGGGTATGCAGCAGGGCCTGGATTACTCGGATTCGACATTATCGACGAATATTGCGACGTCTCGCTGCTCACGGACTGGGGCGCTGATGAGGAAGCGATGATGACCCCACATATCATGCCAAACGGCTTACTGGGAAACCTGGCGCAGGCGATGGCGATTCGGAACACTCTCCGGGAGCGATTCCCCAATGATGCCCACGCGTGTACTTGCCAGGTGTGGGCCGTTTATAAAATTGACACGCCACCAGTCACTGGCGCTGAGGTGTAGCACGCGGTGGGGTGGCTTAGCTTTCAGGGGTAGGTTTTTCTCGTTTTCTACAATTTTCTAGATTTTCCGCCTGCGTGGCTTCTCCGGTCCGTCGTGCCCGCGCAGCCTGTCCCCGGTCTTCTAGGGGAGCGGGCATCCAGGCGCGGAGCCTGTGGATTGTGGGATTACTGGATTCCCGCCTGCGCGGGAATGACGACTCTGCTCTTCTTGTGGTGAAAAACCTACCTCTGAAAGGGGTGGCTTAGAGGGATAGGTTCTCCGTCGGGTAATAAGTGAAATTGGGGGTATTTTTGGGTGTGGCGATGCACACCGAGGCTTTGCGAATCATCGCCGGATTCGCCTCGATTCCCGCCTCCACGTTGCACCCCACCCCCCTCGCATGTCACCATGCCCGCGTGACTGACAACGAACGCCATGCTCGACATATCGTGCGGACCCTGCGTGACCACGGCTTCGTCGCCTACTTCGCGGGTGGCTGTGTCCGCGATCGCTTGCTCAACCTTGAACCCAAGGACTTTGATGTCGCCACCAACGCGCGAGCAGAGGTGGTGCAACGAGTATTTTCTAATACAGTTCCCGTTGGCGTCCAGTTCGGCGTCGTGTTGGTCGTGAACGACGGAACTCCGTGTGAGGTGGCGACTTTTCGCTCTGATGGCGTCTATTTCGATGGACGACATCCCGCCAGCGTACATTTCAGCAACGCGCAAGAGGACGCGCGGCGGCGCGATTTCACCATCAACGGGATGTTCTACGATCCGCTCACGGAAGAGGTGATTGATTACGTCGGCGGACGTGAAGACCTACAGGCGGGAGTCATTCGTGCCATTGGGGATCCATACGCGCGGTTCGCGGAAGATCGCCTCCGCATGTTGCGAGCGGTGCGCTTAGCGGCACGCCTCGATTTCACTATTACGCCGGACACCTTTGCCGCGATCCACGACCTTGCCCCGACTATCGGTGATATTGCCTGGGAACGAATCGGCGACGAAATCATCAAGATTCTCACCGGACGTGGGGCCAAGCGCGCCTTTGAGCTGTTGTCAGAGTCCCGCTTGTTGCACGTCGTGTTACCGGAGATCGAAACGATGCGTGGCGTCGAGCAGTCGCCGGATTTTCATCCCGAAGGGGACGTGTTCGTTCACACGCTGCTGTTGCTCGACAAGCTCGACCACCCCACGGAAACGCTGGCGCTTGGGGCTTTGCTGCATGATGTGGCCAAGCCGATGTGTCAAATCCACAACGCCCACCGCATCACCTTCCATGGTCACTGCGAGAAGGGGGCGGAGCTGGCGATTGCGATATGCCAGCGTCTCAAACGCTCGCGAGAAACGTGGGAACGGGTTGGGTACTTGGTCAGAAACCATCTGCGCTTGGTCAGTGCGCCGGAGATGCGCACGGCCACCCTCAAACGGTTCCTGCGCGAAGAAGGCATTGAAGAATTGCTAGAACTGGCGCGGCTTGACGCACTCTCATCAAGCGGGGACCTGCGCCCCTATCAATTTTGCCGTCAGCAATTGGCGGCTCTCGCGCCCGAGCAAATCGCTCCACCACGGCTGCTCAGCGGCCATGATCTCGTGGCCTTAGGGCTTTCGCCAGGACCACGCTTCAAGGAAATTCTCGGTGCCGTCGAAGATGCGCAATTAGAGGGACAGCTTCACACCCGCGAGGAGGCCCTCTCGTGGGTGAAGCAGCAATGTGACATATAAGAAGAGCGAGTAGGTTGAGAAACGGAGGATACTATGGGTCTCTTTCCGAGAGATACAAATTTTTACGATCTCTTTGAGCGTGGCGCTGCTAAAGTCAACGAAGGGGCACTGCTCCTCACTGACCTGGTTAGGGATTTCACCAACGTGCCACTGAAGGCCAAACGCATTAAGGACGTGGAGCACGAGGCGGACCTCATCACTCACGAGACGATAGAGAAACTCAACAAAACCTTTGTCACACCGATTGACCGCGAGGACATTCACAATCTCATTACCTCGCTCGACAACATTCTCGATCACGTCGAGGCGGCGGCGGACAAATTCTCACTTTACCGCATTCCCGAAGTGCAACCCGACGCGGTGCTGCTCGCGGACATCCTGCTGCATAGCGTGAAGGAAGTCCAAACAACCCTTCAGCAACTCCGCACTCTCAAGGGGACCGACTCCGTCCTTAAGCATTGTATTGAAATCAATCGCCTCGAAAAAGAAGGCGACTACATCTACCGCACCGCCATCGCCAAACTCTTTGAGAACGGCGGTGACCCGCTCAATGTCATCAAATGGAAAGAGGTCTACGAGTCGATTGAGAATGCGATCGACAGTTGTGAGGATGTGGCGAATGTGATCGAAGGGGTGGCGTTGAAGAATAGTTAGGAACAGGGTTCGGGTTTAGGTAAGGAAAAGAGAAACCCCTTTCCTTTCGCACAGCGCGAAACTTGAAACTCGAAACCGGTTGGCTCTGATACCTACTTAAAAAATCAGCTTAAGCAACGGCCCGCCCACCCAATAGGAAATCGCCGCGATCAACGCTGACCCAGGGATGGTAAACACCCATGCCCAGACAACCGTCCTGGCCACGCCCCACCGCACGGCGGAAAACCGCCGCGCGGCTCCGACTCCTACGATCGCTCCAGTAATCGTGTGCGTCGTGCTCACGGGGATGCCCGCGTAGGCCGTGCCTAGCAGCGTAATCGCCCCGGCGGTTTCCGCGCAAAAACCACCAACCGGTTGCAGTTTGGTGATACGCATCCCCATTGTACGGACGATACTCCATCCGCCGAACATCGTGCCGAAGCTCAGCGCGGCATGACAGGTAATAATCACCCAGAAGGGGACGTAAAAGGTTTCTCCCAGATACCCAGCATTGAAGAGGAGGATAGTAATAATGCCCATCGTTTTTTGCGCATCGTTGGTCCCATGACCAAGGCTATAAAAAGCGGAAGAGACGAGCTGCAAACGACGAAAATACACATCCACCCGCCTCGGCGTGGCTTGCCAGAAGAGGTTGAGCACGAGCACGATGAGCGAGACGCCAAGCACCAACCCAATCAGTGGAGAAAGGACGATGAAGAGCGCGGTTTTGCTGAACCCGCTAAAAATCACGGCCTTCACCCCGGCCTTGGCCAGTGCGGCCCCAGCGAAGCCGCCAATCAGGGCGTGAGAAGAGCTTGATGGGAGCCCGTAGAACCAGGTAATCAGGTTCCACACAATCGCGCCGATGAGCGCCCCAAAAATGACGTAGGGGTCGACGATCGTGGGGTCGATCACTCCTTTGCCAACAGTAGTTGCCACATGCACGCCAAAGCCAAAGGCCGCGATAAAGTTAAAGAACGCTGCCCACGCCACCGCTTGAGACGGCGAGAGAACTCGAGTAGAGACCACCGTCGCAATCGAGTTGGCCGCATCATGGAAGCCGTTAATAAAATCAAAAACGAGCGCGACGATAATGAGAAAGACGATGAGGGTGAGGGTTGGTTCTGTCATATTAGGACCCTCTTCTGCCCGGTCTCACAACGGGAGTCAACCGCAGGCTAGCGGTTGAAGAGAAAAATCAAAAGGCAAAAGGCAAAAGGCAAAAGGCAAAAAATAAAAAGACCGCATTGGACTTTGGAGACCTCCGTCAAGCCGAAACCTGATCCCCGTCCCCTGCCCTTTTGAAGATACTGCTAGCGAAGTCTTTTCGGTATTGTCCCCCGACGATAAATCGTCGGGCTCAAGCAACAAAGCCTGGTGAATCAGGCTCTCTCAGGCGGCTTTAGCCGTCTTTGTGCGTTGAGCCCGGAGCCTTTAGCTCCGGGCGGAGATTGAGGTTAGCACTTCGCCAGCAGTATCTTTTGAAGGGTAGGTTTTTCTTGTTTCCCGTAATTTTATGGGTTTTCCGCCTGCGTGAGCTTTCCGGTCCGTCGTGCCCGCGCAGGCGGGCATCCAGGCGTAGAGCCCCGTGGAGTGCGGGAGTACTGGATTCCCGCCTGCGCGGGAATGACGACTCTGCTCTCCTGTTGGTGAAAAACCTACCTCTGAAAGGTTCCCTGCCCCCCGCTCCCCGATTCAGAGCGGCAAGAAAATCCGCACCGTCGTTCCCTGCCTCAACTGGCTTTCGATGCGGAGCAATCCGTGGTGCGCTTGGACAATATGTTTGACGATCGCGAGACCGAGCCCCGTGCCACCTAATTCGCGGGAGCGGGCTTTATCAACCCGGTAGAAGCGTTGGGTCAGTCGTGGCAGCTCTTCAGCAGGGATGCCACAGCCGGTGTCAGTGACTGTGATTTCGAGCCCCTCGCTTGGGGCTTGGGAGGACAGGGAACTGGTCCCCGGTATCCAATCTCCAGTCTCTTCCGAACTCCGAACTCCGAACTCCGAACTCCGAACTAACTTCGCTGTGACCGTTACCGTCCCCCCCGCCGGCGTGTACTTGATGGCATTATCAACCAGATTGACGAAGACCTGCTGGAGACGGTCACTATCCCCGATGAGCGAAGGGAGCTCCGGAGAACAGTGATGGACGAGCGCGATCCCGCCCTGGTCGGCCTTGTCTTTCATAATCTCGAACACCTCAGTCACGACATCGGCCAACACAACGTCCTCCTTACGGAGTTCAGTCCGGCCCAGTTCGAGATTCGATAGGGTAAGGAGATCGTCAATCAAGCGGCTGAGCCGCTCGGAGTGGCGGTCAATAATTTCGAGGAACCGTTGCGCGGTCGCCGGGTCTTTCACCGCCCCGTTGAGTAATGTCTCGGCATAGCCTTTGATCGCGGTCAGTGGCGTGCGCAGTTCATGGGACACATTGGCGACGAAATCGACACGCACGGATTCGAGCCGCTTGATTTGTGTCAGATCGTAAAAGACCAACACGTAGCCGCTCACCGTTACGCCATCTTCGCAAATCTGCATCGCGCTGGCCGCGAGATAGCGGCCCTCGGTATTCTCCAGTTGCAGTTCACGGCTGACCGGAGCATCGCCGGGCCGCCGATTGGCCACTTCTCGCAAAAGTTCTTGTAAGAGAGGGTGGCGCGAAAATGCCTGAATCGGTTTCCCTTCCCATTCCTGGCTGGGTCGCAAGCCAAACAGCTCCTGCGCCGCGGGATTACAGAGGATCACATGACCCGCTGGATCAATAACGACGACGCCTTCGGCCATGCTTTGTAACACGGCTTCGAGCTTCTTGCGCTCGGCAACCAGCGCCCGCAGCCGCTCGTGATGCCGAACCATGACCTGCTGTAAGCCGCGTTCCAATGCCCCCACTTCATCTTCATTCCAGACCGGAAGCGACGGTGCTTGTTCTCGTTCTGAAGTTGTCGCCAGAAACATCGCCAACTCATGGAGTCGGAACCGGAGATGTTTCCCAACAATGATCGCGCCAATGATGGCGCCGACCCCTAAGAGGAGTGAGCCATACCACAAAAGGTGAGGGCGTGGAGTCAGAGGAAAGGAATAAAAAACCAAGAGGCCAACCATCCCAGCAACCGCGAGGAGGGGCAAGAGGACGATCGGGAAAAAGACGCTATTCCGCCAAGGCATCGGGGTTGAACTTATATCCCACGCCTCGCACAGTTAAGAGCAAGGTGGGATTGGCATCATCTTTTTCAATCCGTTGGCGGAGCCGACGAATATGGACATCGACCGTGCGCGGCTCGACGTACACGTCTTGTCCCCATACGAGGTCAAGAATTTGCGTGCGGCTAAACACCCGGTTGGGATACTCGACAAAGAACTTGAGTAACTCGAACTCCCGCAGCCCCAGCGCCGCCGGTTGCCCATCAAGGGTGACTTCGTAGGTGTCGTAGTCAATGCGCAACCGTCCCTGCTCATAGCACTCGTGGGGTCGATTGAGGGTCGATCCATAGGCGCGGCGTAACACCGCTTTGACACGGGCGACCAGTTCACGTGGACTGAACGGCTTGGTCACATAATCGTCCGCCCCCATTTCGAGCCCTAACACTTTGTCCAGTTCGGATGCTCGTGCCGTCAGCATCAGGATGGGAATCTGCGATGTCGCTTCTTTGGTCCGTAAGGTGCGACAGACGTCGAGGCCCGGCACGCCTGGCAACATGAGGTCCAAAATAACGAGAGCTGGCCGTTCGGTCGCGGCTAACCGGAGCGCGATCTCACCATCGCTCGCTTCCACGACAGCGAACCCTTCGATCTCCAAGTTATACCGAACCAGTTCCCGGATGTCCGGCTCGTCTTCGACGAGCAAGATCTTGCGTTTCGCTTCGACCGCGACCAGCGGTTTTGTGTGGCTGGAGATGTCCATGCGTCCCTGCCCTATACCGAGGCTGGAGGCGGCGAGATATGGCGAATATTTTTCCCCTTCACCATGTAAATGACCATCTCGGCGATGTTGGTGGCATGGTCGGCGATCCGTTCAAGGTACTTGGCGATAAACAGGAGGCGCGTTGCCCGACTCACCGCCTGTGGGTCTTGCCGCATGAAGGCCAGCATCTCATGGAAAATATCCGCCGTTAATTTATCCACCGCATCATCACGCTGGCACACCTGGAGCGCCAACTCGGTATCTTCACGGACAAAAGCATCCAGACTCTCGCGCAGCATCGACCGCGCCCAGTCCGCCATCCTCGGTAAATCCACATAAGGTTTGAGCGGCGGCTCTTCGTTGAGTTCCAGGGCGCGTTCGCAGATGTTTTGAGCCATGTCGCCAACCCGTTCAAGATCGGTCGTCACTTTGAGGCTGGTCATGATAAGCCGCAGGTCGCGTCCCGCTGGTTGATGCAGGGCTAGGAGCCGGGTGCAGCTTTCGTCCACCGCGACATCAAGATAGTTGACGGTGTGGTCACGGGCGATCACTGCTTGCGCGAGCGTTGAATTCCGCTCAACCAGTGAGGTCATGGCATCGCCAATCTGTTTCTCGACCAGCCCGCCCATTTCCAAAATCTTGGCGCGGAGTTGTTGGAGTTCTTCTTCGTATACGCGATCGGTATGTAGTGGAGGCATAACATCGCTCCCGTGATCAGCCGAATCTGCCGGTTATGTAGTCTTCGGTTTCTTGCTTCTCTGGGGTGGTAAAGAGCTTGTCGGTCTTGCCGAACTCTACCAGCCGCCCCAGATACATGAAAGCTGTGTGATCGGACACCCGCGCCGCCTGCTGCATGTTGTGGGTGACGATCACGATCGTGTATTGCTGCTTCAACTCGTGGATCAGTTCTTCGATCTTGGTCGTCGCGATGGGGTCGAGCGCCGAGCACGGCTCATCCATCAGCACCACTTCGGGCTCCACGGCAATGGTACGCGCGATGCAGAGCCGCTGGTGCTGTCCGCCAGAAAGCGCCAGGGCATTGTCGTGCAAGCGGTCTTTGACCTCTTCCCAGATCGCGGCACTGTGCAGGCTCCGTTCGACAATCTCATCCAGCCGCGCTTTCTGTTTGATGCCCAGGATCCGCGGTCCGTAGGCCACATTCTCGTAAATGGTTTTGGGAAATGGGTTGGGCTTCTGAAACACCATGCCCACACGCTTACGGAGGTCTGTCACATCAAGTGTGGGGTCCAGCACCTCGCCGCCACTCAGGCGAATGCTCCCCGTCACCCGCACATTATCAACCAAATCATTGAGTCGATTCATGCAGCGCAGGAGGGTCGATTTTCCACAACCAGAAGGACCAATGAAGGCGGTGACCTCACGCCTCCCAATATCCAGGTCAATATCAAACAGCGCTTGCTTACTGCCGTAGAAGAGACAGACCTGGCGAATCTCCACCTCGGGCACGCGAGTGTCTCCCCCAGCCGAAAGATCTTTCCCGTTTGGGTGCTCATGAGAAGGCGGAAGAGAAACGGAGGAAGGTCGCACGGAATGCTCTTTATCCATAATTCGCCCGCTAGAAAGTGCCAAAACGTAATCGGTTGCGCAGCCGGTTACGCACGATAATCGCCGTGAGGTTCAACAGCAGGATGATGCCAATCAATAACATGGTCGTCATAAAGACCATCGGCTTCGCGGCCTCCACATTAGGGGACTGGAACCCAACATCATAGATGTGAAAGCCTAAGTGCATGAATTTTCGTTCCAGATGAAAAAATGGGGCATGCGCATCCAGGGGTAAGGTCGGCGCGAGTTTCACCACGCCAGTAATCATCAATGGGGCGACTTCACCGGCCCCGCGTGCCATCGCGAGAATCATCCCAGTCAGGATACCAGGGAGCGCACCAGGGAGCACGATTTTACGAATCGTCTCCCATTTCGTCGCTCCCAGCGCGAGCGAGCCTTCGCGCCATTCGCGCGGGATAGAGGAGAGCGATTCTTCGGTCGCGACAATGACCACGGGGACGGTCAGTAAGGCGAGCGTGAGCGAGGCCCACAGCATCCCCCCCGTTCCATACGTGGGGGTCGGCAGGGCTTCTGGGTAGAACAGTCGGTCGATACCGCCACCCAGCACATAGACGAAGAATCCTAAGCCGAAGACCCCGAAGACGATGGACGGGACCCCGGCCAAGTTATTGACGGCGATACGGACCGCGCGCACCATCGGTCCCTGTTTGGCATATTCACGCAGATAGAGCGCGGCGATCACCCCGAACGGCACCACCATCATGCTCATAATCAGTACCATGATGACCGTGCCAAAAATGGCTGGGAACACTCCGCCTTCGGTATTGGATTCGCGTGGGTCATCCCACACAAACTCGACCAGCCGTGTCACGTACAACTTGAAACGTCCCCACCAGCTTAACTGATTAGGCAAAAAGGCGCGCACGACCGCCGCCACTGGTAGCTCTTTTTCTTTTCCTCCAGCGGCCCGCACGAGAAACCGATAGCGTGCGTTCTCATCATACAGCGTCTTGAGTTCCGCTGCTTTCTCCGCGTAGCGATGCTGCAACGTGGCGATTTCCTGTTCAAGCGCGGTGACGTATTTCGCGGCCCGCGCTGGGTCACGCTCTTCAGTCTGGATGCGTTTCAACCCAAGGCGCGCATGCTCCAGGGCGTAGTTAATGTCGCCGATTTCCTTGCGCTCAATCCGATGGATTCGTTCCAGTGTTTCTTGGGTCCGGGGGTGGATCTCCTGGAATTTGTCCCATGCCCGCGCAAACCCTTCAGCGATCACTTTCCCGTCCTGGGTCACGGTTGTGAGGAACCCAAACAGCGGTCCCCACTCCCAGCGTTCAAAGAGCAGCGCTTCAGCCGGGAAAGACCGCGCCGTGATGTCCGCGTCGTTCACCCAGCGAAAATCCGCGCCATAAAGATCGCGGTTGGCGACTTGGAATTCAGTGCGAGATTGTACGGTCGCCGCCGGGGTATCCGGTGTGGGAATTGGCTCGCTGACAATACGCTGTCCAAGGAGTTCTGTTCCATCCTTCAGTGTGACCTGGACCAATCGGTCTGGCCAGTAATACCCCAACGCGTTGGCGGCGACGATCACGATCAGGGAGATAATCATGATGAGACTGAGCGCTAGCGCTCCGCCGGTCATCCATATAAACGGGTCCCCGCTTTTCCAGAACTTGCCGAAAGATACGTTCATATCTTGCTGTATCGCTCCCGCAGCCGTTGCCGCACGATTTCCGCGACGGTGTTCACCAGAAACGTGAGAACAAACAACTGCAACGCCGCCAAGAACAGTACCCGGTACAACGTGCCGCCGTATGGCGCTTCAGGAATCTCCACCGCGATATTCGCGGATAGCGCGCGAAAGCCATTGAACGGACTAAAATCCATGACCGGCGTATTCCCGGTCGCCATCAGCACGATCATGGTCTCTCCGACGGCCCGACCAAACCCGATCATCACGGCGGAGAAGAGTCCCGGACTCGCGGTGGGCAGCACGACGCGGATAGCGGTTTGCCAGCGTGTCGCCCCCAGGGCTAAAGAGCCGGAAATCAGATGCTGCGGCACATTGGAGAAGGCGTCTTCGGCAATGGTATAGATAATCGGAATGACGGCGAACCCCATCGCGAAGCCAACCACCAACGAGTTCCGTGGGTCATATTGCACGCCAGTCGTTGTGTACAGCCACTGGGGAAAACTGCCGTTGAAGAAGATCGTGTCGATATACCCACTCAAGCTCACGCAGGCGTACATGGTGAGGAGTAACAGAGGAGCGAGGAAGGCGAGTTCAGTACCCGGCCTTAGACGGCTGCGCACAGGCAGTGGAATCAGTCGCCACACAAACGAGGCGATGAGTGACACCAACGGCAGCGCGATCACCAGTAGAAAGACCGCGGGGACAATTTTCTCGATACGTGGTGCTAACCATAAACCAGCGAAGAATCCCAAGACCACGCTCGGCAGCGCCGCCATCACTTCAACGGTGGGTTTGACGACGCTACGGATCCGTGGGTGCATGAACTGCGACGTATAAATCGCCGCGCAGATACTCAACGGCACCGCCAAGAGCAACGCGTAAAAGGTGCCCTTCATGGTGCCGTAGGTCAACGGAGTGAGGCTAAACTTGGGCTCGAAGTCATCCGTCCCGCTACTCGACTGCCAGGTGTAATCGGGTTTCTCGTACCCTTCGTACCAGACCTTGCCGAACAAGGTTTTTAGCGTGATTTCCGGGTGCAGATTATGAAGGTCCCAGCGAAAGAGTTGTCCGTGTGAGTCTACCGTCAATGCCCCATTGGCTTTGGGGGCGAAGGTCAGCAGGGGTAGGGAGTTCGTGCCAGTCGACAGTTCAAGCAAGGTCTGCTCAGACGTGGAATGATGTACCAACACCGTGCCGCCGACATCCGCCGTGAGGAATCCCTTGTCGCGTGGGGAAGGGGCCACCGCCGTCACTTGGGTGCGATGCGACCGGAATTGGTGGGCTTTGCGATATGGGGTGTCTTGCGAGTTCTCTTCGTTGCGCACTTGCACCCACACATTCACGCCACCACTCGCATCGCCAACAATCAGCGAGCGGCCACCGATCAGCCAGCCGAGAACACTGATGCCCGTGCCTGGTGTGGACACGGCGGAAAAGGTCTGCCGCAACTGTACCTTTTCTGGTTCATCAACTGGCCAGTGATACAGCTCTCCGCTCGCTGTGCCCGCCAACAAATTAGATTGGAATTGGTCAAGGGCGAGCGCGGTCACATCACTCTTGAGTTGTGGAGAGAGATCAGTTCGTGATTGTTCGAGACTCGACTCTCCCAATGGTGAGGTCTTTTCTTGTTGTGAGAAAAAGAGGAGCGTCCGTGGCCCAACGAGCGCGGCTGCCCGCACTACCCCTCCATTCTCGCTATAGACCAGAGATGTGAGTGGTCGCCCCTGTTCATCAATTTGCAGCGGTTTTCCTTCGCGGACTTCCGGCGTGATTGCTCGCTTGCCATCGACAAATTTTGGGGTAAACACAAGTCTGAGTGGAATAATCAGCCCCCCAGAGGTGCCGATTGCCACTTCATGTTGTATCCCGTCGCGGTAGGCGCTTGTCACCTGCTGCCCATTGAGCCCCGCGATCTCAAAGCGTTGTAAGATGTGACCATCCGTCAGAGAGCGAAATTCAATCGTTCCAGCGGCGGTGGCGAAATAGACAATCTCTTGGTATTCGTCCACGCCCACCACTAACGGATGTGGATTTTCCAGGGCGGGAGTCGGCGTCGGTTGTGCGGTGGGCGCATACCAGAGCGGCAAGGTCTCGGCCACAATGACGAAGAGAATCAGGATGATACTGGCGATGATCGCGATGCCGCCCGCGGTAATGACAACACCGGCGGCTTTGTCAGTCAGTTGTTTCCAACGAAGATTGACGCGGGGGGAAGCCCCCTTCTTTTTCGACGCGGAGGTCCGTGCGTTGACTCGTGGAGAAGAAATTTCTTGTGGAGCCACTTGTTGAAAATCTGACATTATAAAATTTCCGTGCAAGGGATGGTGGTGAATCGCTGGCCTATCACCACGCTTTAGGATGGGGACGATGTCATCACAGCAAAACTTTCCTATTCCAACTTCGCCAACTCTTCTCTGACGATCGTCGCCGTCAACGGATAGTACCCATCCTTCACCACAGTCTCTTGACCCTCTTTGCTGAGGATAAACTTCACAAACTCTTTCACTAGCGGATCAAGAGCACTGCCGGGGGCGCGGTTGATATACAGCAACAACGCGCGACTGAGGGGATATTTGCCCGCGATCGCGTTCTCATAAGTCGCGGGCGCAAAGGCATCTCCTTGCTTCGGGGCGAGAGGCACGGCTCGAACTCCAGAGGTGGAATAGCCGATCCCACTATAGCCAGCTCCGTTGCGGTCCTCGCTCACCCCTTGAACCACGGATGCGGAGCCCGGTTGTTCCTTGACGGTGTCCTTGTAGTCGCCATTGCACAGCGCATGTTCCTTAAAGAATCCGTAGGTGCCCGACGCGGAGTTCCGACCATACAGGCTGAGTGGTGAACCGCTCCAGCTTCCATCAAGCCCAACCTGACCCCACGTTTTGACCTCACCGCCTTTGCAACGGAAGGTCTTTGAGAACATGCCATCGACCTGCGCGAGCGTCAGTCCTTTCACCGGATTGTCTTTGTGAACAAACACAGCAAGGGAGTCGAGTGAAGTCCGTAACGCCGTGGGTTTGTAACCGTATTTCGCCTCAAAGCTGTCAATCTCCGACCCGCGCATTGGGCGTGACATTGGACCAAGTTGCGCGGTCCCTTCGATGAGCGCGGGTGGCGCGGTGCTAGACCCCTTGCCTTCAATCTGGATATTGATGTTCGGGTACATTTTCTTGAAACCTTCGGCCCACAAGGTCATGAGATTGTTCAACGTATCCGAACCGATGCTATTAAGGTTGCCAGAAATTCCACTTACCGCTTTATAAGCCGGAATAGCCGGATCAATTGTGACGGCATCTTGAGCGGATGTTTGCTGAGGAACGAGCAGGCTCGCAGCGAACCCTGCTCCTACCATGAGAGACCAGAGTCTCTTTTGCATTGACATATCCTCCATAAAGTTCACGCTAATCAGCGAATGTTACAAGAGTGTTACAACGATATGACCGAAGAGTGACGTTGAACTTCTCCCTAGAACGTCAACTGCGCATCAAGTTGGAGGCGATTCAGCGTCGCGTTTGATTGTCCTTTCGGTCGATCAATGAACGAGACAAAGTGATTTTTGACGGAAAGCGTCAGCCGCGGAAATAACATGTAATCAATTTTGACAAAGGGACCTTGGACGTTCGTCCCACCGTCACGCCCAAAGTCACTGTAGCTAAATGTGGAGAGGACCGAGTCGGTTTCCGTCCGTGCCCACGCGAGAGAAAAGGCCCAGTCGCCGGGATTGCGGGTTGCTCCCAGGCTCGCTCCGGCCCAGACCGCGATGTCATCGCCATTTTTGGCATCCGTATTATGAGCGAAGTCGGCCATTAACGTGAACGGCCATTGGGGATTGCCGGTGTTGTAATCGAGTTGCATCGACGCGTTGACGATGTTGAACCCGCCGAGGAATCGCCGAAATTCCTTATCCCCGGTCCCAGGAGAGAGGGACTTCCCACCTCTCACGATTGTGCCATCTTTCAGTATGACGGAGTTGGTGATTTTCAATGCACTGTTTGTATTACGGGCCTGGGCGATCCCGTCATCTTTAGAGAAGAAGTAGTCCCCAAACGCCAGTGTCAATCGGGTACTGGCGAGGGGCTGTATGGCAACCACCGCCTGTCCGCCCATCATCCAGGCGTCTTCAGAACGGGAGTTTTCTCGGATGGTCCATTGCGCGGTGTTCAGTTGGAAGCGACGCAGCAGCCCCTCGGACCCTTCATAGAAAGTAAAGGTCTCACCAAATCCTTCCGGGCTTAAGTCATCGTCGAAGATCAATTCCGATGACATAACGGCACGTGGCTTAAAAAGATTGTTCGCGAATTTTCCGGCGTAGACCGTGATCGGGGTCCAAGCAAAGTCACCGAGCCCAATGCTCTCCTTCGGGGTGAGCATAATATAGGCCTGATCAATGCTGACCGGCTTACGGGTAAAAAGGTTTGTCAATGTTTCATTGGTCGAGACCGGATCGTTCGAATCACCACTGGCGAGCCGAAGGCCCGCTAACACTTCGTCGTTGATTTTCATCTGCGCACCGAAGCGGAGCCGGTACCGGAACCGAGTACGTGCGTTCGCTGACGGTCCGCTGTCTTGATAAAACCCTTCGCCACGAGTACGGAGGTCACCGGAGAAACTGAAACGACTGAGCCAGTCGAGGCTCTTGTCCTGCTTGACGACTTTCACCGGGTCGCGACGGTACGCCTCAACCCCAGCTTCCCGTGCTTCGGTTTCGGCTTTCGCTCGGTTCATCAGTTCCTGATATTTCTCCTCGCTAATTTTATTTTCGGCGCGGAGAATGTCCAGAATTTCTTCGGCGACACTTCTCTTTTGTGCGTGGGCGAAGCCCGTCCACAGCCCTACCACCGCGAGTCCCATCGCGATCGTCCTTCTCATCCTTTGCATTTCTTGGTCTCCTTTCTGGCTCGAGTGAGACCGTAGGATACCCGTGCGATGTTACGAAACCGTGACAACGGGATGATATGTCGGTGACGACGGGGAGGGTGGGTCGTTACAGCGGATTGTCCCAAACCGCATCTGCTCTGTTCGCGAGTAGCGAACGAACCAACACACACAGTTCCATCACCGAGAACGGCTTGCCGAGACAGTGATCAACGCCGCTCTTGCGGAGATCCGTTCGCAGGTGCGATGAACTCAACGCGCTTAAGACAATGATGGGGAGTGTCGCGATCTGTCGGCGAGGATGCGTACGAATGGCGAGCAAGACTTCCCACCCACTTTGGCGCGGGAGTAACAAATCAAGGGTCACGAGCTTTGGACAGGCACTGTCCACTGAATGTAAGGCTTCGGGACCGTCGAATGCGGTGACCACACGATGCCCCGCCTGAGCAAGATTGTAGGTGATGAGATGCGAGATGCTGAGATCATCTTCGACGACAAGGATATGATTCACGAGATAGGCCCTCCATCAGGAGAGTATCGCTGAAGGAGTTTTCGCGACGATGGCGAATGCGTGACAATTGTGTGACCGCCATGTCGCCAGATTATAAGATGGCGTACACCAACCGCTGGACGGCGAATTCCATGGTGGAGACAGCCACCGTTCTGATCACCCCGCGACTAAATTCCGCGGAGGAGGCGAAGAGTTCTGTCGTCCGGGGTTCGCTTCGCCGTGGTTCGGCAAGACATCCCACGGTGTGCAAGAGGCTGAGGACGTGGTCTTGGGAGAGCCGCTGGGAATCGTATTGGACGAGGATACTCCCCGTCACTGGATTGGTCGTCACTTCCGTAATGCCGGCACATTGCTGGAGTTGCCGTTCAACCTCCGCCGCTCGTCGCGGAGCCCGTTTCAGGGCTGGGCTTTTCACGCGGATGCGACCATCAAGCGTGTGTATATATCGTTCCATGTGCGCCATTGCCTCTCCTCCCTTCCTCGGACTGTTGCTTCATTGAGCATGTATCTTAGCAAAAGATCGTTACTGCTCCGGGAGAGAATTGTGACAATTACGTGAAATGTTTCCGGTTTCGTTGACCACGTCAGGACTTACGCTCAGAGGGGTGAACAGGCCACAAAGTGCGGCTGTCGCAGCTCTGCGCGCAAGTAGTGACTAAACACACTCGCGCGTAAGGCATACCGCGTCTGTCCGAGTTCTTTGGCCTTCACCTTTAACGAGCCCCCGGCATGAT
>SHZE01000033.1 GCA_009692435.1 Deltaproteobacteria bacterium | reverse complement strand
GCCGGGGGCTCGTTAAAGGGGAAGGCGAAAGAACTGGGGCAGACGCTGTATGCCTTACGCGAGAGTTTGTTTAGTCACTACTTGCGCGCAGAACTGCAACAGCCTCCCATTGGGGCCTGTTAATCCCTCTGAGCGTAAGTCCTGCCACTAAAATGTCCGGTCCACTCGCTGCGACATCCGATCGTTCAGCTCCCCACGGTATTTGTGACGAGAACGTGGCGGAAACGGAGGGGATCAGTAACCGTACCGTCACTTGTATGCCTGTGGTTGACGAAACGTGACCGCGAAACGTCTGTATTCCAGACGTCGTACCCGCGACCGGACTTTCCCACACTGGATTTTGGATATCCGCTTGCACTCCTTGTGTTATAGACACGAAGGCAAGTGTAGCCGCACTCAAAACATGCCGTAGCTGTTTTCTTGACATATACCCCCCTTAACAAAGAATTTTGCAACCTATGGCATAGACAACGCGTATTGTCATGCTCCAATAGAAGAGATTTTTCTACTCCGTTTAGACGTGCTCGCGGGGGGAGAGGCCACTCTTTCCGCGAATGATATGCACGGTATTTAGAGGAAAAATACAAGGGGCGGCTGGAGTCACCCCTTGTGAGAGAGAAGATAGGAACAGAACATGGAACGTATGCACGACAGGTTTACCGCTCAGCAACACCGTGCTCAGGCGGAATCGGAGTTATCACACCCGGGGAGAGGCAGTCGCCCCTCCCCCGTGCGACATGATTCTATCTGACAATAGCCAGTTCGACACGACGATTCATCGCCCGACCTTCAGGGTTATCTCTACCGCCCTTCATGTTCTCGGCGATGGGCTCACGTTCGCCGCGGCCTTCGGTGCTCAGACGGCTGGAGGCAATCCCCTTTGACACAAGGTATTGCTTCACCGCTTGGGCACGACGTTCCGACAGGCGTTGGTTGTAGTCATCCGACCCATGCGAATCAGTGTGGCCGGAAATCTTGACGTTGACGTCAGGATTATCCTTCAACGTCTGAGCCGCCTCTTCGAGAACAGGAACGAATTCAGACTTGATGTTCGACTTGTTGTAGTCGAAGTTCACCCCACGCAGCCTGATAACGGCCGGCGCTGGTGGAGCCTCAACCATAGGAGCAGGCGGCGGTGACGGCGGTGGCGGCGGCGGTGGCGGTTCCGCTTCATCACTCGCCAACGCATATCCAATCAACCCACCAATCAGCGCGCCAGCACCAACGCCAATCGCGACGCCAGCCGCTCGTTCATCGTCCTCATCAGAGCCTTTGTGACGGAATTCTGGCCCAACGCCAGCACCAACGCCACCACCAACGATGGCACCAACCATTGCGCCTAAGACCGTCCCATTGCGCTTGCCCTGCGACATTGCACACCCGCTCATGCTCATGCCCGTCGCCGCGAATGCCCATAAAACCCAAAAACTGCGTCCTCGTTTCATCATAGACCTCCTTTCCTTACACGTCTCGATTTTTGCTTTCCCCGCTTGCCCAAAGGGAGATTACCGCCCCCAGTGTTACCTGAATTTCTTGTCGGACGCAAATAGAATCTTTCCTAATTTCCTCTTCGGTGCCCAACTCACCGTGCGGTTTTTTGCGCATGGTATTTTTTCAATGTCGGCATCACCTCGGTCTGAAACAGGGTCATGTGCTTCACTGTTTGTTCATGCGTCGCGTTCCCCGGACCAGCTCCGGCGATGATATAGCCAAAGCCACCCAAGAATTCATAATCGGCGATGAGCCGCTCAATCACAGTCTTAGGAGTGCCCGCGATCGCGTCTCCTAACGGGCCTCCTTGTCCGAGTCCCGCCGCGAGGAATCCTCGTAGCGAATTTTCCGTCACATACCCAGGCGGAATCAAAAAATGTGGGGGGATCTTGAACGCTTTAGCGCGGAAGAACTCCGCGTGCGCGGCCGCTTCCTCTTTTGCCCGTTGTTCATCATCCGACACATACATGCCCGGGGCATAGCCAAGCTGAACCGGGTCTGGCTCATAGCCAAATTGCTCCCGCGCGCAGGTGCGGTAGGCGTTCAGCAAGCGCTTGACGTTGTCGACTGGCGTAAAGACCGAAACGTAGGGATACCGATGTTGAGCCGCGAACTCGATTGTCTCCGAGCTTCCGGCTGACGGTAACCAGATGGGTGGATGCGGTTTGGTGTACGGTCGCGGCCAGACATTCACGTAGCGGTATTGATAGTGCTTCCCCAAGAATTCAAACGGCCCTGGTTCAGTCCACGCGCGGGTGATCAGGTCATGCGCCTCGTAAAACATCTCACGAGAAAACGTGGGATTGATATCCAGCGACAAATACTCGCAGCCAATGCCCCGCACGAAGCCGGAAATAATCCGTCCGCGCGTGACCACATCAAGCATGGCGATTTCTTCGGCGATTCGTAGCGGGTTGGCTCGCAACGGCAAGCCGTTGCCCAAGATGGCGATCTTGGCGTTCTTGGTACGCCGCGCCAACATCCCAGCAATGACATTCGGCGAGGGCATCAGTCCATACGCGTTCTGATGATGTTCGTTCACGCATATCCCGTCGTACCCCAGCGTGTCAGCGTACTCTAGCTCATCAAGATAGCGATTGTAGAGATCGGCCCCTTTGATGGGATCGTAGAACGTGTTCGGAAAAGTCACCCAGGACGATTCATATTTTTCGTCGAAATCATCGGGATAGTCAGTCCACGGCATGAGATGAAAGAAATAGGATTGCATAGTCACTTCGCTCCTGAGGATTTGGGATTTACGATTTACGATTTGGGAAGGCCAATCCTTTCTCCAAATCCTAGCTCCCAAAGCCTAAATCCTGGTTTCACGTAAAAACTCTCCAGCTATCCGCGCAAACTCCTCCGGCTGCTCAATAGTCGGGTCGTGACCACACTGGTCGATATACGCAATCGTCGCGGAAGGAAGAAGGCGTTTGTACTCTTCCGCATACGCCGGAGGAATCAGTTGGTCTTGCTGGCCCCATATCAGGAGGGTTGGCATCGTTGCACGATGGAGACGACGTGGCAGCTTGGGATTATGCAGATAGGGATTCCAGGACAGCCGTGCGAACGCGCTGCGGTCGTGAAACATCTGAATGATCGTGTCCGGCCCAAAATCCTTGGGCATGAGCGCCATTGCTTTTGAGAGATCGTGAAAGACCAATGGCAAAATGTTCTGGGGCGGAAGACGAAAGATGTCCGGCATCGGAACGGAGGGAATCCGTAGCCCGGCGGCATCAATAAGCACCAGTTTTTTGACACGCTCCGGGTGAAAGGCGGCGAACTCGGCCGCGATCCACCCACCAAAGGACGCCCCGGCAAGATACACCGGCTCACGAATGTCCACCGCATCCAGAAAATCCAGGTAGTGGAACACCATGTCGTCCATACCCCTTAACCACTCTGGCAGTGGGGATGGTCCAAACCCTGGGTGGTCAGGAAGCAACAC
Source organism: Deltaproteobacteria bacterium (assembly GCA_009692435.1). Classification (GTDB taxonomy): domain Bacteria; phylum Desulfobacterota; class Binatia; order Bin18; family Bin18; genus JABFSC01. Next base: position 19,770 of record SHZE01000033.1, on the reverse strand, counting down.
CCGGAATTGCTCAGCAAGTCGAGCAATCCCTTCGGTCCAGATACCAGCTCCCATCGCACCATGCAAAAACAGCACTGGCTCGCCCTGTCCTGCTTCGAGTATACGGACGCGATAGTCCCCAGCCTGCACGTATCGTTCTTGTGGTGTGGTCATGCCTCCTCCTTGGAAAATGAAGAATGGAAAATGAAGAGTGAAAAATGAAGAGTGAAAAATGAAAAACTGAGAACTGACGATCGCATGCTGATAATTTATTCCAGAAAACGCGCTCGTAGGCCCGCCGGGATCAATGGGCAAGACGAAACTGGAGCCTTGAACAAACAGTGACGCATTCGCGCGATGGTGTCGTACACGTGATCTCGTAGGGCACGCGGAATGAGACGGCCAACGATTCCTACCACCCGCCACATCCCACCGAGTCGCCGCAAGACATGAAGCACGGCGTCCGACCTCATCAGGATCGCGCCCTCGTCGGTTTGGACAATCAAACTATCCGGCAGTGCCGCGCGTGCGGTGGCCGAGAGCGCGGCGCGAAACGTGATACTGTTGAGTGGCGCGAAACGGAACGCTTCGCCCGTGTGATCTCGCACGAGAATAAAGCGTACCGCCCAATGGCATAATCCACAGTGCCCATCGTAGAAAACTACTTCCGGGCGCTCAGCTTTGCGCGGACGGAGCCAGGCGGGATCGAATGTGACCAGCGGCAGCATCACTATTACGACGCTAATTGCCGAAGCCAGTCAGACACGTCGGCATCACTCGGCATCCGCCAATCGCCACGCGGCGAGAGGCTGACCGACCCGACCTTGGGCCCATCCGGCAAACAGGACCGTTTGAATTGATTGGCGAAAAATCGACGCAAAAAGATGGTCAGCCAATGGCGAATCTCTTCAGCGGTATACGTTCGGTCGAACTGTGCCTGGTTCGCGAAGTAAAGAATCTTCGTCGGCGCCGTCCCATAGCGAAGAAAGTGAAAGAGAAAGAAGTCGTGCAACTCATACGGACCAATCACCTCTTCCGTCGCTTGCACCAGCTCTCCTGTCTGCGTCGTCGGCAACAATTCCGGCGAAATCGGTGTCTCCACAATTGCCTGTAACGTCGCCTGTGCGGCACCAGTAAACTCATGCTCCGCCGCCCAGGCGACGAGGAAACGTACCAAGGTCTTAGGAATACTCACATTGGGATTATACATGCTGATGTGGTCACCGTTATACGTCGCCCAGCCAAGGGCGAGTTCAGACAGGTCGCCGGTGCCGATCACAAAAGCGGTATTCATCAAGAGACTCGTGCGCATCCGTGCCTGGACATTCTCAAAGGTGAGATCGTGTTGCTGCTCCACGGGGAGACGGCGAATACGTTCGGAGAACTCCTCCACGGGCAGACCAGCCAAATCGATCCCAAAGGGGCGATGCCCTAATGCCCGCAGCTCCTCCAGGCAGAGTTGACGAATATCGATTTCCCGGCAGGAAACACCCAGCAGCTTCATAAGCGTGAGCGCATTCCGCCTCGTCCTGTGCGTGGTGCCAAACCCCGGCATGGTCACGCCTTGAATACGCGCCCGCTCCATCCCAATCTCGTCCGCGGTCCGACAGGCGACAAGCAAGGCTAACGTGGAATCCAATCCGCCAGACACCCCAATGGCAACCGTGGGTTTGTTCAGATGGAGCAATCGCTTTCCTAGTCCCGCGACCTGAATATGAAAAATCTCTTCACACCGCTCACGCAGGTCTTGCACGCCCCGTGGGACAAACGGGTGCGCCTCGACTGTTCGTGCTAAGCGAGCCGGAGCGGAACGCGCCTCCCAGAGAAAGCGAATCCGGCGCAGGGGTTCAGCCGCACGATGGAAAACCGCCGTATCCCCAAAGCTACCCAACTGCACCCGCTCGCCTTGCAGTCGTTGGAGGTCAACATCTGTCACAATGAGAGAGGATTCCCGACGAAACCGTTGCGACTCGGCGAGCAGGACACCGTTCTCGGCGATCATGCAGTGCCCGCTGAACACCACGTCGGTGGTCGATTCGTCGGTATTACACGAACTGTAGACATACGCGGCAAGACACCGCGCGGCCTGGCTGGTCACCAGTTGTCGGCGATAGGCCGCTTTGCCGATGACTTCATTACTGGCCGACAGGTTCACGAGTACCGTCGCCCCTTCCAGGGCCTGACGGAGGCTCGGCGGTTGGGGAATCCATAAATCTTCGCAAATCTCCACCCCGAAAGTGAACGCGTCCCAGTGCGCAGCGCCAAACAAGAGGTCGTGTCCGAACGGAATGGACTGTCCGAAAAGTTCGATCTCCTTTCTCGAAGCCATTGGCCCGGGCGCAAACCAACGTCGTTCGTAGAACTCTTTGTAATTGGGTAAGAAGGATTTCGGCACGATCCCAAGAATCTGACCGCGGTACAGAACGGCGGCGGTATTGAAGAGCTGTCCCTGGACAATCACAGGAAGACCGACCACGGCAACCCCGGAGAACTGGTCGCTCGTCGCGTCCCGCACCTGCGCGAGAGCGGCCAAGGCGGCCTGTTGCAGGGCCTGCTGCTGAAACAGATCACCACAGGTGTAACCGGTCAGACACAATTCCGGGAAGACGAGCAGTGCCACTCCTTCACCTTCAGCTTGAGCCATCAAGTCGATAATGTTTTGGGCATTAGTGGCACAATCCGCCACCCGCAGCCGAGGTGAAGCCGCCGCGACCCGCAGCAATCCAAACGTCTCTTGTTGTCCCATACTGTTCTCCCTCCTTGAGGGATCGTCCTTCTATGTGCCAGAAAAGCACGCATGAGTAGAGATGGGGGGAACAAATCAATGAATTGGGTCACGGGAGTCGATGAGTTCGGAGTTCGGGGTCGATGAGTTCGGAGTTGGGAACAAAAAATATGAATTGGGTCGCGGGAATTGATGGTTGTCGCGCGGGATGGATTGTCGTGTCGCTCCAGCAAACGACGAGCACGTGGACACATCGAGTGGCGCTGTGTCCGAAGTTCGCGGATGTGCTCGCTCTTACTCCCACGCCCGCGGTGATTGCCCTCGACATGCCGATTGGGCTGCTCGATGTACAACAACCGGGTGGGCGGGTTTGCGATCAACAGGCTCGCCAGCTTCTTGGTCGCCGCGCCAGCAGTATTTTCACGCCACCGACTCGCCCGATGTTACAGGCCACACGCTACGAACAGGTACGCACGCAAGGGCTGAGCATTCAATCGTTCAACATTCTGCCCAAGATTCGGGAAGTGGATCAACTGATGACGCCAGCGTTACAGCAGCGCGTGCATGAAGCCCATCCGGAGTTAGCGTTCATGTCGCTCGCGGGGGTGCCGATGCAACATAACAAAAAGACACCGGAGGGGCGGGAAGAACGGCTGCGGATACTGGAGGGAGCTTTTCAGGGAATGCGGCAAACGTTTGAAAACACCTGTCGCGCATTCAAGAGATCGGAGGTTGCGGTGGATGACGTGCTTGATGCGTATGTCTTGGCTTGGACCGCGCTGCGCATTAGGGCTGGGCAGGCGAATCATGTTCCTGATAGTCCACCAAAGGATCGGAAAAAGTTGCGGATGGAGATTTGGTACGGAGCTCCGTATCATATTGTTTAGTGATTATCGATAAATTTCCCACAGTAGCTTCACATTTCACCCTCTCCATTCAAGCGAATGTATCTGGAAATCACTCCCTGTGTAGTAATGAATCTGTCTCTGAGTCACACGAATCACTTTACCCATTCGTGCCGCTTTTGTCTTCAATTCCGAGATACGCAACAGACGACGCAACAGCGCAGAGAGCTCTCGCAATCGTTCATTTGGCAACGCGAAGCATACGATACAATAGCGGGCATCGGCATGGGTTCGCCGCCAGAAATCCGGAACATTCGTAGTGACAAACGTTACGCCCTTGCTTCGCCGCAGATAGGTGGGGATAGTTTCGTCCTTAATAAGCGCACCAGGGTCAAGGTCCACGACGGAACACACGCGCCCTGGGTACCAAGCGGCGATAGGATTCCCTAAACGGAGAACCAGTAAATTCTCATCACGCACGATCACGCAGCAGCAGCCTCGGCCTCGCGCTTGAGCAACACCGTCGCTAGTCGCAGTGTCTCCGTGATTGCTTTCCTGGAAACACGACCCTGTAGATTTTCTATCAGCTCCTCAATCGGCTCACCCGCCGCGAGTAGATCAAAAATAACCTGCACCTCGATTCTTGTATATTTGAAGGTGGGGCGACCTCCGCAAATGCCGGGAGCGGCGACGATGTGCTTTCCTAATGGGTAATACTCGTACGGTTTGCCTTGAACCAGCTCTCGGACTAATTTTTTCGTCACTTTACTCATGGGATAAGAATCTTTCCCAGAAACTTCCGGAGATCAAGACACCTCGTCATCTTTCCGCTCACCATCCGCCTGCCCGACCTGCTCAACATACCGCTTAAACAGCGTCCCGCGCTCCCGATAGTCCTTAAAAAGCCCGAAGCTCGGCGAGGCGGGCGAGTGCAGACAGATATTCCCTGCTTCCGTGTGGCGATACGCGAGCCGCACGGCCTCTTCCATGTCACGAACAAAAAATGGCTGGAACCGCATCGCATGTGTTCCCGCCTGACGGCGTACGGCTTCCCAGATTCGCTCTCCCGTCGTCGGAAACAGGATCAGAGTTTTGACTTGACTCTCAACGAGTCGTTTCCCCAGCGCGGAGAAATCAAGATGGCGATCATAACCGCCCAGCAAAACCGTTTGGACATCGTCTCCCAACGCATTGAGATGCTCAATGGTCGCCTGCGGCACGGTGGCGATCGACGCATTATAAAAAGTGATCCCTTGGTATGCCCCCACGTGCTCGAAGCGATGTTCCAATGGCTGGAACGCGCGGACCGCTTCAGCTATTGCCTCTCGCGGGACGCCTAAAATCTTCCCGACCGCGACCGCGGCTAACACGTTCTGGAGATTAAAAGTTCCGAGCAAGGGCACTTCTTCCGCTTGCATGATCCGCTCGCGGCTCCCTTGCGGAAAATCGCAGAAGATATGACCGTCGGCGACACAACATCCCGGAGACAGCACGCTCTCCAAGGAAAATGGCATGCGTTGCGTGGGAGCGTCCGCGACGAGGCCACGTAAAACATGCGAAGCAGCGTTGTACACCACATAATCTCGCTCCGACTGATAGCGGCAAATGTTCTGCTTCGCTTCGACGTATTCCGCGAAGCCGCCGTGGTAGTCGAGATGCTCAGGAAAGATGTTGAGAAAAACAGCGATATGCGGACTTTGCCGTAACCCTTCCAGTTGATAGCTGGAGAGTTCGTAGACAAAAATCGTGTCCGCGCGTGCCTGTGGCAGAAAATTGAGCGACGGGTTGCCCATGTTCCCGACGAGATGGGTATCGAGCCCACCCGCCGCCAACACGGCGTGAATGAGCCCCGCAGTAGTGCTCTTTCCCTTTGTCCCGGTGATACCAACAATGGTCGATGGACAGTTGGCGAAAAAGAGCGCCGTGTGAGACGTGATAGCGGTACCCAGCTCTGAGGCTTGCTGGATCGCCGGATGACTGGACGGAATGCCTGGCGATTGCACGAGCACGTCATACTCAGCAAAGGCAGCCAGCTCAGGATCGCCAAGATGGGGCAAGACGTAGGGGTCCGCGCGAATCACCGCCGCGATATGAGGATGCAGTTGGTCCAGCGCTTCGCGGTCGGCGAACCCAATCCGCTGGTGGGGAAATCGCTCACGCAGAAAATGAAACGTCGCGAGCCCTTCTTGCCCAAGCCCCAGCAGCAGAACCGACTTATCCCGCAGTTCAGTGAGCTTCATAGTCGGCCATGACGTGGGCTTTCAGGAACTGGGCATATTCTCGCGGCAGATGATGCTCCTCACTCCACGCCAACAGGAGGGGTTGCACATGTTGTTGGAGGTTGGGAGTGCGCGGCAGAATGTCCGTTTCCACGTACTCAAGCACGACCGGCATCAGGCCATCGAGTTTCTTGGCGTGCTGGACACTGAGGAAAAGCGCGACCAACATTTCCTCGGTGGTCCCGACACACTCGAAGGGTTTCTCTTGTGACAGTCCCACCAGTTCATTGAGTAACGGGATCAATTCTTTCTGTGTGAACAGGTCCGCGCCAAATATACGAGTCAGCTCGGTGGTCGGGGCGAACGGGTACAACAGAATGAACGTGGAGAGACACTTCGCGCAGCGCTGACACCAGGCCCCACTCCACTGGCCGCGATTGCAGCTCATAAAACTGTCGAAATACTGCGGGTGCCGCGCGAACAGGCGAGAAATTTGTATGGCATACAGAGGTCGCAGCACGCTAAAATACTCCACGTCCACCGTGAGATAGGTCGGCACGTACTGGCGAAAAGCGGTCTCGAAACGCAGCGTCTTCGAGTATTGATGATTCACATCGGTCTCAAGATAGCGGACATTCCCTTCATCGCTGCTGCGCTCGTTCGCGGCAACCACCCTGGGATAACCAAAGAGGAAGGCGCACGTGACACCAAGGAACGCCAAATAGGCGGAAAACGGCGTGTGCCCATTGAGATAGCCAGTCTTGTTCAATTCAAGTAGGTGCGGATCAATCGTGCGTCGGACAACGATCTGACTCTGATTTCCGACCTGGGCCGCGACCCTTGTTGCCGCCGGAGTCGGATTCAACAGCAGGCAGTCGAATGGCATGCCTGCTTCTCGCAGCAGTTGCAGAGCGAGTGTCGAATCTTTTCCGCCACTCACGAAAACCAGGTCGCGCTCTTGAAGACGTGCTGGGGAATAGGGAAAGGTGCGCTCCTGCTCCATCCCGGGCAATGGCGCCACGTTAGAGGGAGTCGAAGTTCCCTCTCCCGGCTGGGAGAGGGGTAGGGTGAGGGGGTTCAAGTGATCTTTTCCTTTGTCCGTTCCAGGCGCGGAGATACGGACAAAATCTGGGCTTCTGAAATCGATCTTGTTGACATAGAAAAACTCTCGCATGCCATGCAACAGCAAGTCCGTCCACCAGGCTTGTTGCTGAACATCAAGAAAACCGGCACGGACAACGATTTCCGGCGCACAGGTCGCCTTCCAGTAACTCAGCATTTCAACGAGGCCGAGGTGAAAGATGAAGCGCTCTAAGGCTTCATCGCTAAGGGAATGAAGGGTAGGCCAATCCGCGGATTCGATAACCGTTTCGGGCGAGAAATGGATGTTCGGCTCGATCGTGAAAAGAAAACGGATTGTCAGGCGGTTAGACAAACGTTCAAAAGAAAAACTCTCGTATGTGAACGTCGGGTATTGCTTACGCAAATCATCAACGCGGGGATGCGACATTACTCAGTCAACTCTCTTCGTGAAAATTGGCGGGACTCACTCAAAAGAGAGACTCTCCGCGGAGGCTCTTCATTTTTGGAGAGTATACCTCACGCTGAGAACGTGTCACCACCGGCGAGGAGTCAGGCACTCCGGGGTCAATCTTCATCAAGGCACACGAGAGGCCCGCTCCATTGTCTTATTCCGCTACCTTGTGCCATAGTACCTAATAAAGGACGGAGGATACACCAATGCCAACTTCGCCGCGAGTGAAACAAGGCGTTCTCGGTGTCACGGTCGGGGTCATTCTGGGAGGAATGCTCCTTGATACACATGAGCGGTCGCCGATTGCCCTTCCGCAACGATGAGGAGAAAGCCGCTCTCCATGTGCTCGACTTATCTTCCCCTACGGCACTCCCTATCGCCCCCGTTTCCACCACAGCAACCGTGTCGGGTGTCACGGTCCGAGTCGATCCAAGGACTGGGAGACTCCGGCCACCGACGACCCAACAGAAACGGGCCCTTGCGACAGCCTTTCGGCAACAGTTCTCACAACCCTCTCCCCAAGCAGCCTACTCCTATGGGAGCGGGATGCTCTCTCTGGTGGTGGGACAAAGCCAGCTCAATTTCTCCGTGGCGCATGTAACATCCAAAGGTGAGCTGGAGGTCAGCTGTCTGACCGGGGTAGAGGAAGCTGCCACGTTGCTCGAAGAGAGCTCCCCACTCCTCCTCGCCAACTCTGTACCGAAGGAGGAATAGCACATGCAACGGGTTGCTTCTGTTTTGTTACTCCTCAGCCTCTTCACGGCCGGGAACCTCAAATTCTGTGCTCCTGTCGCCGCTGAGGTCTCCATTATCATCAACAATACCGATGCCGCGAAAGTCGGATTCAACGATCCCACGGCAGTCACTCCAGTTGGAGGGAATCCAGGGAAGACACTCGGCGCGCAACGGCTGAATATCCTTCGGTTCGCGGCTGATCTCTGGGGCAGTGTGCTCGACAGTGCCGTGTCCATCGTGGTGCAGAGCACCTTTGCGGCACTCCCGTGCGACGCCACCAGTGCCGTTCTCGGTGCCGCCGGCCCCATTCGCGCCTTCGCCAACTTTCCGGCGACGAGTGGTCCGGTTCATTCACAGATATGGTACCCCTCGGTATTAGCGAACAAATTCGCGGGGGTCGATCTGACGCCGGGGCCACCCGATCCAGGGTTACTCCAACCGCCCTACGCCGATGATATGGTCGCCTTCTTCAATGGTGCTCTCGATGGCAACCCCAACTGTCTGCCAGGCAACTGGTACTATGGCTATGACAATAATCCTCCATCTGGTGACATCGCGCTGCTCAACGTCGTGATGCACGAGTTTGCCCACGGTCTAGGGTTATCAGCCTTCATCAACCCAACAACCGGGGAAGCACCGCTCGGATTACCGGACATCTATTCCACCTACACGCTGGATACGACCACTGGGAAACATTGGCATGAGATGAGCAGTGGCGAGCGTCGGGCTTCAGCGGGGAACAGTGGCCATGTCGTCTGGTCCGGCCCTGCCGTCATCAAGGCTGCCCCGACCGTACTGGCGCAACAGCCGGAGGTCGCGATTGTCACCCCCAAGGCTCTTGCCGCGACCGTGAACGCCACGCCGACCGCTTTTGGTCCAGGGCTCACCGCCAAAGGGATTACGGCGCCCCTCATTGTCGCCGACGATCGGAGCGGCACCCGTAGCGATGCCTGTACCCCTCTCAAGAATCGCGTCGAAGGTAGAATTGTCCTCATTACCCGTGGGACGTGCCCGGTGACCTGGAAAGTCGCGCATGCGGAGGCGGCCGGAGCTAGCGCGATCCTTCTCGTTAACGCCACGTCCGACCTGCCGACACGGCAAGACGACTCGGACCCGCCAGTGACAATTCCGACGCTGACGATCTCGGATACTGTCGGAGTCACGCTTAGCATAGCGCTCAAGCACCCCCCAGTTGTCGTGACGCTCCGCGCCAATCCTCGTCGTCTCCTCGGCGCGGATACGCAGGGACGGGTGTATCTATATACGCCACGCACGGCAGAGCCAGGGTCCGCCATCTCACATTGGGATCCGAGAGTGACCCCCAACCTGCTGATGGAACCCGTGCTGAACGCGGACTTGGACGCTGGCTCCGATACCGATCTCACCTATTTTCAGTTGCAGGACATTGGGTGGAAGGCCCCTGAGTCGTCCGACTCCTCCAGCCAGAAAGAACCCCCGACTGTCGAGAAATGAGTTGGCGGGCGTACTTGTGCCCTTCCAGGGGTAGGTTGTTCACCACAAGAAGAGCAGAGTCGTCATTCCCGCGCAGGCGGGCATCCAGTAATCCCGCAGTCCACAGGCTCTGCGCCTGGATGCCCGCCTGCGCGGGCACGACGGACCGGAGAAGCCACGCATACGGAAAATCCGGAAAATTGTAGAAAACGAGAAAATCCCACCCCCGAAAGGTACTTGTGCCCCCATTATGTCTGGTGCGCGGAGCGCACCCTACTCAGAAGACTCCGAACTTATCGCCCTGCCACCTCTTCTGTGAACACCAGTTGCCCCGCTTTTTCTTGGGCGTCGATACGGGCACGCAGGTCGGGCGGTAAGCTGATGTTCCGCTCGTCGGGAAATTTGCCCTCGAATAAGGCTGGCCTCAGGAAGAACTCTTCGGGCGTGTGAATCTCGGCCTGACTTTTCACGCCGCCGATGAACCAGACCCGCCGAAGAAAGTCAGGATTGAAGTATGACTTCTTATCTTCTTCAGTCCACTCCCGCAGTTGATGGCCATCGTGGGTCGAGTACGTCATCAGATCGGTCGTGGCGTCCCAATACAAATCGAGCTGCATGCCATAGCCGCGCTCTTTCAGCGCGGGGTTGCGATGCTCGGCCACCCGGGTCTCGATGAAGATCAGCTTCCCTTCACGGTCGTACTCTTCGACACGCAAAGGGTACAAGGCATGCTGGTCCAACCAATAGAGAATGCGTGGGGTGTAGTAGTCAGGGAGCCATTCGTCACGGACTTTCGCTTCGACCACGTAACAGGCGACTCCACCATCCGGTAAGTAGGCGGGATAGTCTTTGCCCATCGGTTTGATCTCACTGGCGGAGACATCGTGTAGCTTTCCGGTGGCATCGGTCAGGGTGAGCGAGGTCCGTGCCTTCGGGAAGCGTAACGTCTCATACAGCACGTCCGTCCCCACGATGCGCCATGACCACTCCCAGGCATCACGTCCAAAGGTATCATCGAACGTGAAGGCTTGATTGGGAAAACGATCACCGCGACGCGGCTGGGGTTGCCGCCGCACGCGGCGCAATCCCGGGGTATAGACGAACATGTCGATTTTCTTGGTGAACGTTTTGTCGGTCCGGTAGCGTGAGAAGAGCGATTGGTTGCCATACTTCTCCGCTGGCGCCGTGTCTTGCGAAAGCGAAGTGACAAACGTCTGACCCGGCGGAGTCGCATAGAGTTCTTCCGACAATCCTTGAGTTCCGTGATAGGCCACCAGGCCCACGGCTTTGCTCTGCACGATCAGATGTCCCCACTGGTCGATAGTCGCTCCCGCATCGGCATAGACACACGACCAGCGCGGTTGATGGGGAAATTCCATGGAACGAAACCCCATCTCCTCGGCGGTATAGGGCGGCGCGAATGGATACCGCTCCGCCGGGAGGTACGGGAACGTGGCATCGCGGGGAGTCTCGGTCGAAAAGTCGATGCGCTCCTTGTCTTTGGCTGACAGTTCGGCCACGGTTTTCCAGGTCTTCGCGCCCCCGCCTTTGCTCTGGGCCCAGGCCACACTCTCCTCACTCCAGAACATCGCGAAGAGCACGAGAGTCACAAGTTGTACGATCACAGGAGTTCCTCCTCTCTTTGAAGGGTAGATTTTTCTCGTTTTCTACAATTTCCAGGTTTTCCGTATGCGTGGCTTCTCCGGTCCGTCGTGCCCGCGCAGGCGGGCATCCAGGCGCAGAGCCTGTGGACTGCGGGATTACTGGATGCCCGCCTGCGCGGGAATGACGGCTCTGCTCTTCTTGTGGTGAACAACCTACCCCTGAAAGGTTCCTCCTCTGGGGGCCAACCTCGAACAAGTCCAAGGCACGTCAAAACGAGTCTCGCACGAGTCTAGGGTAGTCAAGAATTTTTTCATTTTTGACGTTTGCCTTTTGACGTTTGCCTTTTGACCTTTTTTATATCGAGCTCGCCATGCACCTGCTGCAAAGCGATGCGGACATCAGCCCGCGCGAGCCAGTTCGGGGTCAGCGTACTCTCCAGCTTGGTCACTGCCGCACGGAGTACCTCAAGCTGCTCAGGGCTCGCGTTTTTCGCTTCGTTCGTGAGATTGTCGAGCGCGAGCACGACTTCGGCGGAAGCCACAAAATGATTTTCTTCGTGGGGTCCGATGGGCGTCCCTTGTTCGGATCGCAGCCGCCAATCAGGATCGCCGTAGCACTGATACGCACCCCACGTATTCACCGCGCCATGACTCTCGTAGGTTTTCTTCCGCGCCCGCAGGACGGCGTCACCAAATGGGTCACCGACAAGCAACCCTGCGTACAATTCACAAGCGAAAGTCTGAGCCGCGGCATCATCCACCGCCCACCCCGCCGCAACCACGGCACGCACTCCCATACGAAGGAACTGCGCCGCCAGGTTCGCCGCCAACATGTGCCGATCTTTCCGGGCAGTATCTTTTCCTCCTTCGATCTTCCCCAAGTGACAGCAATTGATAAACACCAGCTCTGGAACTTGACGCATCTGTTCCACTTCGGTCGGAGTCAGAAACACGTTCGTCCCAATCACCATCCCACTGACAGTGTGAGATGGGGATTGGGACGCCGCTTCTCCGCTTGTCGGCGCTGGCGCCTCCAGGGGGTATTGATAGACTCCATGTCCAGCGAGATGCAGGATGCGGTAATCATCGTCAAACAACGCTTCGACAATCTCTTGCGCATGGGTGCGGATTTTCTTTGTGACCGTAAACCCTTGCCGCTCAAGCATGGCCGCGACCCGTTCCGCTTCCCCTTGCGCCCCCGTGAGTTCGACGAATTGACTGACAGGATCACCGATCACCAGTGCCTTGAGTTGCGTCACGCCAAGAGGGTTGGCACGAAACTCCGCCGTTTCCAGTTGGCGAATGAGTCCCGCCCGCACCGCGAGCGGCAGCCCTTCGCTATCCCGTCGATCCTGCATCAGCTCCCACGGATAGCGGGCCGCGTCGTCATTCACGACCAACACCAGGTCCTGCCGGTCCGGCGCCTGTTCCTTGAGGAGATTGGGAATCAACAACTCGAACAGCGTCCGCGCGGTGTGTTGATCGTTGCTAGGGTCGGTAATCGCGCGGGTGATGAACTGATCGACTAACGCTCGTTGCGTGGGCTGGAGACTCACCTCGGCCCGCGCTCGATTCGTGAGGGCCTGAAAGCGTAATGTCCCGTCGGCTTGGGCGGTAATCCGTAGGCGTTGATACCACCCACCCGGCTCGTCAAAGGTCACGCGCTTGCGTCCCCCCACTGTTTGCCGAACTGTCGGCTCGACCTCAAACACGCCTCGCAATTGCGGGTCCTCCGTCAGTCGCGACAGCGCATGAGCCGCGAGCACCGCGCGGTCTTCCCACAATTCCAGCACATCGACAACAGTCAAAAGCACTCGCTTCCCTAGCCCGCTTTCGGTCAGCGTTCGGTTCGCTCGCGCCACCCCGCGCAGAATGGCGGACAGGGAATCGTCAACCGTTAGTCCCCCGGCACCAGTGCCAATCAGCAACGTCGTCATCGCCGCCGGTAGAGGACCGGTCCGCTGATCCTCAGGGGAGAACCGAGCCTGTTCCACTAACGCCGAAGCGTACAGCAGCGCACCACGAGTCACACTCGCGCTGAGATGTCCGGGCGTGAGCTCTCCTACCCGTCCCAAACCAATGACAATCGCTCCCCCTGGCTTTTCACCAGGATTGAGAAACACGTCGGCGCTCTCCAGCGCACCGGGATAGAGGCCCAGACGTAATCGCTCGCGTAACCGTCCGTCCAACAGGCGGTCCAGCACCGCCTCGGCACTCACCACGGTGTCACCCTGATAATGCCCCACGACAACCGCATGAGCGGTAAAACCGAGGTGTCCGTGGACAATACTCACCTTGATTCGTGGTTGTGACGCGACGGGTTTGTGACGACGGCGTGTCCCAACCGCGGCGGCGGCAAGCTCTTGCTCATCGGGATAGGCGTCCGCCATATCGCGCGCGAGCACCAGGCGTTCCGTTCCACGCATCACTGCTGGTGCGGTTTGTGGCAGTCGTGTGGTGTGACCGGTCTGTAGCAATTCGAGCAGCGCTGGAAATGCGGCCTCATGCGCGGCCAGGTCGCCATGTTCGCAGTCCACATACCAGGCACGGACTCCAGGCGGGATGCCAGTCTCCCACGGCACGCGCCCGTCGCCTCGCGCGGTGGAGAGGAACCGTAAGCGTTGGCCTCGGGCGGCACTGGCGTCCACTTCCAATGCCACAGGAGTCTTTGGCGCACGGCCCGCGACGTAGAGCATGCGCTGGGGATCAATCGGGCTCTGGTCCAGCAGCGCCCGCGTCGCCAGGGCGGCTTGCAATCGCGCTTCATCCGGGAGTACCCAGCCTTTGTCATCGGCATGGGCGAATTGCCGCCAGGTGTCGATCTGAAAGAAATCGAATCCACCCCCCGTGGCGGGTAGCATTTCGAGTACGCCAGGAAACTTGCTGATCGTCTTCAGCAGCTCTTTGGGACTATTCGTCAGGTCGAGCAGCGCGAGTTGCTTGATGATCTTATCCTGCGCGAAGAGCGTGCGCGGGATGACAAAACTGCCGCCATTGGGAGTCCCCAACATAATGAAGCGTCCGCCCGGATGACGGCAGAGCCGAGTCCAGACATCCGGGTGATCGCCAATCATGGTACGCACCACCAACCCACCCATTGAGTGCGCCAACAGCCGCACTGGCTGTTGGCGACGTTCAGTCTCATCGAGCGTGGCGCGCACCTGGTCGGCAAGTCGTCGGGCTTCCTCACGGAGCGAGAGTCGCCAATCGAACGCGAAGGGCACCACCTCGTGGGTGTTACTGAGAAACTCAATCAGGTCTTCGTAATACCCTTCGATGGGACCATCGGGCGTCACGCCGTCGGCACCAATGTGGAGCACCTCCAACCCACCAAACAGCAGATTCGGCAAGTTCAGCCACACTCGACTCCCGCCCCGTTTGAGATGGCTTCCCATAATACCAGGGAGTACAAACACCACCGGTCGTGGCCCAGCAGGTCTCGCCCCACCACGCGCGGCTCGCGCGATCGGCGGACGTGGCCGGTCCTCAATAGGAGCAAATCCTTCGAGGCTCGTGTCCGCTCGCAACAATCCATCGCGCACCTTCTCGGCGGTCCGGTCGTTCACGAAATAGCGAAAATGGTTGACCTGCTCGCCGTGATCGAAAAAGAAACGCCCGCCGGCGATTCGCCGCGCGCCGCCAATCATGGAGCTGGTGTTGACCGCCAGATCGTGGTCATCTTCATAGAACCGATCCAACGCGAGCAGCTTCAGCTTGTCCCAGATCCCACCAGCCTCGGTGTCGCCAGAGATCACACTCAGGTCAGCATTGACGGTCACGTCGGGGCGATTCAATGATCTCACCAACGGTGCGGTCGGCATCATCGCTTCCAATCCCGGTAACGTGCGGGGATCGGTGTGTTCTTTGACGATGGCGGAAATGAGGTCCGTCACCGCCCCAAAAAAGAGCGACCCTTGCAGGCCGCACAAGCTGAGCACGTTCATCATAACCGACAACCAGCGATCAAGGCGCTCCGAGGCGAGGGTCGATCCCCGCGCGGGACAGGCCACGCGCACGAACCGCTCCATCCGTGGGTGCTTCCTCTTGAGGAGATCGTTCAGTATGGCGAGTGCGGCACGATCAGAGGCACGGTCCACTTTCGCCCCGTCCTCATCCTCGGTATCCGCGAACAAGGCGACATCCTTCTCATCAAACGGGTCACGCCCTGCCGTGACCGCCGCACGACAGAGCAGCTCCCCAATCAATCCCCCACGCGAATGACTCACCACATGCAGGCGGGCGTTATCGGGAAGGTGTTCGAGCAGGGCGATGGCGTTGTCAATCGGACTCTCCGTGAAAGTCCGGTGCTGAAAGGCATACACGTGTCCGTGATAGGCGTTGAACAACGTCGTCCCAACTTTACTTTGCGGCCCCCCCATAAAGCGCCAAAGCTGCCCTCAAACGAAGACGCCGTGCCGTGGAGAAAAATCAGTATCGGTTGGTCGGCTGGAAGGGGCGCGGCAACAGGTTCGAGTTTCACCGACGCTGGTTGGAGACAGCGATACAGGCCGGGGGATGGAATGTGCTTCTCTTCCCAGGCACGCGCCAACCCTGAGACAGTCATGCCCGAAAGATCAACGTCGAATACCCGTACCGCCTTAATGGCCCATCCGACCGGACCACGATTGGGTCCACCGATTTCAATCTCGGTGGGAAAACTGAGATACTCACTGCCCGCATCGCGCACCGGCGACATGCCAAAGTCCGCCCGGAACTTGTCCACCGTGGTCCACAATTTGACGCCACCATCAAGTTCGACTTCGATCACATCCTCATCAGCGACATTCAGGGAAACCAGAGTCCCTGTCGCCGCTCGTGCTTTCTCGGCCCGCACAGCGGCACGTTCGGTGACTTTCAGTTTCCCGTCGAATCGTTCACCAGCGAGTGCGCTTGGTGTGAGGCCAGTCGTCTCTCCGGCAATTTTCATCGTCGGCATATTTTTTTTCCATCCTCGTGGCGGCGCAAAAGCCCGCGTGAGCCCATTACGGTTCGAGGGCAAGAAAAGGGCGATCGAACTTCGCCGCACGCCCTTCAAGCTGTGGCACCTGATCGTATCCACCGTCCTTGAGACGTTTAATCGTGCCTGCGTGCAGTTGATGATAGGAGATGTTGCCACCGGCGGCTTTGAGTGTCTCAACCAGACAATAAGTGAGTGCGCCGTTGTAGCTGCCACCGATGTACGCATCGGCGGATGTTTGGGTATCACGGCAGCCAGTCACCAGCAGTTCTGGGATATCGGCATCGACCACATCGGACTTCTTGCGCTTCGGGGCAGTTGAGACCCGCAGGCTTCCCTGAACTTTGCCTCGCAGTTTGCGGCCAGACTCCGATTCCATAATATCCAGCGGATTCGGCAAGAAACGGGGGATACTGGGGGCGTCTGGTGGCAACAACGCCCGTGTATTCGATCCGGAGTGACAGCAGTCCATGATGACCGTCAGACTCACACCGGATCGTAGCCGGTTGAAGGTCTTGCGCAACCAGTCATCGAGCAGCGGTTTATGCCAATCAAGATCGGTCGGACACAGAATCTCATCGCGCCGGTCGGGCTCATCGCCACTAGCATCAATCACATTGGCCCCGTGTCCAGAATAGTGTAACAGCAGGACATCGCCTGAGCGTGCGTCTTTGACCAATCGGCCTATCGCCGCCTTCATCGCTGTCGTGGTCGCGGCAAAATCGGTCATCACCGCCACGTCTTTGCGGGCGAAGCCGTACATTTGCGTAAGGACGTCTTTCATATTTTCCACATCGTTGACACACCCACGGAGGTCTGCACCGGGGATTTTGTAACGGTTAATGCCGATTAACAATGCTTTCTTCGCCATGATCGGTTCCCTCCTCTCTGTCAGTTACAGTGCCTTCTACCAAAGTCCGTTTCGCCGTGTCTAGTCAGGACAACTCCGTGCTCTCTGGCTCCCTGTTCTCCGGTTCCCGGTTATGCTATGCCCCCGATGGGAGAAAGCAAAAATATACAAGGAGGGAAGAACTATGCCGCTCTATTTGGACGAAATTTGGCTCAACGAAACCTCACCGGAAAACACCAAGAAGATCCACCAAATGTTTCAAGGGGTTCTTAGCGGGAAAACCGGATTTCCCGAAGGCGTCACGCTCAAGGCCGGTCCTTGGGCATCAAACGAAGAAGCAAAAATTATTTTGATTCTCGACATTCAAGACCACACGAAAACTTTCGTGACCTTCTCGACGATCATGGCGAGCGGACTGGTCTTAAAGCGTCAGCTCACACCGATCGTGGAGTGGAGCGCGATGGATGACGTAGTGAAGGCGCTCTAGCAACAATTGAGAATGAAGAATTAAAAATGAAGAGTTCTGGATGAAAAATATGAACTTTTCCCTTCCGTATTCTTCAATTCTTAATTCTTAATTGCCGAAGCCCATGCTTTCTCCCACTCCCCCACGACCACTCTCACTCACGGTGTATTGCGCCTCCAGCAAACGGGTCGCGCAACCATATCTTGACGTCGCGACGGAATTAGGTCGCCTGATTGCTCAGCGTGGCCACACCCTCATTTATGGCGGTGGGAACATCGGCCTCATGGGTGCTCTCGCCCAAGCCGCGCTCGCGCATAATGGCAAAATACGCGGTGTGATCCTGAGCGGGTTCGTCGAAAGAGGCTATGCTCAGGACGGCCATGAGATGCACTCGGTAGACGATATGCGCTCGCGCAAGCGCGGGCTGGACGAGTTTGGCGATGCGTATATCGCGCTGCCTGGTGGGTTTGGCACCTTGGAAGAGATACTGGAAATGATCTCGTTCAAACAGCTCGGCCTCCATCACAAACCGATTGTCGTCGTGAATACCAACCATTACTACGACGGCCTGTTGCGGCAATTTGAACGTGCTTTTGCCGAAGCGTTCATTCACGAACGGTTTCGGGAGTTGTATACGATGGTGAAGACACCGAACGATGCACTGGAAGTCATTGAAGGAACAACGCGGTAGCGTCATAATGAAAGAGCGTGAAGTATCGCGCATCCTCACCGATAGTCTTTACCAACCCCATCCGAGAACCCCCTCCGCGAAGAGACGCACGGCAACGCGTCTCCATCAAAGTGCTGCTCCTGGTCTTCCCCTCGCATTTCATGAAGTCTGGTACGTAGGCACGACTTCTTGCTAACAAATAGGTCGCTCACCGCGCTGTCACTAAAGATTATGTCCCAAGAAGCGATAATTCTTAGAGAACGAAGATATCCGGCATCAGCATTCGGCTTCTGGCGGAACGTGGCATAAACCTAAAGGACCTTCTCAGGATGAACTCCGTCTCTTCCATCTCCCCACACTACGCGGTATCAGCCAACCAATCCGGACACTCTGTCGGTAAGTGGCTCCGCGCCCTTTATCGTTTCTCACGCCCAGAGTCGACACTCGGCAGCGTGGTTATGAGCGCGGCAATCTGTGTGGCCCTGCTTCCCGCTACCCCTCACGACTTTGTTCTCTTCACCAAAATGGCGGCTTGGATCCTTGCCGTCGCCTTGTGGACTATCGCGAGTCATGGGATTAATCAAATCTACGACCTGCCAGTCGATCGGATCAACAAACCTGACTTTCCGTTACCCTCAGGCGTGATGACCGTGGCGCAGGCGTGGGCGGTGAGTCTCAGCACGGGAGTCGTAGGTTCGTTCCTTGTCTGGTGGGTTATGCCGCTATGGCTCGCGTTCAGCTTTGTGGGATTCATGACCTGGGCAACGGTCGCCTACTCTATCCCTCGTTTTGGCAGTCGGAAGATCCGACAAAGTCCCTGGTTGACTAAACTCTTTACATTGAGCGCCCGCGGGGTAATGTTTCCGACCGTCGGATTTCTGACCGCGTCTTGGCTCGTGCCAACATTGCATCAGGGATGGGTATACCTCGGGTTTATCCTCACCTTTGCCGTACTGTTCTGCGTGGGCATGAACACCTTCGAGGATATTCCAGACATGCGTGGAGATCGTGAAGGTGGGTATCGCAGCTTTGCACTTGCCTTGGGGGCGACAAAGACCGCTTTCATTTGTCTCTCAGCTTTTGTTGCCGCATTCTTGGGCTTTGCCATTTGGTTACTGACCTTTCCTCGCCTGTTTCACCTTGAAATCGGGTTCATGATAGAAACACCGCTCTTCATTATCTTCACCGTAAAATTCATACATCTCCTCCGTTCCGAACTTCAGCCGGATGGCGATGGGGCCAAACCTTTCTATGCTTTCCTGTGGCGTCTCTATGCGGTCCAATATCTCGTACTCATCCTGATTTTCGCCCCCATACACCTTGCCCAACTCTAACTTGCCCCACGCGCTTTTCATCCATAGCTCTATCAACCAGTGAGATCACTCTCCGCGCCAAACACGATGGGCAATGGACGATACCGCCCAAAGCTGACATGACATCGTGGGCAGGGCCCAATCTCAATCAGTGACTCTCGACACCGGTTTCCCGTGCCTGCCGACGGCGGACAAGGCATACGCTCGACTGTTGCAACCCCTGGAAAACAGCCCGTGCCTCGACCGCAGCAAGCGAAAAAAATGACATTGGTATTTTTCGAGACTATAGCATCTTTGCCGGGTTTTATTATGGCCTTCGAGGAGCATGTATCGTATAGTTTGGGTCCCAACATTCAAACAAGGGAGGCAAAGCCGTGTTTGGTCCAGGTGCGTATCGACCCGATCTCAGCGAAGGGATTAC